>JAUNGM010000058.1 GCA_030524545.1 Eubacteriales bacterium
TAGCAAAAACATATATTCAAACAGTTTGCTATTTAAAGTGAGTTATACTAGTAAAGTCTGGCATTGGTTGCCTTCTTTGAAGCCTTTGACGAGGGCCTCAATGGCCTGCGGCTGGTCGCCGGTGGGCTGAAATTCTGAGTGTAATTTGAAAGCAGCGAAGCGGATTGCGAATATCCTTGATTATTCATAAGTGCATTTTTCCTTTCCAGTGACCCGGAAAAAAGTCACTAAAACCCGTTTTTTGAAACGCCGCAACACCAGATAACATCAGGTGGAAATGGCATTACGGAAAGTCACTAAAAAGTATAGCATAAATAAAATAAAAAGTATAGACACTTTCAGAACATCTGTTCTTTTTCTTTCGTCCATACTTTTTATGTTACTCTCTATGTTTTTGCCTACACTTCATAGGTTTATAAAGATTTTTACTCTGCGTTATACGGCTGGTTTATGGCGTAGATTATTTAATTCCTTTTAACCGATAAAGCTTAATGTTCAAAACTGTATCATTCACAATTTAATTTATTTTCAAAGAATTCTCATAACCCTTTCCGGTCATGGTTTCCTTTTTACTGCCTTTTCATGCTGAACCTCACAACCCTCCCATTAAAGCTGTAAATGAATTTCAAAACTCAAAATTATGAACTAACATATTATCGTTTGAATTATACTATTTATTCCGGAATATCCTCCAGCCAGCATTGCTTCTGGCCAATTTTCATGTAAAATATTCTTGACTGATCTTCATCGCATTTTGCCTGATGGTACCTAAATATCACTTTCTGAGTTTCATCTTTTCCAATCAGTTCAATCTTACCCGTCGGATGTGATAATACATACCGCACACTCTTGGATTGTCCATTCATAGACTTTCTAGCTTCGTTGACAAGTTCAATTCCATCCAGAAGCGGCACCTGAAACTGATTCTGGACTCCCTCTACAGGCCGACACTGAAAAATATAATATGGTATCACACCATAGGAAACCAACCGATTCATGAGCTGGGCCATGGTTTTTGCGTTATCATTAACCCCCTTTAACAAAACCGTCTGATTTCTAACAATGCACCCTGCGTCCCGCAGCTTCCTGATGGCCTTCACAGACTCCGGCGTCAGTTCTCTTGGATGGTTATACTGGGTAACAATAATAATCTGTTTCTCCTCCCCATATATGGCAAGCAGTCTCAACAATCTTTCATCTTGAATAATTCTCTGGGGCAAAACAACCGGAACCCTTGTCCCAAAACGGATAAAATCAAGACTGGGAATATTTGAAAAATATACCAGATACTTTTCTATCAAATCAGAGGAATTCAAGAATGCATCTCCACCTGAAATCAGCACATTATTGATTTCAGGATGGTTTCTGACATAATCCGCCATCACTGGCAATTGGCTGGCTACTTCTTCAGAAGACAGTCCCACCATCCGCTTTCTGAAACAATGACGGCAGTACATAGCACATTGATTTGTAGACAATATAAGTGCTGTCTGCCTATATTTGTGCTGCATTCCTTTCATTACAGTGTTATCAGCTTCTCCGCTGGTATCCTTTTGCCCGCCCTCTGAAAATTCCCGGATATCCGGAATACACATTTTCCGAATAGGATCATTTCTATCTTCCATATTCACCAAACCCAAATAATATGGATTAACACAAACCGGATATTTCCGGGCAATTCTTGTCATCTGTTCTGCTTCTTCATTTGTCAGTTGCAATACTTCTTTTAATTTTTCGATATCACGAATACTGTTATTTAATAATTCCTGCCACGTACTCATATACTTTTCCTCCTTACTTCTTATGAGGATTCCAGAATCCCCATAAATTCCTCCCCGGTAATCGTTTCCCTCTCATACAGGAAATTTGCCAATTCATCCAGCTTACTGCGATTATCCAGCAAAATCTGTACCGCCTTTTCATGCTGGGATTTCACAAGCTCTATCACCTGCTCATCAATTTTTGCCTGCATTTGGGCGGAACATGCAAGAGAAGTATCCCCACCCAGATATTGGTTGGATACGGTTTCCATTGCGACCATATCGAAGTCATCGCTCATCCCATATCTGGTTATCATCGCACGGGCCAGCTTGGTTGCCTGTTCAATATCATTGGAGGCACCGGTTGTGACGGAACCAAATACTACTTCTTCTGCTGCACGTCCACCAGTGAACGTTGCGATCTTATTTTCAATCTCTTCCTTTGTCATTAGATAATGGTTGCCCTCCTCCACCTGCATCGTATATCCAAGTGCGCCGGAGGTCCGGGGAACAATCGTGATCTTCTGTACTGGCGCAGAGTGCGTCTGTTTTGCTGCCACCAGGGCATGACCAATCTCGTGATAGGAAACAATCAGCTTTTCCTTATCGGTAAGGATTGCATTTTTCTTTTGATAACCTGCGATTACCACTTCAATGCTTTCCTCCAGATCCGCCTGAGTTGCGTAGCTTCTTCCATCACGCACTGCGCGCAGTGCTGCCTCATTGACAATGTTAGCGAGCTCCGCACCAGAAGCACCGGACGCCATACGGGCAATCTTTGTAAAGTCTACATCCTGGCCAACCTTTATCTTTTTTGCATGAACTTTTAAGATTTCCTCTCTGCCTTTTAAATCAGGCAGCTCCACCGGAACCCGTCTGTCAAACCGCCCAGGACGCAGCAATGCCGGGTCCAGGGATTCCGGCCTATTGGTAGCGGCCAGAATAATCACTCCGTTATTCCCTTCAAATCCATCCATTTCCGTCAAAAGCTGGTTTAAGGTCTGCTCACGCTCATCATTTCCGCCAACCTGTCCATCCCGCTTCTTTCCGATCGCGTCAATCTCATCAATAAATACAATGCAGGGGGCTTTTTCTTTAGCCTGCTTAAACAGATCCCTGACTTTTGAGGCCCCCATACCGACAAACATCTCAACGAACTCTGAACCGGACATGGAGAAAAACGGTACATTTGCTTCACCGGCCACTGCTTTGGCAAGCATTGTTTTTCCTGTTCCGGGAGGGCCTACAAGCAGGATTCCCTTTGGCATGGAAGCTCCGATTTCCTTATATTTTCCCGGATTGTGCAGGTATTCCACAATCTCCGTCAGATTTTCTTTTGCCTCATCCTCACCGGCGACATCTGAAAATTTAATTCCATCAGAGGATTTCACATAAACCTTGGCATTGCTTTTCCCCATATTGAACATCATGGAGTTCCCGCCGCCCATATTTTTCATCATTCTCTTTGTCATATACTGTCCAATGCCAAAGAAAACCAACAGAGGCAGAATCCATGTTAAGAGAAAGCTTAAAAGCGGAGATGTCGGTTCTATGATCTCACTGGCAAATTTTGCGCCGGATTGATACAGCCGCATGGTAAGCTCCGGGTCATTCATAAGACCGGTTTTATAGATCATACTGTCTTCTTTGTCCGTAAAGATGATCTTGTTATCTTGAATTTCTACGCGTCCGATCTTTTCTTCCTCGATCATGGACATAAACGTCCCATAATCCACTTCCTTCACCTGCATCTGGACAATGTGCGGCATTAGCCAAAAATTAAAAAGCATCAGAACCAGTAATGCAATACCATAATAAAAGAGGATCGGCTTTTTCGGTGTTTTTACTTCATTCATCTTATGTTCCCTCCATTCTGTTTGCTGGGGTCTATATTTTCCTGCTCAAACGGATGAATACCTTCGTCAATTCCACTGCAGCCAGAGGAAGTACGGAAAACAGGGCTACAACTCCCCATTCTTTTGCAGTGATCATTGTCAGACTGAATATAGTCCGCAGATACGGTACCAGCAAAACAATCGCCAGTACAAGCGCAGAGCCTGCAATAGAGTTAAATAAATGCGGATTATGTCCATTTCCAGTTGAAAAGATAGATTCCGTATTGGAACGCTGGTTCAGTGCATGCAGCAGCTGTGAAATTGCCAGGACAAGGAATGCCATTGTCATTCCGGCTTCATACCCATCCATATGTACACCAACCTGAAACGCCCCGATTGTCGCTGCCGAAATAAACGCTCCATGCAGGCATACCCTTACAATCAATCCACGTTCAAAAAGCGTGCCTGATTTCACCGGCTTATACTTCATGATATTCTTTTCTGCCGGATCGACTCCAAGAGCCAGTGCCGGAAGCGTGTCTGTGATCAGGTTGACCAATAAAATCTGAACTGCCAGGATTGGTGCGTCCCAGTTAATTAAAGTGGCAATAAACAAAGTCAGAATCTCAGCAATATTTCCGGCAAGCAAAAACTGGATCACTTTTTGGATGTTACGGTAAATGCGCCTTCCTTCCCGGATAGCATACTCAATGGTTGTGAAATTATCATCCATCAGTATCATATCCGAAGCATCCTTTGCCACATCCGTGCCGGATTTTCCCATTGCGATACCGATATCAGCTGCCTTAAGTGCCGGAGAGTCATTGACACCGTCTCCGGTCATAGCCGCCACTTCTTCATTGCTCTGTAACGCTTTGATGATACGCAGTTTATCCGATGGGGAAACACGGGCAAAAACAGCCGCCGTCTTTACGGCTTCCCTTAGCTGTTCATCCGTCATTTCATCCAGCTCCGGGCCTGTAACCACTGTATTCCCTTCCTGGAAAATATGGAGCTGCCTTGCAATTTCAAGAGCAGTCACCTTGTGGTCGCCAGTGATCATGATTACACGGATTCCTGCCCCGTGGCAGGTTTCCACTGCCTGGATGACTTCTTTACGCGGGGGATCGATCATTCCTGTCATTCCCACGAAAGTCATATCTTCTTCCACATTCTCATTTTCATCCGTTGGAATACAGGAAAGTGTCCGTTTTGCAAACCCAAGGACACGGAGTGCTTCCTCCGACATTTTCATGCAAAGATCTAAAATCTGTTTCCGGTCCGTTTCGGTCATCGGTCGGATTCCCTGCTCTGTTACGATACTGGAACAAAGCGGAAGCATTTCCTCCACTGCGCCTTTTGTGTAAGCAACAATCTCCCCATCATTTTTATGTACGGTAGTCATACGCTTTCTGATGGAATCAAAGGGCTGCTCAAACACTCTTGGCATTCTTTTTTCCAGAAGATCAGTGTCAAACCCATACTTTCCCGCAAGGGTGAGCAGGGCACCTTCCGTCGGATCGCCAATGATCTCCCCCGGACAATCCGGATTCAAGGATGCATTATTACACAGGGCTGCTATCTTGAGAAGTTCTGCATTTTCTCCCTGAAATTCCTGGATCGTATCCACAGATGAAGCATTCCCGTTTTGAAAGGATTTTTCAAACGCCACATGAGTAACAGTCATGCGGTTCTGCGTGAGAGTGCCCGTTTTATCGCAGCAGATTACTGTGGCACTGCCCAGTGTCTCCACAGCCGGGAGCTTACGGATGATTGCGTTCTGTTTTGCCATACGCTGCACGCCAAGGGCCATAACGATTGTCGCAGTCGCCGGAAGCCCTTCCGGAATAATAGAAATCGCAAGGGAAACAGCGGTCATTAAAAGCGGTATCCAGGGACGGCCATAAAGGGAACCGATTACAAAGATTACCACGCAGACCACAAGCCCCACGAGACTCAGCGTTTTACCCACCGCATCTAATTTGCACTTTAGCGGAGTATCAAGCTCATCCTGGTTCTCCAGCATACCGGCAATCCGTCCAACCTCCGTATTCATACCCGTTCCGACAACGATCCCCTCCGCGTTGCCATACATGACAATCGAAGATGTATACGCCATATTTACCCTGCTTCCAAGAGGTTCGTCCGCCGGAAGAATTGTTTCGCTGTCTTTCTCCACCGGAATGGACTCCCCTGTCAGGGATGCCTCCTGTACCGCAAGCCGGTTTTCCCGGATCAGGCGAAGATCTGCCGGAACAATCGCTCCATCTTCCAAGATGACAATGTCACCTGGGACAATCTCGCTGGCTGGGATAATGCTTTCTTCGCCGTTCCGGCGCACGCATGCTGTGGGCGCACTCATCTGCTTCAATGCCTCCAGTGCATTGGATGCCTTGTTCTCCTGGATTACCCCAATGACTGCATCTACCACGATGATGGTGAAAATCACAATAGCCTCTGCCCATTCTCCCAGCAACATGGACAAAACTGCCGCTCCAACAAGAATCAGTACCATAACATCCGTGATCTGTTCCAGAAGCATTTTGCCTATCGTCTTCTTTTTCTTTTTATGCAGCTCGTTTTTCCCATACTTTTGCAGGCGACTTCGGGCTTCCTCATCGCTCAGTCCGTCTGCACTGCTTTTCAACGTATGTACTACCTGCCCCGCCGTCTCTGAATGCCATGATATGCCACCACTTTGGTTATCGCTCATAATAATTCCTCCTGTAAATTTAAATTGACAATTTATATAAAACGTTTCAACAACCTAGTTAAAAGGTCATCCGCATCGCTTTCATTGATTACCTGCCGGTTTTAAAAAATCCTGGATCGTTTGTGCATCCTTATAACCTTTCTTATAAAAACACTTCAGGGCTTCCCGGTCTCTTGTCAGGGTATCTACCCCACAGGTATCATCGGGAGCTATAATCCAAACCCGCCCCTGATCCCTGTACTGCTTCGCCAGTGCAACTTCCCGGTTATACTTTTCCGCCCTTTGCCTGAGGTTCTCTGCGGATACCGGATATTTTTTCTGAATCCGCTTTGCAAATTTCTCATCCTTCTTCGGATCCCTGATAAAATCTTCCGGTTTGGTCAAAATAACTACTACTTTATCACAACCGTATTGAAATGCTTTTTCTACCGGAACCGGATCACTTAATGCCCCGTCATAATAGGGTACACCTTCTATTTCATAAGGCCTGCACACAAATGGGATGGAACAGGATGCCTTTAAAATACTGTAATCATCCTGTTTTAAATCATTTTTATTAAAATAAGCTGCTTTCCCTGTCTGTGCGTTCGATGCTACTACCAGCATTTCTGACGGATTACGGACTATTTTCGGATAATCCAGCGGGTTCTCTCCTGTGGAATTACTTAACGTCCCATACAGGTAGTCCATATCAATGTAGGATCTTTTGAAAACAAAGTTCCGAAAACTCATATATTTCTTCCGGAACGAATATTCAGAATAGAACTGATAATTCCGCCCTCTCTGTCCCGCCAGATAAGAGGCAATGTTTGCGCTTCCTGCAGAAACACCGTTACAAACATCAAACCGAATCCCGGCATCCAGACAATAATCAAACACTCCTGCTGCGTAAATACCTCTCAGGCCGCCTCCAACATCAACTACTCCCGTTTTCATTTTGTTCCTCCAATCTTTTCTTCCAGCCCATCTGTTACTTTCTTCTCAATCTTAAAAAACACCCCGATGCTTATCAGGAAAGGAAAAAAATATGTAGCTGTTCTATATAAAATCAGTGCTGCGGATGCCGGGATACGTCCAATACAAGCGGAATAAAGAAGCAGAAATGCAGCCTCTGTCGGCCCGATTCCTGCGACGCTTGGCAGCACTCCTACCAGCAGTACCATAATGGCTGACATTGCCTGTGATTCCATAATCGTTATCCCGGAAAGTCCCATCCGCCTTATGCACAAAAATGGGATCATATAAAGGCATGACAGTTTCAGTGCATCCAGAAAAACCAGTTTCAGACAGCAGGCGCGGTTTTTCAGCATGTTCCTGGATTCCCGGTACAGGGATTCCAAATTATCGTGCCATACCGCCTTACGTTCTTCCCATCGGCCTGTATCCGGCAATTTTCTAATTGCCAGCAGCACAAGTTTTTGCAACATTCCCCAGGTACAGATCAGAATAAGGACGGTAATGATCAGGGCACAAACAGCAAATCCCAGATAAATGTATTTTGTCAGCTCCGGCACAGTTTCTTTTATCCACGTGCCGTATGCAAGCATCATAACTGCCGCATAAAGGAATACCGTTATCTTGTGGAACACGTATTCCAGTATCATCATCCCAATACCGCTGCCTGCCGGAACGCCGCACTGGTAAAGGTAGTAGCTCTGCATCGGTATGATCCCTGCTGAAAAAGTGGAAACACTTCCAAATATCCCGAGAAAGGTAATTCCCGCTGCCTGTTTCAGGCTAAATGACGGAAGGCGTGTACGGACAAGCGTAAGCCGTGAAACAGACCCGATAAACTGATACCCCATGTCCAGCCCCAAAACCAGGAGCAGCCCCCAGACAGAAACATTGCGCAGGCATTCCAGTATGGCACGGTAATCCTTACGGAACACTAAAAATACCAATGCAAAAAGAATGATAACTGTGACCAGATTGATGACAGCTTTTTTGTACTTTTGTCCCTCCATAATAATCACCGCCCTTCTGTAAAAACCGCTTTATGGAACCTTCGACAAATTCTTCGACAAATTTTTTGTTTTTCACGGCATTTTGTGTTATACTGAAAAAAAGTGTAATGCGAGTTGATATATATGAATCGTACCAAAACAGCAATTATTGAAACTTTCTGGCAGCTGCTGGAAGAAGGCCCCTACAACAAAATCACTGTAAAAGACATCGTAGACCGCTGCCAGATCAACCGAAACACCTTTTATTACCATTTTCATGACATTCCGGAGCTTCTGGAATACACGATTAAAAAGGATGCCGATCTGATTATCCAGACCTACAGCCAATTCGGCTCACCATTTGACTGTCTTGCGCCGCTTGCCGAGCACTGCTTGAAAAAAAAGAAAGCACTGCTCCATATTTACCGTTCCGCCCAGCGCGAAACATTTGTTATACAGTTGGAACGGATTTGCCTTTATACCATCACCCAATACATTGAAACTGTCACTGCAGGTCTGACACTTCCACCGGAAGACAAGAAACTGCTGATCCGGTTTTATAAATGCACTCTTGTGGGCATTTTCCTGGACTGGCTGGAAAACGGAATGGGGTATGACCTCCTTAAAGCATTTGAACGCATTACGGATCTTCTTAGCGGTTCAGGCCAACAGGCTTTCCTGAAATCAGCAGCATCCATATCGAATAAGCACTAATATTTGAAAGCACTGCAAAAGCGCAGTGCTTTCATTTTTCAAAACCTCTGATTTTTTTACTGATGCCCATCCCAAAAGCCCCCGGTCCCACATGGCACCCAATACTAAAGGTCAGCGGATCATACTTAATATCCTCTCCTGCAAAAACCTCCCTGGCCATTTCCAGCCACTCCTGATGTTCTTCTTTCTTACTGAAGCTTCCAGCAACTCCAACATATATCTCATCGCCATTTCTGTGAAATTCATCCACACTCTTTTTCATTTCCGTAAGCAGGCGCTTTTTGCAGTTTCTGGTTCCACGCACCTTCGCATAAGCATCCAGCCGTTCCCCTTCAATGATAAGGAGCGGCTTGATACTTAACAGCGTTCCCATCGCCGCACCTGCCGGGGTGATACGTCCTCCTTTTTTTAGATATTCCAATGTCTCCACACCAACATAGATAATAGATTCATAGGCATTCTGCTCCAGCGTTTCTTTCATCTCCCCTGCCGTATATCCAGCTTTCCTTAACGCAAGTGCATCCTGTACGGACTGCCTTTGTGTTACGGATATCCGGCGGTTATTGACTACCTGGACTTTCCCGCCATAATCCTCCGCCAGCATCCGGGCAGTCTGGCAGGAGCCGCTCAGGCCACTTGACATGGGAATATATAAAATCTCATCATAACCAGAGGATAACAGGCTGCCCCATACCTCTGTCACATCACCGGGTGACGGCTGAGAACTGGAAACCTCCCTGTGTTCCAGGAGACATTGGTAAAATTCCTCATGAGTCAAGTCAATCCCCTCATAATAGGTCTTCCCTTCTATCACTACCGGCATCGGTATCACATGGACATCCAGTTCCCAGCCTTCTTTCTCAAAAATACCACTGTTGCTGTCTGTTACAATTGCAACATTCATACAAATTTCCCTCCTGTCACCAGATTACCTATTGTTACCAAAAAATATATACATAAAATTATAGATATTTCTTTAATACTTCAACCTTATCCAGCTTCTCCCAGGGAAGGTCCAGGTCATTTCTTCCAAAATGTCCATAGGAAGCTGTCTGCCTGTAGATCGGCCTTCTCAAGTCCAGCATTTTGATGATTCCTGCCGGGCGAAGGTCAAAGTTTTCACGTACAATCTCTGTAATCTTTTCATCCGGAAGTTTTCCGGTTCCAAAAGTATCCACCATAACCGAGGTGGGTTTTGCCACACCGATGGCATAGGAAAGTTGGATTTCACATTTCTCAGCCAATCCTGCGGCTACTACGTTCTTCGCTGCGTAACGTGCCGCATAGGCAGCAGAGCGGTCTACTTTGGTACAGTCTTTTCCGGAAAAAGCGCCTCCACCGTGTCTTGCGTATCCGCCGTAGGTATCTACAATAATCTTACGGCCTGTCAAGCCACTGTCCCCATGAGGGCCTCCGATAACAAAACGGCCTGTAGGATTAATAAAAAACTTCGTATCCTCATCTATCATATTTGGAGGAAGAATTACATCAAATACATGTTTCTTGATATCCTCATGAATCTGCTTCTGGGAAATTTCCGGGTCATGCTGGGTAGAAAGCACCACCGCATCCAACCTTACCGGTCTGCCTTTTTCATCATACACTACAGAAACTTGTGTTTTTCCATCAGGCCTTAAATATGGCAGCGTACCATCTTTGCGTACTTTTGTAAGCTGAAGCGCCAGCTTGTGAGCCAGTGAAATGGGATACGGCATGTATTCTTCCGTCTCATTGGATGCATAGCCAAACATCATTCCCTGATCGCCTGCCCCGATAGCTTCAATCTCATCATCAGACATAGCATTTTCTCTGGCCTCCAGTGCCTTGTCTACACCCATGGCGATATCGGAAGACTGCTCATCAATAGCAGTAATGACACCACAGGTATCTGCATCAAAACCATACTCTGCTTTGGTATATCCAATCCCACGGATTGTATCCCGGACAACCTTCTGTATGTCCACATATGCATTGGAAGTAATCTCCCCCATTACCAGTACCAGACCTGTAGTAGCAGCTGTCTCACATGCTACGCGGCTCATTGGATCCTGTTCAAGCAGTGCATCCAATACCGCATCTGAAATTGCATCACACATTTTATCCGGATGTCCCTCTGTAACGGACTCGGATGTAAATAAACGTTTTTCGTGTTCCATATCTATCTCCTTAATTCCAGAAAGTAAATAATGTATTTCCTATTCCTGCACCCTTTCACTTTGCTGATATTCTTTTTACAACTCTTGGAGAACAATGTTCTCTCCATATAGTGGCTTCCTTTAAGAGCGTATAAAGTGCAGATGCGGCGGGAACCCCAAGGAACATTCCGATTGGCCCTGCCAGACGTCCGCCGATTGTAATCGCTGCCAATACCCATATGGCCGACAGGCCTATCGAAGACCCGACAACACGGGGATATATGATATTTCCTTCCACTTGCTGTAACGCATTAATAAAAATCAAAAATACCAGCGCCTTAAAAGGCTCAACGGTCAGGATGATAAAAGAGCCAACGATCATACCGGTCCAGGCCCCGACAATCGGGATGAGCGCAGTTACGCCGACTAAGGCTCCCACCATTGGTGCATACGGCAAACGCAGAAGGAACATTCCTGCTGTGCAGAGTGTGCCAAGGATAATTGCTTCCACAGTCTGCCCCACAATAAAATTCTTAAATGACTTGCCGCAGACAGACGCCACATGGGTTAATCCATCCCCCACCCGTTCGGGAAGCCATGCTCTGACCAACCTCTTTACCTGCCCTTTGAGTTTTTCCTTGCTGTATAAAATATAGACCGAGAAAACCAGCCCAATTGCAATATTCATCAAAGCGCTGCTGGCCTTTGCGGCCACCCCTATCACATACTCCATGACACTGCTTCGGCTCTCTGTAAGCCATGCGCTTATAGCGTTCTTTACCCCATTCCAGTCGATATCAATCTGCGAAAGCAGGGCTGCCAGTGAAAACCCATCCTGCCCTGCTGCATTTTCCTGTAATGCGGCCTGGCTAACGATGCCAAGTATGCTGTCATTTACCAGAGGTACAGCCTCCAGAACTTCGGGGATCACAAGAAAGGCAACCCCAAGGAATATGCCGAATACCAGAAGGAGAGACAGCAAAATTGCTGTTCCCCGCCTGGCATTTTGTGCTTTTACCCCTTCCTTCTTCTTAAAAAGGCGCCTTTCGATCGGGCACATTGGAACATTCAGCACAAGGGCCAGGACTATCCCAAGTATCAGCGGTTCAAACAGATCTGCCAGCCACATGGCCGCACCTGCCACCGCATCCATATGGCGGAGGCCCAGATAGATCAAAATGCATACTGTCACTATCTGGATCGTCCACTTCGCTGCCCGCCGTTCCCTTTTAGAACCGCTAAAAAACATGTTCTTCTCCTTACTTATCCGCTTTTTCTTTATTCGCCCTGTTTTCCTTCCACAGTTCATCCGCTACCGGTTTCCAGTGTTCTGCGTATTTGTCACACTTCGCACACAGATGGTCTACTGTTTCCGGGGACTGCAAATCCGTGGAATGGGCGTCAGTTCCCGCCACCATACTTCTTAGCTTTTCCGGATTTTCCAGCATAGGGCATGGACGCAGCATATTTTCATTGAACGGCTGATTATCGTGGTATGCCATCATCATCGGAGACTGCAGCGCCTCCAGTATGGTCTTTTCCCGGATATTGGAATCAGAGTAATGGATGAATACACACGGGTCGATATCTCCGTTGGCATTGATATGGAAGTAACGGCGTCCTCCTGCAATGCATCCGCCTACATATTCCGCATCATTCTGGAAATCCATAGCAAACAGCGGCTTCGTTGCCCGGTAATGACGGATGCGGCGGTACGTTTCCGTCCTCTGTTCCGGTGTAGGCAAAAGATCCGGAGATGCGTCATTTCCAACAGGCATATAATGGAAATACCAAATAAAGTACGCACCCAGATCAATCAGGCTGTCAAAGAATTCCTCTGACGTGATGGACTCAAAGTTCGCGCTGGTGTAACAGGAAGAAATACCATAGAATAGTTTCTTTTTCCGAAGAAGCTCCATTGCTGCCGTTGCCTTTTTGAATACACCATCGCCGCGGCGTAAATCAGTAGCTGTCTCAAATCCCTCCAATGAGATTGCCGGAACAAAGTTCCCGACACGCAGCATCTCATCTGCAAAAGCTTCATCAATCAGTGTTCCATTGGTGAAACACAGGAATACACAATCAGAATGTTTCTCACAAAGGCGGATCAGGTCTTTTTTTCGTACCAACGGCTCTCCACCGGTATATATGTACATATAAACGCCTAATTCCTTACCTTGCTCTATGATGCTATCAATTTCATCATAGGTCAGGTTGAGTTTATTACCGTACTCAGCAGCCCAACAACCGGTACAGTGCAGGTTGCATGCACTGGTAGGGTCAAGCAGAATGGTCCAGGGAATGTTACACCCGTATTTCTCACGGCATTCATTCTGTTTCGGCCACCCGACCAAAGCTGCATTTATAAAGAAATTTACCGCCGTTGTTTTCATGACATGCGGATCAATATCATTAATGATATGACGGATATAGCCGTAATACGGGTGCTCCGGATTGGTCATTGCCTCACGGACCATTTTCCGCTGGGTTACAAATTCGTCCCCTGCAAATTTATCCGCCCAATCCATCATCTTGAGAAGATTCTTCTCCGGGTCCTTGTAAAGATACTTAAACGCCTGCTCCAAACCAAATTTTTTGATCGTTGTTGATACATCCATGGTAATTTTCCTCCTTATTTTATCCGGTTGTTTTATTTGGTATGTCCACTTTACTTACTCATCTGCTGTTTCCTTATCCGGCACTGAAACGCCGTTCGTTATTTTAACGGTTTCCCTGACCGTCAGATGATTCATGAACCCTTCCACCAGTAACCCGCACCCGTCAATCACGTGGCTGGGACGAATTCCCGGAAACGGTTTTACAATAATCAGAACTCCGAAAACACCTGCAATGATTGAGAATGTCAGTATCCAGTTCCAGGTTTCTAATCCAAATTTCTTTGCATCCTTGGATGTCTGGACTTTCAAAACAGCATCCAGCAGGATTAGAAGCCCCAAAGCCGGTGACAGATAGTGCTGGATTCGTAAGTTACATCCAAGCACGATGATCCCCACCACAATCAGCAGTATCCCGCAGGCAAGGTCATATTGAAATGCCAGATCATACAAATCATCGGAACAATATCCAATAATCTTAACGATACCGTAGGCAATCAGTATAATTCCGCTGCATATACAGATCACTAATGGCGATACGGGTGACACAGCCATGTAGATAATACCTGCTATATAAAAAATGATGGAAATCAGAATATAGCCATCCCGTGCAATACGAAGTTTTTTCAATGGATTCACCTCTTTTCTGTTTCATGTCTGTATTCTATAACCCAGGCGGGCTTTTTCATATGGGCAAACTCCGTCCCTATGTCTGCTTTTTAGGCATTTTCCTGAAAATGTCTGAAAATGCGTTTTTTTAGTCATCCCCCGCATGAATGTCCATATCTTTTTTCTTTCCATCACTGACCGGAAGGAAGCCCTGAAGCAGTCCCTGAAAGTCTCCCCGACACTCAAATGGGAACTAAACCGTGAAATTGCCGGGAGCCTGCAAATACACCGGGATAAAATTGACGGAATCATACTGCTCAGCGCATTCCCCTGCGGCCCGGATTCCATGGTAAACGACATCATCACCCGCGAGTTCCGTGAACTCCCGGTGCTGACCCTTGTACTGGATACCCAGAATGGTACCGCAGGGATTGAGACACGGCTGGAGAGCTTTGTGGATATATTAAAATTTAAG
>JAUNGM010000059.1 GCA_030524545.1 Eubacteriales bacterium
CTGCTAATCCGAGAGCCAAAAGTTTCTTTCTTCTCATATGAGTTCCTCCTTTTATTTGCGTATGTGTCTTTCCATACGCTTGTTTTTTTGTAGCTTCATCATAACAGATTATTTTAGATTTGTCTATGTTTTTTTAATTTTTTCTAAACTAATTTCAAATTTTTGTCAACTATTCATAGTAATTTTTTTCCAATTTTATTTAATATGCACAAAAAAAAAAGAAAAAGTATTTTACTTTAGTTTTATCTAAAATATTGGTATAACATGAAAAATGTCCGGAGCCCTGTAAAAACAAGGATGTCCGGACATTTCATCATTTCATTGGCTGATATGCAAAAACGGGGAAACCGTTCTCATCAAAGGTCACCTTCATAAGCATTGCATGGCGATTAATATCATATAAAGAGTTTCCGGTAATTTTTTCATACTGGCGCGCATGATAAATACAGTAATCCGTAACGCCGTCCTCTCCTTTTACAAAGGAATTATGTCCGGGGCCGAAGATTCCCTTTTCCGGGTCGGTTGCCAGAACCGGATATCTCTCCTTCTTCCATGCGCGCGAATCCAGCAGGTCCTCATTTTCATCAACGCTGAGCATGCCCATACAGTAACATGCCCCGGTAGAGCTGGCCGAATAGGTCAGGAATATCTTTCCGTCATGCTTCAAAAAGGCAGGTCCCTCATTTACCCAGAAATTCACTCTCTCCCAGTCATAATCCGGTGTTGTTAACAATACCTGTGCCGTAGCTAATTTATATGGCGACTCCATCCGTGCAATGTAAAGATTGGAAATCTTCTTTCCTTTATTGACCTTCTCAGCCCAGACAAAATATTTCTCTCCCTTATGCTGAAGAATCGTCGCATCCAGAGAAAAATCCCGGAAACTAAATTTATCTCCGTCTGCCGGCTGAATCATACCTCTTTCTTCCCAGGGATCTTCCATTGGATCATCACCCATACACTCCAAAATATACGGCCGCAATTTCCATTTGTTTCCTACTTCACTGGCTGCGTAGTAGATAAACCATCTGCCATCCAGATAGTGAATCTCCGGAGCCCAGATATGCAGACTCTGTGGTCCGCTCTCATGCTTTGTCCAGACCGTCTTTTCCTCAGCGTCCCTCAGCCCCTGAATTGTAGCGGCATGACGAATGGCCAGTCTGTCATATTCCGGTACGGATCCCATAAAATAATAGGTTCCATCTGGTGCCCGGAATACATACGGATCCGCCCGATGTTCTATTAGTGGCTTGTTGTATTCTGTAATACAGATTTTTTTTCCTCTCATATATTCAAATCCCCCTATTATATTATTAGGTTCTTGTACTCTATTTTACACCTCTTTATACTGATATGCAATCATTATTTTAGTTTTTAGTAAATTATTACACATGTATCTAAATATTTTTGTCTAATTTTCATTTTATTTCTTGTCGACTTTTCCTTCGGCACAAGTTATAATATAAAAGTAAACTATTTTAGATTTATCAAAAAGGAGTATTACAAAGATATGAACCTGTTTTCTTTTAATAGCTGGCTTTCCAGATTTCTGTATCTTGTGGCTGACATTGTACTTTTTCATGTACTTTGGATTATCTTCAGTCTCCCTGTCGTTACCATAGGAGCATCCACCACTGCCCTGTACTACTGTTGTATGAAAAGGATCCGAAGAGATGAAGGTTATATCACCAGGAACTTCCTTCAGGCATTTAAGTCAAACTTTAAACAATCTACTTTGATCTGGCTTTTGATTTTGCTGGTGGGCGCTATTCTTTTTACGGATCTTCGTATTGGCATGGCAGCCGGGGGAGTCATGGGCAGGTTTATGCTTATTAGCTGCTCCATTCTTCTGATTCCCTTCCTCTGTACCGTACTTTATATTTTTCCGGTACAGGCTAAATTTGAAAATCGAATTATTGATAACCTGAAAAATGCCTTTTTGATGTCACTGTCAAACTTTTTATTTACTTTGCTTTTAGTTTTCATCATCGCCACATTCGTACTGCTTACTCTGACCTTCCCTCCCTTTATTGGTTTGATGATGATCTCCGGAATAGGAATTTATGCATATCTCACTTCCGGCATCTATGTCTATGTTTTTCGAAAATATATTCCGGACGAATTAGAAGAAGACGCTCAGGCTGCAAAAATAGACCAGGAATACTGATTCCTGGTCTATTCTTACTTTTTTATCTTCTTTTCTTTTTATTTCACCATACTTCCCCAGATGCAGGCATTATTTTTGCCGATAGCGGAAAAGGTCATCACCTTTTCTCCGGTATCATTGGTCTGCTCATAGAAAATTCCCTTAAATTCCAATCCGGTATCCATGGTAATGGTGACATAATCATAACCCTTACCGGAATCTGACTTGCTCCAGGTGCCTTCAAAAGCACCGCTCACGCTTCCGTCTTCTTTTAACTCCAGCGTTCCTGTTTCCAGCATATTGGGGCTGTTTTCTTTTCCATGGTTCACATATTCATAGGTACCGATCACTGCCGCATCCTCCACGTTGGCAATGGTCTCGTTGCGATTTTCGTATACCGCAGCACAGGGCCATGCATCCTCGTTCAGATACTGCTGACGCACACGAACCTCATGGTATTCAGACCCCTCATTGAATCGCTGATGGAAGATCAGATATCGCTGGCCATCTCCGTCAATCAGTGCGGAGTTATGACCTGCAGATTTGTAACCACGCTGTCCATCAAACTGATAATTGCCAATCAATTTAATACCGTATTTGGAATTTTCCACCTTGCCGCTGTCAGCCGCATTATTTCCTGCCGCGTCCACATAAGGACCATAAATATTTTCAGAGCGGAACATACGCATATTATATCCGCCGTCTGCCGTCAGGCTGCCATATGTCTCATACAGATAATAATAGCAGGTTTCTTCATCATAAAGAATGAAGGGCCCCTCTCCGGACTGGTGCTTGCTGCCGGCAATGTGAGTACCATAATAACGATCTGTAAAGTTACCGGATTCCTCATCTGTGGAATCCACACCCGGATAGATCACCAGTCCTGTCTCCTCGTCCACTTCAAGGATGAAAAGACCGCCGGACCAGGAGCCGTAAACCAGATAAAGGTTGCCCTCTGCATCTTCTACTGCTGTCGGATCAATGGCATTTGGTGCATATTTATGATTATACATTCCATCTGCCGAAAACCATTCTTCACTGATCTCATCAATACCGCCATTATCCGAACCAAGAGCAACCAGCTCCTTCAGATTCAGATAATCGTTATCCCATTTGGTATCAATCTGGCTCTTCTCATCCACTCCGCTTTCCAGGGAAAATCCGGAATAGATCATCGTGTCTGCATAGATGTACGGACCCTCAATTTCTTTTGATACGGCAAGTCCGATACAAGACCTCTTCCATGAAGAAGAAGTGCTGTAATACATCAGATAGGCACCTCTGCTTCCATCTTCCCATACATACCGGTCATCCCAGTGAACATCCGGTGCCCATACGGCGTATCCGCCTACACAGTCTCCGTCATTAAAGCCTGCCCACCGGAAGGATTCCGCAAAATTTTCCTGCAGATTTCCATAGACAGGATTGTCATTTACGTCCTCATAATCTTTGCAGATTTGTTCCCAGTTTACCAGGTCGTCTGACTTCGCAGTTGCAAGATGACTGCCAAACACATAATAAGTACCGGTTCCCGGTTCTTTTACAATAGATGGGTCGTGAACACTTACTCTGGAAATGGCTCCGCCATACTCTTCTTTTCCATTCGTCACTTCCTCGATAATCGTTGCTTCCTGTGGTTCTTCGGTGGTTGCCGGTTCACCGGAAGAGTTGTTCCCACTGACGGAAGAACTTGCTGCAGCCGATAACATAGTCACCACCATACTTGTGATCAATAATTTCTTTTTCAAAGCTTTATTCCTCCTGAATCATTTTTTTGATTACCACTTCCTGTCCGTATCCGGACATTTGCGAACTTTTAAGGCAGCGCGAAGCTCTACATAGCACCCGCAGAGTCTGCACATGCCTTTTTGCAGATGCTTACACTGTTCACATTTTTTCAGCCGAGCCTCGTATACCTCCTGTTCCACTCTCACCTCATCCTCAAGACGGGCAATATAATTCTCAAGATTCCTGAAGTACTCTTCCTCTGATCCTCCTCGAAGCATACATTTACGGCAGACTCTCAGCCCCTCGCTCATACGTTTCTCTTCACAGTCAGATGAACCACTGCACACGGCGGTATCCTGAAGCAGAACCCTCCGTCTGTCATTTCAATATCGGTAAATTCTTTTATCTTTACGGTATCAGGGGCTTCAAAGGTATTCTTTTCATGCATTTCTCCCTGTACCATCTCACCGTTGATCTCCGATACGGCAGATTCCATAATATGAGTTTCTACCGGATAAGTCTCCTCCGGAGATGCATTTGTTACAGTAATATGTATGGTTCCATCCTCTGCCATAGATACAGATTCCGTCAGGTTCGGTACCTGAAATTCCTCTGTCACGCCAATTTCCTCTGAATCAATGGAGCTGTCCAGAAGCATCGCATCCTGATGCGCCTTATACATATCAAATACATGATAGGTAGGTGTCAGGATCATATCTGCACCTTCTGTCAAAATTACTGCCTGAAGCACATTGACAATCTGGGCGAGATTTGCCATCTTCACACGGTCAGAATGCTTGTTGAACACATTTAAGGTAATTCCTGCAACCAGAGCATCACGAATGGTATTCTGCTGATACAAAAATCCCGGATTCGTTCCGGGTTCTACTGTAAACCAGGTTCCCCATTCGTCTACGATCATACCGATCTTCTTTTCCGGATCAAATTCATCCATAATTGCACCGTGACGGCGAATCAGCTCATCCATATAATATGCCTTGGAAAGAGTCTTGTACCAGACCGCATCATCAAAATCCGTAGCGCTTCCCTTAATCTCCCATCCTTCCGGATGCACATAATAATGAAGGGACAGACCATTCATATGGCCATGGAGACTCTCATCGCAATGGTTAAAGCAGGTTTTCAGCACCTCTCTGGTCCATTCATAATCATCTACATTTGCGCCGCAGCAAATTTTTTTAATGCCATGTTCCTCCTCTTCCTCCTGAGAACAATTGTAATTGCGCACGTAGGTCTGGTATCTGCGATATTCATTGGCATAATAATCCGGATTCATGTTTCCGCCGCATCCCCAGTTCTCATTGCCAACTCCGAAAAAGTCAATCTTCCACGGTTCCTCATGTCCGTTTTCTTTGCGCAGGTCCGCCATAGGAGAAACCCCTTTAAAGGTTATATATTCCACCCATTCCGACATCTCCTGTACAGTTCCGCTGCCCAGGTTTCCATTCACATAGGTTTCGCATCCCAACTGACGGCAAAGCTCAAAATACTCATGCGTACCGAAGCTATTGTCCTCCACAACGCCGCCCCAATGGGTGTTGATCATTTTCTTTCTCTTTTCCTTCGGGCCGATTCCGTCCATCCAGTGGTATTCATCCGCAAAACAGCCTCCCGGCCAGCGCAGCACCGGGACCTTAATCTTTTTCAATGCTTCCACCACATCGGTACGCATACCGTTTACATTGGGAATCGGAGAATCCTCCCCAACATAAATTCCTTCATAGATACATCTTCCCAGATGTTCGGAAAAATGTCCGTAAATCTCTTTCTGGATCCTGCTGATCTTTTTTTCGGGATTAATCACTAATTTAGCCATTTTAACTCCTCTCCAATGCCTTACCACTGAAAAAATTTTCATGAATGGTATTGAGACATACATGTAGTAAAGACACAAATATATGAATTAATATTATACGTAAAAACCAAAAATAGCAACATCTTTTTTTGTTTTTATAAATTATTTTAAAATACACAAAAATATAAATCCTTTTTTCATGTTTCCCCTTGAATTTCTTTTTAATCCTTAATCAAGTGCTGCATACATATAAAACACTTTAGTTTTTTCTAAATAATTAATTGCTCTAACAAAAAGAAGCCTCTGCCAAAGCCTGCTTTCGCATGTCTGACAGAGGAAAAGCAGAGCATACAAAATTTCTGTACACTCTGCTTTCTTTTACTTATCGTCTCCAATATGACGGATTCTGTTTCCTACCAGATCTTGGAGTCCACTGCCGCCCTTTCAATAGCAATTCCCTTCATATAGCGTTCCATAAAGGCATTGTAGCCTGCCACGCCCTCCGGATTCGGCTCCAGGGTACTGCCTTCATTTCCTGCAAATACCTTTTCATCCAGATAATGCTCCAGGGTTTCGCCCTCTTCTTTGTTCACCAGATAGGAAGCCAGAAGTGCAATTCCCCATGCGCCGCCCTCGCCTGCGGTGGACATTACGGAAACAGGGGCATTCACTGCGTCTGCAAGTATCTGCTGGCCGACACCCTCCGTCTTAAACAATCCGCCGTGGCCCAGAAGCTTGTCAATCTTCACATCCTCCTTTTCCAGAAGGATATTCAGACCCACGCGCATAGCGCCAAGGCAGGTATACAGATTGTTTCTCATGAAGTTGGCAAGATTGAATCTGCTCTCAGGAGAACGTACAAACAGAGGTCGTCCTTCTTCGAAGCCTGTCATATGCTCGCCGGAGAAATAGCAGTAGGACAGAAGTCCGCCGCAGTCTGCATCTCCCTCCATAGCTTTATTGTAGAGTGTTCCGAAGAGCTTGTTCATATCCACTTCCATGCCCATAGCCTCTGCAAATTCCTTAAACACCCCAACCCATGCATTCAGATCAGAGGTACAGTTATTGGAATGTGCCATGGCAACCAGGTCGCCTGCCGGAGTCGTTACCATATCAATCTCTCTGTAAGGCCTGGAAAGGTCTTTTTCCAGTACGATCATGGCAAATACGGAAGTACCTGCGGAAACGTTGCCTGTACGCTGCTTTACGCTGTTGGTGGCAACCATGCCGGTACCTGCATCACCTTCCGGCGGGCACATGGGAACGCCTGCCTTTAGTTTGCCGGAAACATCCAGAAGCTTTGCACCCTCTTCTGTAAGGGTACCTGCATCCTGTCCTGCCACAAGCGCCTTCGGCATAATGTCACGCAATTTCCATGGGAATCCTTTCGGAGCCACCAGTTCGTCGAACTTCCGCACCATTTCCTCATTGTAATCCTTCGCTGCAATATCGATCGGGAACATGCCTGCTGCCTCTCCGATGCCGATTACCTTCCGGCCTGTCAGCTTCCAGTGGATGTATCCTTCCAGAGTAGTAATAAAATCAATATCCTTTACATGCTCTTCTCCGTTCAGGATTGCCTGATAAAGATGGGCAATGCTCCATCTCTGGGGAATATTGTACTGGAAAAGGTCTGTCAATTCTTCGGAAGCAGCTCCCGTAATATTGTTTCTCCAGGTACGGAAAGGAACCATCAGCTCGCCCTCTTTGTTAAAAGGCATATAGCCGTGCATCATGGCGCTGACGCCGAAAGCACCCACACTGGTAAGCTCCACACCGTATTTATTCCGTACATCCTCTGCCATGGCCTGATAGCTGCCCTGCAGCCCTTTCCAGATTTCTTCCAGGCTGTAGGTCCAGATGCCGTCCACATAACTGTTTTCCCAGTCGTAGCTTCCGGAAGCGATCGGTTCATTCTTATCATCTACCAGTACGGCCTTGATTCTGGTGGAACCAAACTCAATTCCAAGTGCGGTACGGTTGTTTAAAATTACTTCTTTTGTTTCATGGATACTCATGTAAAAACCCTCCCTGTTTTATTTACATCTGCATTACCGATATACTACACTATTCCATTTTAACTCATTTTTGAAGTTTCGGATAGTGGTATCTTTGTCAATATAAACAGCCTCGATGCCCATTGCATTTGCCCAGTCTCCCATCTGCTCTGCAGTCAGGTCATAGGAGAATGCGGTATGGTGTGCACCGCCTGCCAGGATCCATGCTTCTGCTCCTGTTGCAAGATCAGGCTGCGGTGTCCAGAATGCAGTACCTACCGGAAGCTTCGGCATTGGTTTTTCTACCTTCTTGCACTCTACATCATTGATGATCAGACGGAAGCGGTCTCCCAGGTCCACCAGGGATGTTGCGATCGCAGGGCCTGCCTTGGACGTAAACACCAGTCTTGCCGGGTCTTCTCTGTCACCCATGGAAAGCGGGCATACCTTGATGCCGATTTTTCCTTCGGATACGGACGGGCAAACCTCCAGCATGTGTGCCTGCAGGATTCCTTCCTTGCCCGGAACCAGGTTGTAGGTGTAGTCTTCCATAAAGGAGGTTCCCTTAGCGTCCTTAACGCCTGCTGACATAATCTTCATCAGACGTACCATAGCTGCTGTTTTCCAGTCGCCCTCGCCGCCGAAGCCGTAGCCTTTTTCCATCAGTCTCTGGATTGCAAGTCCCGGAAGCTGCTTTAAGGAGCCAAGGTCACCGAAGTGCGTAACGATTGCCTGATAGTTTTTCTCCTCCAGGAACCGTTCAAAGCCGATCTCAATTCCGGCCTGTACTGCCACATGGCGCTTAAATTCTTCAGGATCACGTCCTTCCAGAAGAATATCGTATTTGCTGTAATACTCTTCTACAAGAGCATCAACGTCACCTTTCTGTACATCCTGTACATACTCTGCGATCTCATTTACCGGGTATGCATCGATCTCCCAGCCGAATTTGATCTGAGCCTCTACCTTATCTCCTTCGGTAACTGCCACGTTTCTCATGTTGTCAGCAACACGGCATACGCGGATATGGCTGCTTTCCATGATACCGATGGCAGTACGCATCCAGGAAGCCAGTCTTTCCTGTACCTTTTTGTCAGCCCAGTGTCCGACAATGACTTTACGCTCGATTCCCATTCTGGTCACGATATGGCCGTACTCCCTGCCGCCGTGTGCGGACTGGTTTTCATTCATAAAGTCCATGTCAATGGTGTCGTACGGGATTTCCTCGTTAAACTGTGTGTGAAGGTGGCACAGCGGCTTTCTGTACTCCTTCAGTCCCAGGATCCAGGATTTTGCAGGGGAGAAGGTGTGCATCCAGGTAATGATACCTGCGCAGTCCTCATCTGCATTTGCCTCATTGAAGGTTTTACGGATCAGCTCATTGGTGATCAGGGTCGGTTTCCATACCACCTCAAATGGCAGTACGCCTGACTTGTTCAGCTCTTCCACGATGATGCGGGAATGCTCCGCAACCTTTCTCAGGCACTCGTCACCGTATAAATCCTGTGAACCTGTGCAAAACCAGAATTTGTAGTCTCTTCCTGTTTTCATGTTGTCTTCCTCCTTATATTTATTGTTTCCATTTTATAAAAACCTGTGTTATCCGGTTTCAGGAGACCGCTTTCCGGCAGGAACCTCGTATGATCAGTTCCGGCTCGATCAGCCTGCCTATCTTCGATTCTTCCTCAGGAATACCATTCAGCTTTTCCAGCAGAAGTTCTGCTGCCATTTCTCCCAGCTTTTCCTGCGGATGAGCAATCGTGGTAATTCCGTTTCCTCTTCTTGCATAAAGGGAATTGTCATATCCTGTTACGGAAACATCCTCCGGAATACGGACTCCCAGTCCCTCCAGAGTCTCCATCACCTGCACGGCGATCTGGTC
Source organism: Eubacteriales bacterium (assembly GCA_030524545.1). Classification (GTDB taxonomy): domain Bacteria; phylum Bacillota; class Clostridia; order Lachnospirales; family Lachnospiraceae; genus Blautia_A. The sequence goes on from JAUNGM010000059.1 coordinate 9,570, forward strand.
GTTGTAGCAGACGATTCCGTCCGGAAGCTGCTGCCTCTCTGCCATCAGACGAATCATCTGGGACGGTTTTGTCCGCCGGTCTTCCGTATGGAACCAGACAACCCCATCCGGGTTATAAGAGATTCCCGCTTCCTGAAGGGCCCACACATAGCCCTTATGCCGCTCAATGCCCTGTATGTCATCAGCCTTGAAAAATCCTGCAATCTTTTTGTGCCCCAGATCCAGAAGGTACTTTGTCACCAGATATCCTCCCTTGGCATCATCCATCAGGATGTGGGGCTTATCCAGCATCTCCGTATAAATCCCCTGAATAAAAACATAGGGAAGATGGTATTGATCCAAAGCGTCATAAAGATTTCTGTGGCGGCAGGTAAGCTGACTCTTGCTCGGCTCAATAATCAGCCCGTCAATGTCCTTCTTCAGCAGCTCCTCCAGGCATCTGGCTTCTTTCTGTCTGCTGTTCCCTGTATTTTTCAAAATGATACTGTAGCCGTTTTCGGAGAGTACATTGTCCATCCCCTGAATCAGCCTTGGGAAAATATAGTCCGATATGTAGGTTGTGACCACTGCTATATTATACGATTTTGTAGCATGGCGCATTTTCTCTGAGCAAAAGGTACCTTTTCCATGGAATGCCTCCACATATCCTTCATGGGAAAGTATCTCCAGCGCCTTGCGCACGGTATGCCTGCTCAGGGTATACTGCTTCGCAAGCTCATTCTCCGATGGAAGCTTCTGTCCCGGACGTATTTCTCCGGAAACAATGGATTTTCTCAGTTGTTCCATAAGAGCAAAATATTTGGGTTTTCCTGCATCCGTCATATTTCTCCTCCTCATTTACAGGGTAGAACTTGTACGGTCGTCTATACAAGTTGTTTTTTAAATATATCAAAAAGGGCATGCAGATGCGATGCCCTTTTTGATTTCCGATCATCTTATTTTTTCCTTGCTTTCACCATTGCAAAAATACTCTGTAATACAATGAAGAAGCATAACAGCGCTGCTACCGCAATGTTAGACCAGGAGCTAAGCAGCTTGCCGTTGGTCTTAACCAGTGTAGAAATCGTACCCGTAATCATAACACCAAAGAAGGAACCGATAACATTTCCCACACCTCCGGTCAGCAGGGTACCGCCGATAACGGAAGAGGCAATCGCATCCATCTCCAGGCCTGTAGCCTGTGCCACGCTGGCTGACATGGTATTCATACAGAAGCAGATTCCGCCGATCGAGCAGAGGAAAGAGGACAAAATATACGCCTTCAGCTTTGTCTTCTTCACATCCAGGCCCATCATGGCTGCGGACTGCTCACTGCCTCCAACTGCATAAAGGCTGCGTCCGAACTTTGTATAGCGCAGTACCAGGAAGATCACCACCAAAACGAAGAGGGCGATAATAACCGGGATACGCACGAAAGGAATCTGGAGTTTTCCTTTCTTATTTAAATATGCTCCGATCTCAAACGGAATCTGAAGCTTTATATTTGCCAGTTTTACAAACAATTCATTTGTTCTGATGGAAACCTGATCAGAACAGATCACAGCCGTCATACCTCTGGCAAAAAACATTCCCGCCATCGTCACAATAAACGGCTGGATATCCAGGTATCCGATAAAGAAGCCCTGTACAGCGCCAAAAACAACACCCATCAGAAGAACCAGAATACAGAGGACAACCGCATTCATTCCCTTCTGCTCCATGCCCACTGCCAGGATCATACAATCCAGGGCGATCAGGGAGCCGACAGAGATATCGATTCCTCCGGTCAGCATAACACAGGTCATTCCGCTTGCCACGCACAGAAGCCCGGAATTGTTGATCAGGATATTCAGAAATGTCTGAAGGTGTGTAAAGCCTTTATCTCCATAGATCACACAGCCCGCTGCATACATTACCACAAACAGCGCGATCGTAATAAGCAGCAGCACGGTATTACTATTCATTGATTTCTTTTTCATCTGTCCTACCCCCTTGCCAATGCACGCTTTGCAGCTCTCTTGTTCAGGTACTGCTTAAACGGCGGAGCCTGAACAGCAACAATAATGATAACGATCACGGCCTTATATACAGGAGCCTGGTCAGAAGATACTCCGATAGCATACAAGGTTGTGGTGATTGCCTGAATGGTATATGCGCCGATGATAGAACCGGCCAGGTTAAATTTGCCGCCGCCCAGGCTGTTTCCGCCGAGAGCAACTGCAAGAATCGCATCCAGTTCAAAGTTCAGTCCGATATTGTTCGTATCTGCGGAAGAAATTCTGGATGCATTAACGATTCCCGCAAGACCTGCACAGAGACCGCAGATGATATAGCACAGAAGAATGATTTTTCTGGAATTCAATCCTGCGATCCTGGATGCTTTTTTATTGATACCTACACTCTGAATATACAGACCCAAAGCTGTTTTCTTCAGGAAGAGCATGGTAACTGCCACACATACCGCAGCAACAACGATCGGTGTCGGGATAAAGCCAAGATATCCGCCCAGAACCTTAAAGGATTTGTCACGGATATAAACGATCAGGTTGTTGCAGAGGAGGAGGCCCACTGCCCTGGCTGCCGAATAGAGGATCAGAGTGGCTACCATAGGCTGAATATCCAGATAAGCCACCAGAAATCCGTTAAAAGCACCGCACAGACATCCAAGAAGGATACCTGCAAGAATACCTACGACCAGCGGAACCTGAAGTTCATTTGCAGATGCCACGCCAAAGCCGGCCAGCAGCATACAGCACATTGCTGCAGACAGGGACATGACAGAACCTACGGAAATATCGGTACCTGCCGAAGAGGATACCACCAGTGTCATGCCGACTGCCAGGATCGCAACCTCGCTGCCTCGGTTCAGGACATCGATCAGTCGTCCGTACAGCACTCCGTTTCTAAGGGAAATGGAGAAAAAGCTAAATGCAAAATTTCCGCATGCCGCATCATAGATTACATTTACAAGCATGACCAGCAGCATACAGAAAATCGGCAGGAATAATGGCTGCCTTGTGAGTTTTTTCAATTTATTCATCCGTAGCACCTCCTGCAATTGCCTGCATCACATGATTCTGCGTCAGTTCATCCGTCAGTTCGCCAACCTTTTCCCCATCTCTTAAAACGATCATACGGGAGCAGGTACGCAGCATCTCTTCGATTTCCGAAGAGATAAAAATAATGCTCTTTCCTTCCTGTGCAAGCTTCAGAACCAGCTTCTGGATCTCTGTCTTTGTTCCGATGTCAATTCCCCGGGTCGGCTCATCCAGAACAAGGAATTCCGGATCCGTCGCTAGCCAGCGGGCAAGAATCACCTTCTGCTGATTACCGCCGGAGAGCTGTTTGATCAGTGTTTCACGGCTTGCGGTTTTGATGCTCAGCATCTTAATATACTTGTCTGCGATCTCCTGCTGTTCCTTCATGGAAATCTGGCGGAAAACGCCGCGCTTTGCCTGCATGGCCAGAATAATATTTTCTCTTACGGACAGGTCTGCAATAATTCCCTCTGCCTTACGGTCATCCGGAAGGAGACCCATGCCAAGCTGCATGGCTTCGATCGGCGCATTGATCTTTACTTCTTTTCCATTGACCTTCATGGTACCGGTCTGTGCCTTGTCTGCACCGTAAAGAACACGGGCAAGCTCCGTTCGTCCGGAACCAAGAAGTCCTGTCAGGCCCACAACCTCGCCTTTTTTGATCGTAAAATCAAATGGCTTGATCGTACCCTTATGGCTCAATCCCTTTGCTTCAATATAATAATCCGCCTTACTCAGGTCTACTGCCGCATCTCCTTTAATAGAAGCCAGATCGTCAAAATCCTTTCCCATCATGGCTGCGACAAGCTTCACCCTTGGAAGCTCCGCAATCGGATATTCCCCTACCAGCTGTCCGTTCCGCAGAACCGTGATCCTGTCGCATACCGCATATACCTGCTCCAGGAAATGAGTAACAAATACAATCCCTACGCCCTGTGCTTTTAATTTATTCATCAGCACAAACAGCTTCTCAACCTCATGGTCGTCCAGAGAAGAAGTAGGCTCATCCAGGATCAGAACCTTACATTCCATATCCACTGCACGGGCAATGGCGATCATCTGCTGAATGGCAAGAGAAAAATTCTCCAGGTTCTGTGTAACATCTATGTCGATCTGCAATTCTTTCATGATTGCCGCAGCTCTGGTATTCATCTCCCTGCGGTTGATAGTGCCGATCTTCGTCCGGGGCTCCCTGCCGATAAACAGGTTCTCCGCCACACTTAAATTCGGGCACAGGTTTACTTCCTGATATACTGTAGAAATACCTTTTTTCTGTGCATCCAGAGTAGAATGGTTTACCACCGGCCCGTCAATTCCGTCTACACGGATCTCGCCGCTTTCAAAAGCATTGATACCGGTCAGGCATTTAATCAGGGTGGATTTTCCGGCACCGTTTTCTCCCATTAATGCATGAATCTCCCCCTGGCGCAGAGTGAAGTCTACATTGTCAAGTGCCTTTACGCCAGGGAAAGTCATGGAAATGCCGCGCATTGTAAGAACAACCTTATTATCCATATTCTCATCCTTTCCCGCACAAAAAGCCTGCCAGCGGCGGCCTTTTGTCTGTTAGGTAAAAAAAGCAGCAGGCTCAGGGATTAACCCTGAGCCCTCCCGTCTGCTTCCTGTTTTTTATTTCGGAGAAACATTTACTCGTATTTTATGATCAATGATTAATACTGAGCTTCAATGATTTCGTCAGTTACAACGGTCAGAGGCTGTGCTGCGCCGTCAACTGTGATCTCAGACAGAATGTCTTCGTTTACATACCAGTGCTCTTCCATGTAAACTTCTTTTTCAGGAGTTTCACCAGCTTCAAGCTGTTTGATAACTTCTTCTACAAATGGAGCTGCCAGCGGGTTGCACTCGAAGTCAGCGTTGATGTCGCCGCTCTTAACAAATTCCAGGCCTGCTGTACAAGCATCGAAGGAGATGAGGATTACATCACCGTCAACACCGTAGGAAACACCTGCTGCGGTCATAGCATCCATAGCACCGAATGCTTCGTTATCGTTCTGGCATACAACTACGTTAAACTGTCCTTCATAGCTCTTGCAGTAGGATTCCATAACTTCCTGGCCTGTAGCCTGGTCAAAGTTACCATCCTG
>JAUNGM010000060.1 GCA_030524545.1 Eubacteriales bacterium
GTTTGGGATTATCCCAACAAGCATTTTTCATTTTCGGGCAAGGGACCTGAAAATCAGAAAAATCGCAAGCGGGTACTCGCTTGCTGTGCTTGCTATCGAAACCCTACCTTCTATTTCTCCCTTTACTAATACTACAATTTGGAAAGGGTAAAATGGCCATATTTGCAAAGTGCCAAGACACCTGGAAATATAGGAAGGCGCGCCCATGCCAAACATATTCCCTACAGCCTGAATTACCATAAATACGGGAAATGCCAGCGAGATTGCTCCTAACTGGATTGGATCATCCAGCAATCCGATAAAATAGGTATCCGTAAGATTGTAAACGATCGAGATAACCGTACTCAGCACAGTCGGTACGGACAGCTTAAGAATCGCCTTGGGAACCGGCGCATTGCCTATTAACTGTAAATTTGAATCTTCCACTGACGTCCACTGAATTTTGCCCTTCTTTCACCTTGACTTTTTATCAGCTTCGCACTATAATAGCAAAGAGATTATAATAGCATTTTCGCAATAGTAGCATATATTTTACTTTTTGTTAAGATACCCTCTTTGTATTATGTCCAGAAAGGAAGGTTGTTTATGGATTATTTGAACATTCAGGAAAAACTGCTCTCTCTGCTCCCCGTATGGAACTATGAGATTGCCAAGCCTTTTAAGCAGCTTCTGGATGACGGTGTTAGTCTGGAAATGTACTACTGCATCAAAACACTGGAGTGGGCAGGCGGCTCCGCCACCATGTCGCAGATTGCCACATGGACGAAAGTACCCAAACAGCAGATGACAAAGATGGTAAATAAACTTGTTGAACAGGAATTTGTCACCCGCTATGACGATCCCAATGACCGGCGTATTGTAAAAATCCAGCTGACCGACCGGGCAACGGAGTATATTTCCCACTTCTTAGAGCATGACGCAAGCTGTTTCCGGCCATTGCTGGAGGAAATGAGTGAGGAAGATTTGAAAGACTTTGACCAGAGTCTTGACACCCTTATCCGGGTCTTCGGAAACCTGCCAAGCTGCCGGGACTGCGTGGAAGCCGGAAAAAATGCAGAATTTGATCACTTTGAAGAAAATTAAAAACAGGAGGTTTTATCATGAACAAAAAAATAATCAATGCAGGGATGGGTGTATTTCCAATCCCCAACCTACTGGTATCCTGCCGCAGCCGGGACGGCAAAAACAACGCATTGGCGGTAGGCTTTGCCTGCAACGTATCCAGCGTTCCACCAATGGTGATGGTCGGCATTGTTCCGGAACATTATTCCTATGAACTGATTCGGGAATCCGGCGAATTTGTCATCAACATTCCCACGAAAGGCTTTGAAAAGGAATTCTATTATCTCGGCACAAAATCCGGCAGGGACGAAGACAAGTTTGCTGCCCTTAATCTGGAATGGGAAGAAGGAGCAAAAGTGAAAGCACCCCTGCTTTCTGCCTGCCCGATCTCGGTTGAGTGCAAGGCAACACAGAAAATTGAAACTGGCGGCGATCATGTATTTTTTGTCGGTTCCATTGAAGCCGTCCACTGTGACGAAGCGTGGCTGGACGACAATGGAAATATTGATTTTTCCAAAATTGTTTTGATGTAAAAATCAAGAATTTACACAAAATTTACTGAGAAAGTAGGGAGCCCTGCAACAGGGCTCCCTGCTTTCTGCTTCTCCCACTACGGATACTTCAATTTGGAAAGAAAAAATCTATAAGAAAATAAGGTTTATAACAGTCCTTATACTATTTCTTAAATACTGTTTCCTTATTGATAATGCTGAAAGTAATTTCAGTAATTTCTTTTGGCGTTTTTTGAATGTCCGCCATCAACCATTGACGCAACAGGAAATACCCTCCGCCTGCAAGGAACGCATAGAGCAACTGACTGTCCTCTGTGTCAAGAAAGCGAAATGCTTTTGCGTTCCGCATATTTTGATAGAGTATATCAAATATCTTGGATATATTCGCATCTAAATTATACTGCATAAAAATCTTGACCAGATCCGCATGCTCCCAGAAATAGGCATAGCAACGCTCTATAACTTTCTCAGACAGAGGTTCCCGAAAGGATTTCATCATTTCCTCCAAAAATTCTGCCTGTATTTCTATAAGTAAATCCCGTGGCAACTCATAATGTCGGTAAAAGGTAGCCCGGTTAATTCCGGCTTCTTTGCATAATTCTGTGATGCTAATCCTTTCAAGAGACTTTTTCTCCAGAAGCCGAAGAAGAGCCTCTTTCAGTAGCCGCTTTGTCAGGATAACTCTTTGATTCATTTCGTTCATTATAACGGCCTCTCTTTTTTGAAAAATGATGCAACATTTTTGTGATATATGTCGCTCTCGTATCATTCTCCATAAAACTGATTGTTGTCAATGCGGCACTTATTGCACTATAATTGTACCATCATCGCAAGATACAGTCAAGGACAAGGTGTTCTTGATCTATTATCCGAAGTAGTCTAAAACGAGAACTAACTTCTGCCCTTAAGGAAAGAGAGGAAGCAAACGTTATGAGAGAATTGCAAAACAATAATAAGAAATCATACAGTATTGGGTGGGGGATGTTGCTTGTATATACAATCATTGCACTGCTCCCCATATTTGTAAACACCGAGCAAGCTCAGCAAATTGCCAGTCTGCCCATGCTGGTCAATATCATTTTTACGGTGTTTGTAGCAGTGAATTTCTTCGGTTGGAAAGACATGTTGGTGTTTTATCTAATCTCTTTTGTTGTGACGCTCATTGTAGAAAATATCAGCGTTCTATATGGAATCCCCTTTGGATTTTTTGAGCACTATCAGGCAGGCCCCCGGATTGGTAACATACCGTTGACTGTTGGTCTGGGATACTTCTATTATGCGATGTTGGGATGGATATTTGCCGATCTGATTGTTGGCAGGCTGGCAGAAAAGAATAAGTGGGCAGCTATCCTGGGGAGGCCGCTTATTGGCATGGTAGTAGCCAGTGCCATAGATGCAATTTACGACCCTGTAGGCAGCCAGATTATGGGAATGTATGGATATCCGTATGGCGGTGGTTTTTTTGGTGTTCCTCTCAGCAACAGCATTGGTTGGTTTATCAATGTCTTTCTGATTCTGTTCCTGTTTGAACTGGCATCAATGTTCCTATTAAAGCACAGCCACCAGTACCGCTGGGTCGGAACACCGTCCATTTGGCATCTGCAAGCAGTGATTCTCTTGGGATTACAAGCTATCTCACCCATTGTTTCTTTCTTTATCATGCCCAATCAGTTGGTTGCAGACGGTGCGGGTGTCGTCTGGAACAGTCACGATTTATATGAGACGGTTTCCCTGATAGCGTTGCATACCATGATTTTCTATCTGTTGGTAGGGGTGACCACATGGCTTCGCCGCAGAAATGAACTGTCGACAATGCAAGAAACATCTGCGGTTAAGCGTTCTTGAAATTAAGGAGGGCGAGTTTATGAAATTTTTGAAGCAGCATACAAATCACATTATTTTGTGCTTTTTTGAAGCGTTGGTCGGTATTCTTTTGCTAATCAATCCGATTGGGTTTACTTCCGGTATCATTACAGCGGGTGGGGTTCTTCTGCTGCTCGTGGGCATTGCCAGCATAATCAAATACTTTAGGGCAGAGACTTCAGAGGCTGCCGCCAGTCAGTCTTTGACAAAAGGGCTTACCGCCTTGCTTGCAGGTGCATTTTGCGTACTCAGATACCAATGGTTCCTTGTTACGTTTCCGGCGCTTACCATTCTTTATGGCGTTGTTATATTGGTGACTGGACTTGGCAAAATACAGGCAGCCATTGATATGCTCCGGCAGAAAAATAACAGGTGGTTCTTGGCAGCAATTAGCGCAGTCGTTTCTCTCGCCTGTGCGGTTGTGATTCTGAATAATCCATTTTCCTCTACGGTCATTCTTTGGACCTTTACAGGAATATCTTTGATTGTTGAGGCAATATTTGATGTCGTTGCTATAATTGTGAGTGGAAAGCAGGAAACGATATGAATGTAACATGGAAGACCTGCGTTCGAGTCGGTATAAGCGTATTCATTTTGTATTTGTGCATTTTCTATTGGCAGAATGCCGCCGGCATACTTGCGGCGTTGCTTGGCGCTGTTACCCCTCTTTTTCTGGGCTGCGCAATCGCATATTTTGTCAATATTCTGATGAGCCTTTATGAAAGCCATTTTTTCATTTCATCAAACCGCACATTTGTCCAAAAAAGCAGACGGCCGGTTTGTATGGTATTGGCATTTGCTACGCTGCTTGCAATTATGGTGCTGGTTGTCTGTCTTGTTGTCCCTCAGTTATCTTCCTGTATTCAGCTACTTCTTTCCGCATTGCCCGGCGTCATGGAGAGCCTTACAAACGGAATTGAAAAGCTCAACATTCTGCCGGAAAATGTGATGGAATCTCTTTCCGCTGTGGATTGGCAGACGAGAATTGGAGAGGTTCTGAAAAGTGTGATCTCCGGCCTCGGCAATGTAATGGGGATATTGGGCGCGATGATATCAACGGTTTTATCAGGGGTTGTCACCATTTTTATGGCAGTTATATTTGCAATCTATCTCTTAGCCGGAAAAGAGAAATTGGGGCAGCAGTCGAAACGCTTGATGTGCAGGTACATGAGTAAAAACCTGTATGAGAAGTGCATTCATTTCCTTACTGTTCTGAATGCATGTTTCCGGAATTATATCGTCGGACAGTGTACCGAGGCTGTAATCCTCGGCCTGCTCTGTATGGGTGGGATGTTTCTGCTTCGCCTGCCCTATGCGGCGATGGTCGGCGCACTGATCGCATTTACTGCTCTGATTCCGGTTGCGGGTGCTTATATCGGAGCAGGAGTAGGCGCATTTATGATTTTGACTGTATCTCCGGGCAAAGCGGTTGTTTTTCTCATTTTTATTGTAGTGCTGCAGCAGTTGGAGGGAAATCTGATCTATCCTCGCGTGGTAGGGTCTTCGATTGGCTTACCTGCTTTGTGGGTGCTTGCCGCTGTCACAGTAGGAGGCGGAATTATGGGAATCGGAGGAATGCTATTGGGCGTTCCTATCGCAGCAACGGCCTACCAGCTTCTGCGGGAAGATGTTTACCGCTCCCCAAGAGTAGAAATATCCGTCGATAAATGAAGAAAGGATGTGGTTTCATGGAACGATTGATTACATTGCGCCCAGATGATATGAGGTTCATTCGTAGTATTGATAGTCGTCTCGTGTCGTATAACATAGAGATGACAGAAGTAACAGGCGGCACGTTTTGGAAAGCTTACACGCCCGGACAAATTGCCGGTACGGAGGACTTTCCACTTCCTGAAAAGTTTTCAGACTTTACGGCAATGGAGGAGTTGCTTCAGTATTATCCGCCGATTGACCTCTACAACGAACATTTACGGGTGTTGGCAAAGGAGCTTGGGCCAGCGTGGGTTCGAGTATCTGGCACATGGGCAACCAAAACCTATTATGATTTTGCGGATGCGACCAATGGCAAGGTGCCAGAAGGGTATCAAAGCGTTTTGACAAAAGAGCAGTGGATTGGCGTATTGGATTTTGTCAGAGCGGTGGGGGCAAAGCTCCTTATCTCGGTCAGCAACTGCGCAGGGGATCATCCAAACGGCGGGGCGCTGGATTTAACGCAGACTCAAAAAATTTTTGATTTCAGTCATTCCTATGGCGTTGATATTGATGCTGTCGAGTTTATGAATGAGCCGAATATGTTGGAGGTGTCCGGTGCGCCCAAAGGCTACACTCCGGCGGATTATGTGAGGGATCACGATATTTTTAACAGATGGGTGCGATCCCATTATCCGCAATGCTTGGTTGTCGGCCCGTGTAATGCTGGCGGAATTCATACTGAAAATTCAGATGAACCTATGGGCGGCGGAATTGAAAGCATGATGGAAACCTGCACTGTTCATGATTTATTGCGTGGCGCAAAAGAAAGACTGGATGTGTTCAGCTATCATTATTACAATGGGATTTCCGAGAGATTGGCTTCGTTGACGCCCTCCGGACACTGGGCAGCGGAACTTGCTCATACAGACCGTTATTTAGAAATGGCGTCTATCAATGCAAGAAATTGTACTGTCCTGCGCGATCACTATGTTCCGAACGGTCAAATTTGGGTCACGGAATCCGGTGACGCAGGCGGCGGAGGAAATACCTGGGCTTCCACCTATTTGGATGTGCTGCGCACATTGAATGAACTTGGCAGCTTCACGACAATTACAGATGGAGTGATTTTTCATAACACATTGGCATCTTCCGATTATGGATTTTTAAATCATGATACTTTTGATCCTCGTCCGAACTATTTTGCCGTTTTCCTCTGGAATAAACTGATGGGAAACGTTGTGTATGATTGCGGCATTCCTGTGATGGAAAATGCACACATCTATGCACATTCTCGCAAAGATGGAAAGGCTGGAGCAGCTTATTTGATTATTAACAATTCGTTGGAGAAAGCTCTCACGGTGGAAATTCAAAAAGAGGCTGATTGCTATACTCTGAGTGGGAAAACTATGCGTTCCTCTGTTATGTTGCTGAATGGCATGGAATTGAGTGTTGACACTGATGGTAATATGCCATTACTTTTTCCTGTACAGCAAGCAGCCGGAAAATTTGAATTAGCTCCCGGCACATGCACATTTCTTATCATGTAACCGAAGAGGTCAGATTCTAAATTTTGACGGACGATAGTAAAAGGAAAAATCCGTCGTGTAACAAAGATATTCACTCTCATCTACTACGAACGGCAACTTTGAAGAAAGAAAATAACAAATTATCTGCCCCGTCCGGGGAAAGAAAAAAACGTTTGACCGGGGCAGATGATTTCGTGCGTCTATTTTAAGGTTTGATCCCCCATCGGCGGTTTTGAAGGACATTTCAAGGCCGCCGTTCTTTTTGCCCTCAAAAGGGATGACGCGCTGGCGCTGGCAGATACGGCGGCTTACAGGAGGGAGCTGCCATGATACGATCTGACCGCCGACAAATTCTGACTGTATTTTCGCAACCGTCAAAAAAATCCAGACTGTCCAGTGGGTACAGTCTAACGATGGATGCGAAAATCGTCGCTTTTTAACTGAATATCGTACTTTTTGCGCTCGAATAGTTTTGTGCTGTCCGGGTGCTTTTTTGTTGCCCCGGTGCCGCTCCCCGCCCCTTCCGTTTCGATCCGGTCCTGTCAATCCGAACGAAACGAAAGGAGCACATACCATGAGCGGTAAAAATATTTTCTTGAAATTTTTCCAGGGGAACCAGCCAAAAGGTGCCCCTGGCAGACGAGTAGTGGGCGAAAGGGGAAGTAATGACCTGCCTCCCGGCAAGAAGGGAGGTGAGACAATGACACCTGACCGCCACTACAAACACAAGCAGCACGCCTTTGACAGCTTCTGCAAGAAAGTGTTGAAGTGCGAAGCCTACAACGGCTATCGGGAGATCAGCCGCAGGCAGTCGCGCGAAGTCGCTTTCAGCGAGCTGCCGGAGGATTCGATGGAGCAGCTTGCGTCCTATGACCGGTATCCCTGGGAATACACTTCCTTCCCTGTCGAGGGAGATGTGATCCTGATTGAGGATGACCGGCTGGCCGAGGCGCTGAACGCGCTGCCCCAGGATGGAAGGGACATCCTCCTGATGTACTTCTTCCTGGACATGGCAGACCGTGAGATCGCCGAGTGTATGCACATGGCACGCCGGACGGTCAACGCCCGCAGGCAGAAAGCCTATCGGCTGCTGAAGGAGCTGATGGGAGGTGATGTAGATGGTTAAATCTGCAAGCACACGGGCGGCCCTGCTTCCTTACCCTATAATCGCCGCCGCTGTCCGGGGAGAGCCGGACGCGGTAAACACGGTGATCCGCCACTATTCCGGCTACATAGCAGCGCTTTCCACCAAGACAAGCTATGACATTCATGGCTGCCCTTATTCCTATGTGGATGAAGAATTGCGCCGCAGGCTGGAAACGAAGCTGATCATCGCCATCCTGGATTTTGACCTGAACTGATCCGGGAATGGGGCGCTGCGTGTTCCCCTTTCCGCGCGGTGCCCCGTACCTTGACAAAGAAAGCCCGATGGGAGGCCACCGGCGCAGTATAAGGCAGACGGATACATTCTGTCCTGTACCGAGCCATACGGCCGGTGCGCCATGACCTCCCTCCTGGGAGCGAGCGATCCACACCAGGCCGCAAAGCGGGCGTGGCAGCCTGCGGGCGGGGACGTACAGGCAGGTCAAAGATACTCGCGCGTTGAACGCCCACAAAGCATTGCGCGCCGCACCCATCAGCATGGGCCGGGGTGAGATTCCCGTGGAGCTGTGCCAGCAGCCGTCCGGTTTTGCCTCTTTTAACCAACACCGTCCTCTTGAAAGGGGGACGTTACATTATAACAGGAGGTGTTGTATTTTATGAACACGAACGATATTCCTATTTGGGAAAAATACACGCTTACCATCGAGGAGGCGTCCAAATACTTCCGTATCGGGGAAAAGAAGCTCCGCAAGTTAGCTGAGGATAACCCCGACGCGGGCTGGCTGATTATGAATGGCAACAGGCTCCAGATCAAGCGCAGGCAATTTGAGAAAGTGATCGATTCCCTGGAGGTCATTTGAGAATAACGGCTGACAATGGGCCGAAAGCGCGGTATAATTTATGTATGGCGTATCAAGGCTCATTCCAGGAATGGAAAGGAGCTTACCATCATGTCAGAAAAAAGACGCGATAGCAAAGGTCGAATTTTAAGGACTGGAGAGAGCCAGAGAAAAGACGGAAGATACGCTTACAAATATACGGACGCATACGGGAAACCTCAATTCGTGTACTCCTGGAGGCTGGTCGCCACCGACAAGACCCCGGCCGGAAAGCGGGATGACCTCCCGCTCCGGGAAAAGGTGAAGGAAATCCAGCGGGACCTTGACGATGGCATTGACACCATCGGGAAGAAGATGACGGTCTGCCAGCTCTACGCAAAGCAAAACAGCCATCGGAAGAACGTCAAGCGGAGCACCGAAAAGGGCCGTGAGTATCTGATGGCGGTGCTGAAAGCTGACCCGCTGGGAGGCAGGAGCATTGATACCGTGAAGCTGTCGGATGCGAAAGAATGGGCGATCCGAATGAGTGAAAAGGGTTATGCCTACAAGACGATCAACAACTGGAAACGGTCTTTGAAGGCGGCCTTCTACACGGCGATTGAGGATGACTGTATCCGCAAGAACCCGTTCAACTTCGCCCTGGATACGGTCCTGGAGGATGACACGGAGGAAAAGATCGCATTGACCCAGGAGCAGGAGGACAGTCTCCTTGCTTTTGCGGCGGGTGATCCGGTCTACCGGAAATATTGTGACGAGATCATCGTTCTTCTGGGAACCGGCCTCCGCATCTCCGAGCTCTGCGGCCTGACGGTCGATCTTGATTTTGCAAACCGGCAGATCAATGTGGACCACCAGCTTCTCCGGGACAGTGAGGCCGGCTACTATGTGGATGTGCCGAAAACCAAAAGCGGAGCCCGGCAAGTCCCCATGAGCGATAAGGTCTACGAGGCGTTAAAGCGGGCTGTGAAGAACCGGGGGAAGGCGGCAGCGGTCAATATCGACGGTTACAAGAATTTCCTGTTCCTCAACCAGAACGGCTACCCCAAAACGGCGTCCAACTATGAGAGCATGTTCAAGGGGCTTGTGAAGAAGTACAACAAGCAGCACAAGGAGGGTGAAGCCCTCCCGAACATCACACCCCACACCATGCGGCATACGTTCTGCACCCGGTTAGCAAACGCCGGGATGAACCCGAAGGCATTGCAGTACATCATGGGCCATTCCAACATCACCATGACGCTGAACTATTACGCACACGCGACTTTTGCTTCTGCGAAGGCTGAAATGGATAGGCTGGCGGCATAGTAGTAAAGGCGTTTTTTACTACACTTTTACTACTTTTGATTGCCGGGTGAGGCTTGGAAATGCCACGATATGCCGAGTATCTTCCGTAAACGAAAATGCCGGAAAAGCCTGAAATATCAGGTTAAACCGACATTTGCCACCTAATGCAAAGATAATCAGAAATTCGCTATAACTTTTATTCTAAAAAAGCTTGCTGAACGGAGGTGGAAAATGTAATTGAAATATTTATTTTGGAATACACATAAAAATAATGATATAAATGATGTTCTTAGTGAACTTATTGTAGAAAATGATATTTCCATGGTCTGTTTAGCAGAATACACAGCCCAAGCAGATGAACTTATAAATAAATTGTCTGTTCAGAAGGTGTATATACAGAAGTATGGAAGCTGTTCTGAGCGAATAAAAATGTTTGGAAAAACGGAAAATATTCAATATAGGACGGATTCTGATCACGCAATAATATGCATTATTAATGATAAGGACATACTCTGTTGTGTTCATTTAAATAGCAAAATATATTCTGAACACGAAGAGCATAGAGAGATTCTAATAGAACAGATTATAAAAGATATTCAAGAAGTAGAGAATGAACTGAAAACAGAAAACACTCTTGTGGTTGGCGATTTTAATATTAATCCGTATAATTCAAGCCTTATTAATGCAAGATATTTTCATGGAATTAGGAACAGTACAAGAGAAAGAGGTGGATATACAGAGTGAGTTGGGTAAAATTGGAACGGAAATACATAAATTTGAATGCTATCTGTACACCCCAGAATATGAAAAATATCGTTATAGAATGTTTTTTGTAAAGTATGATGTTTCAAATTATCCAGCAACAGTAGTTCTTGAAGAAAGTATTGCAAAGAGTATATCTGGAACAAATAGTGGATATGTCTATACTTGCAATACTCGTGATGAACTTGAAGAATTGATTGTAAGCGTTCTGACATCAAAACGAATGATAAAAGTTATGCAGGAACTTATTCGAGTAAATCAGGCGAAGAAAATGTCAGAAAAGAAAGAAGAAGCGAATGTAGACGTAGAATAATTTGTTTATTAAACATGGCATATTTTCAAATAGCATTGTCCAAGGTCTGTGCGGATCACCAATCATCCAGCAATAATCTACTGCACATAAAGATGTAGCGAAGCTCTTACAAGGAAACAACGGTTGGCTCCTAAGCGTCCGTTGGTAATTCGAGATCCATTTCCTAAAAACGTGCATCTGCACAAAAATAGGGAATGAACATAATGTGGCAAATAGACTATTGAGTTATAATAGAGACAAAAGGTTAGAAGCCTTGAAAACACTGGGGATTTCGTTGATTTTGTCTAAATTCTCAGACTAAAATCCAATGTGGAAAGCATATTGCTATAGAGACATGGATAATATATAATATTTGACAATAAAAGATAGAGAAGAGGTGAAGACCTGTGGATAGCGCGGAAATATTGAATTTATTAAAATTTGGTGAACATATCAACCTGGAATGCAAGAAAGCGGAGTCAAAGCTGCCTAACTCAGTGTGGGAAACATATTCTTCATTTGCCAATACAGATGGCGGCGTTATTTTGTTTGGGATTGAAGAACATATAAAAGAGATGGATTATGATAAACGTTTTTCTTTTGTATCCATACATAATCCAGAACAGCGACTGAAAGACTTTTGGAATACAGTAAACAGTGAAAAGGTAAGCAGCAATATTCTGATTGACGCAAATGCCGGAATTTGCGAAGTCAAAGGCGCAATGATTATGTGGATTCAGGTTCCTCAGGCAGATTATCGCCAAAAACCCGTTTATATCAATGGAAACCCTATGAAAGGCAGCTTTAAGCGCAATCATGAAGGAGATTATCATTGTACAGAAGAAGAGGTAAAAGCCATGTTGCGGGATGCCAATGATTCTGGCAATGATGGAGGTTTACTGATTGGATATACAATGGATGACATTGATTTAAATTCGTTGCGTTCTTATCGTATCGAATTTGAACATCGTAATCCGGAACATATTTGGAATGGAAACGATGATAAAACATTTATGAAAAATATGGGTGGATATGCGATTGACAGAACAACTCAAAAAGGCTGGCTGACAACAGCCGGATTATTAATGTTTGGAAAAGGGCTGTCTATCCGAGAGCGGTTTGACAATATTCGTATGGATTATATCGACGAGAGTAATCTTGTACCCGGAAGTCGGTGGAGTGATCGATTGACTTATGACGGAATGTGGGAAAATAATCTATATAATTTTGCTCGCCTGATGACCCCTAAATTGTCATCAGGAATCAAACGCCCTTTTAAACTGGAGGGAATGATTCGGGTTGATGATACGCCTATTCACAAGGCGATTCGTGAAGCCGTCGTAAATATGATGATACATAGTGATTATCTGATCACAGGTGTATTGAAAGTTTTGAAAACAGATAGTGGATTTATGTTTTCTAATCCAGGTAATTTGAAACTCCCTGTTCAAATGATTTATGAAGGTGGACACTCGGTTGCTAGAAATCCAAGGATTCAAACAATGTTTCGTATGATTGGATTGGGAGACAATATAGGATCAGGGTTTCCTACAATATTAAACGCATGGGGAGCAGAGCAATGGCGCAAGCCGGATCTGAGTCAAAACGAAGAGCTACATCAGGTAGAATTAAAACTTTGGACGATTTCTTTGATGCCACCGGAATGTACAGAATATTTGTATCAGTTGTTTGGTGCTGCATATAAGCACCTTGATAAGGATGCCCAGATTATATTGGGAACAGCCTATCTTGAGGGTGGAGTGACAAATGCCAGGATGCAGTCAATATTGGAGCTTCATAGTATTGAGATTGGACATATTTTATCAAGCCTGGTAGATAAGAATATGCTGATTGCAGATAAGAAGGGACGATGGACAAGCTATAGGATAAATATGGGTTATGATATTGAGCCAGAGCAGCTTCAATTTTCAGATATTCCATTAGATATGATAGAACTGAAAAATGAGACAGACAGGCTGATTTATGACTATATTTGTACCAACGGATTTATTACGGTACACCAGATTTTGGATATTACAAAAATTACAACTCAGCAAGGCGCAAGTGTTGCGCTCAATAGATTGATAAAAGCAAATTTAGTTATAAAGAAGCGCCGAGGGAGACAATTTATTTACATGAAGAAATAGTGGTTGAAGAATTAATTGTTGTATTGTTGAAAGAACAGTTGCTGTGAGTGCCCCGCGTTTATAAGGGGATGCCTTTCTTAACAAATGGTTATGTATAAAAATCCTCCGTTTACAGATACTATTTCCAGTAATGGAAAGTACAGTAAACGGAGGTATTTTTATATGAAAGCGACAGGAATTGTACGTAGAATAGACGACCTTGGAAGTGTTGTAGAGACAAGTGCGCCTATTTTTTGACCGAAAATAACCATAAATTTGAAGAATTAAGATTAAAGATAAAAGCAACTCTTTGTTCTATTAGAGAATTATTTGTATAAACAGTGAATTGCGGCTTCCAGTCAAAAGAATTGGAAGAGTTTTATGAAGTTTAGTAGAAGGAGAATGTGACGGATGAAATGAAAGCGAATGACCAGATGGCGTGGGTAAGAGCTATGAACAGCATTTACAATTTTTCGTGAAATTTCGTGGTGTGAAAAAAGCCTTTGATATGATACGATGAATGTGTCAAATCAAGGCTCTTTCCACCACGGAAAGAAGTTTGACAATGTCCGAAAAGCGTAAAGACAATAAAGGAAGAATCCTGCGGACAGGAGAGAGCCAGAGAAAAGACTTGATTTATCAATAGTGGTACACAGATATTCGCGGAAAACGACAGACTATTTATTCCTCCGATTTTAAGGAGTTGCGGAAGAAAGGGAAAATAATCCAGAAGCAGCTAGACGAGGAGATTGATTACGCCGCTGGAGCAATTAATGCGATTGCCCTTTTGGAGTGTTATATCAGGTTGAAACAGGGTGTGCGTTACAATATAAAAGTCGGCTTGATTTTGTCAAAATTAGTTGACACATTTCGTTAGCGGCTCTTCCGCATGGAAATCACGTTTTAAGAGATTATCTGACTTTTGGGCTTCCCTATCACTTTAATGAAACCTATAGTAAGTTCACGCTATCTTATTCTGGAGACTGAGTAGAAAAATTGTTGCCTGTATGATATAATTCTTGTTAAAATAACCGAGAAAAAAATTGGAATTTGAGAGGCAAATATGCAAGAATATACGTATGTTACTTTAAGACAAAAACCCGAATTAAAAGAGAAAGCAGCCATATGGTTTCATGATAAATGGAAAGTGCCACAAGAAGCTTATCTTGAATGTATGGAAGCCTATCTTAATAATGAAACAGAAT
>JAUNGM010000025.1 GCA_030524545.1 Eubacteriales bacterium
GGATTTTATTTAAGTTTGGATATCGCAGGAAATCCAAACGTTTGGATTTTCTGCGACATACGTTGGCAACTCAATTTTATGATGAGGATGTTTCTATACAGACAATCCGAGATTATTTAGGACATTTTTCAGAAGAGATGACAAAACAGTATGTGGACTTCATGCCAAAGAGAATTGAAAAAGCAAGTGATACATACTTTAAGAAACCGGAAAATGATTTGGCTTCTACCATTAAAGTTAAGAAGCGTGGTGACAGAAAATGAAAAAAAGAATTTACATATATGAGATGGATTGCTACAAGGCAGCATCCGAAGATCAGTTGCAGAGAATGCGTATCAGTCCGGTACGATATTTTAATCTGGAAGGGTTGCCATCCGAAGAACTTGCCGAAAAGCTGGAAGAATTTATATGGGAAAGAGGGAAAATACTCGCTCCGTCCAGCATGGCAAGTGAAGTGACCTATTATAATAATATTCGGGAATTTCTGATTGATCGGAAAATACAAAGCCTAGATTCCAGAGAAGAAGAAAAAATCATCCTTATGCTAAAAGGTTGGATGTTGGAACGAGGATATACTTTATCAAGCAAAAAATACCGGCCAGCATATGACAAGGTAGGGATTGAAAGTCCTGGCATTGTGAGGCATATGAAAAAAATCTTGAAGTTTCTGGAAGAAGAGGATGACAGGGACGAACAAGAAAAAGACATCTGGACTCTTAAAAATTTCGATTTTCCTATTCAAGGAAATCCAATTTTGAATACAGAAACGATTAACTTTACTAAAATTGTACAACCTGATATTCGGGAAGAAGTAAAAAAAGTGATTTTTATGCATTTGAAATATTCTCCTTTAGGAACGATACATAGTGAAATGACTGCAGTAAAGCGATTTTCAAGATTTCTTAAAAGGAAATATTTGGACATTCAATCACTGCAGGAATTAGACCGAATGCATATAGAAGAGTATCTGATATATCTTCAGACGGAAGCACATGATCGGAAAAATTACAGATCTGACTTGTATGCACTACGAAGGGTAATAGAAGATGTTGGGAATTTATATGAACGACAGCACATGGGCGAGTTATTTCTGAGTAATGATTTTCCAAGTACACCAAGGCATGTATTCAAATTTTACTCCGATGCAGAAATCAAAAGATTAAATGAACACATTTTTAAAATGGATGAGCAGATATGCAGAGCATTAATTATCCACCAATTATTGGGAACGAGGATTTCAGATACGCTGACCTTAAAGACAGACTGCTTAAGTATGCGGAACAATCGGTATTTTATAAGGATTGATCAGGTGAAGTCAGTCACCTATGAAAAAGCTATCAGTGAAGAAGTGGCACAACTGATTATGAAAGCAATTGATTATACAAAGGAGCGGTATGGAGAAACAACTTACATTTTTGTAAAAAAAGATGATCCAACTAGGCCTTATCAATATAGCATGATTCAAAATCAGATTATGACAATGATCCGCCAGGAAGATATCCGGGATGATAATGGAGAGTTCCTGAAGTTTGGAACCCATATTTTCCGGCATTGCTATGGAAAGAAATTGACAGAAATGCATGTGGACGACTGGATGATAGCCAAGTTACTGGGGCATACCTCTATATATTCGGTACACCATTATCGGAAAATAGGAAATAAACTGATGGCGGATGAAACGAGAGCTGCAAGAGAAAAAATGGATATGATCCTATTAGATATCATAGAAGGATGGGATGATTATGAAATATGATAAGATGGTAGCGATTACGCAGGCTGAGAGTCAGAGGAAGATGAATATTGCAAAAAATACAATATCTGATATGCTTAAAAATATGGAAAGAATTACCGTAGCAGAGCTGGTAAAAAGAACTGGGCTTTCTAGAGGATTTTTTTATAAAAATGAGCTTATCAGAAGAGAAATGGATGATGCAATACATAGGCAGGAGGCAATTTTTAAGAATAGACATCCGGTTACAATGGACAGAAAACTCGAAAATTCAGTAATTGATTTGAAAATTGAATTGCTAAAAGCCAAAACGGAGAATGAGAAATTAGCAGAACAAAATCAGAACTTGAAAAGAGAAAATGAACTGTTGCAACAAGAAATGGAGAAATTGAATAAACGGGTCAGTAGGAAAGAAATTTCTGTTTTAAAAAAATTGTGAGAATGGTGTGGTACAAGTTTTTTGAGAGGACGATAATCTATGAAATACGATAAAATGGTCGAATGTAGTTTGGAACGTAGCAAACAGAAGGTAGAAACCGCAAAACGGGAAATTCAAGAAATGTTGGAATCAAAAGAAAAAATAACAGTTGCTGCATTGATTCAAAAAACAGGCTTTTCTAAAGGATTTTTTTATCGAAATGAAGAAATGCGC
Organism: Eubacteriales bacterium; assembly: GCA_030524545.1. GTDB lineage: Bacteria > Bacillota > Clostridia > Lachnospirales > Lachnospiraceae > Blautia_A. The sequence goes on from JAUNGM010000025.1 coordinate 2,382, forward strand.
AGGGTGGTAAATGAAGCTATGCATCAACAGAGCGTAACGTATAATCCGAAACAGATTATTATTGATATGGCTATGGAAAGAACTTTAGTTAATGCAAAAACGACTATACAGGAATTGAAACTAAAAATAAAAAAATTGGAAAAAGAAAATGCAGAGTTGCGAGAAGAATTGGCAAGGGTAAGAAAAATATCTAAAGTATAAAAGGAAAAATTAAATATTTGAATTTGAATGATTCAAGGCAGAATGTACAGTTAAAAAGCAAGTACATTCTGTCTTGTTTTGTATAGATATGAATAAATAAAAATACTGGCTACAAAATGCACACAACATACAAAAAGTGCAAAAAACAAAGAAAATAGACGAATGATACGTTTTGGTCTATATGGTTAAATCCAGTGTTTATAAGGCTTTTGAGGCATGAAAAAGACAGGGGCTAAATTTATTGTGGTTCTCATTGGCCTTGTTGTAATCTTCAGGGATCAGCTTACAAGCCTTGTAAAAAAGCTGCTGTCTAAGATTACGAAACAGAGCAACGCGATTTAAGCACTACTTTCGTATTTGAAAGAAGGAGGTGTACCTTTATGGAAAGAAAAGGGAGTGTGACCGTATTTTTGGCTCTGGTGCTTAGCATGATGCTGTCACTTGTATGTACCAGTGTGGAGTCTGTCAGGATGGCTGCGGCGAGGACTCAGATTCTGGGAAGTCTGGATGTGGGATTGTATTCGCTGTTTGGACAGTATGATAAGACACTTTTGGAAGACTATGACCTGTTTCTTCTGGATGGCTCCTGCGGCGGAGGTGAGCTGAATATGGCTCACATGTACGATAATATGGAGTCTTATATGAAACCGATTCTGAAACAGAACAGCCAGAAGCTTTCGATTGTTCAGGGAGGATTTACCGGATACCGTCTTGCAACGGACGAAGACGGGGAGGCGTTTTATCATCAGGTCGTACGCTACATGAAGGAAACGCTGGGAAGCCAGGGGGTACAGCTTCTTCTTAGCAGGATGAAAAACCGGGAAGAACGGACGAAGGAGGCAGAACAGAATGGAAACCGTGCGGAAAGCGGTCAGGCACTGGAATCGTATGATGCAGAAATGGATTCGGCAGCCAGGAACAGTGAAGCGGCTATGGAAGAAATACAGCAAGCCGGACAAAACGGAGGAGCAGATGGCAAGGCGGTTTTTGGAAGCGGTTCGGAGGACTCTGGAAATACGCCGGAGTTTTCCAGTAACTCGGACAAGGATGTGCGGAATCCTATTACGGTAATACGAAGAATACGCAGGATGGGAGTTTTGGAGCTGGTGCTGCCGCCGGGAAGCAGAGTGTCTGAACGTGAGATATCCAAAAGTACGCTGGTTTCAGGAAGAACCCTGCAGAAGGGAATGACGATCGCAGGAAAGCTTACCGAAGATACCGGGTATACATCCCAGGTTTTGTTTCAGCAGTATCTGATGGATAAACTTGGAAACTTCCGAAGCCCATCCTCTTCCTCTAAAGGGCTGGGGTATCAGGTGGAATATGTGCTGGAAGGAAAAGATAACGATCTGGACAATCTGAAAGGCGTGGCAGGGAAGCTTCTGATTATCAGGGAAGGCGTGAATTTTGCGCATCTTCTTTCGGATCCTGCAAAACGCAGTCAGGCAGCAGCATTAGCCGCAGCTATCGCAGCAACTTTTCTGATTCCTCCTGCCGCTGCAGTGATTGAGAGTGCGCTGCTGCTGTGCTGGGCATTTGGAGAGAGTATTCTGGATGTGCGGGAGCTTTTGGACGGGGGCTGTGTTCCGTTGATAAAATCAGCGTCAGACTGGCAGCTTTCACTGGGGAATCTGTCGAATCTTCTGGACAGCCTGGACACAAGGCGGCGCAGTGTGGATAACGGAATGACGTATGAAGATTATCTGCAGGTAATGCTTATTTCCAGAAGCAGAAATCTAAAGCTGGAAAGAGGAATGGATATGGTGGAACTCACCATCCGTTCCATTCCCCAAAGAGAGAATTTCCGTCTGGATTCCTGTATTACAGCGATTGAGGCATCTGTAGATGTCCGGGCAAATAAACGTAAGGTTTTTACAGTAACAAAGCAGTATTGTTATGACTGAAGGCAGTTGAGAAAAGAGGTGTGAAAAGATGCTTTTCCGGAAAGAAAAGATGAAACTTATAAAGAAAAAAATACATGGGATAGATAGAAATGGGAATAAAAAATGGGAAAAAAACAGAAATGTAAGCCATATAAAAAAATACAGAGAAAGGAAACGCTCTCATAAAAACCTCCGGCTTCTGTTTGCCCCGATGAGCAGAAGCTTAAGAATTCTTTCTGGAAAAGCATCTTTTTGCATCTGCTTTTCAAAAATTAAAAAAGCCAGTATGGTTGTCGAGACTGCTATGGTATTGCCGATGTTCTTTCTTGGGATGGTAACGATTATATCCTTTATGGATGTTTATAAGCTTCAGACGGAACATCTGATGAAGCTCTGTGAGAAAACAAAGGAGGCTGGAATGTATGCATATGTATTGAATGGAAATGGTCCGGAAGAAGTGACTCTGCAGGATGTTTATTCCTATAAGCCGATTGGAGGCCTTGTGTCTCTTCCGAACATCTGGATGCACAACACTGTAAAAGTCCGTGCCTGGACAGGTAAAGAGTATGCGGCTTTTGAGGATGAAGCAGAGAGTGGGGAGGAAATGGTGTACATGACGGATTCCGGAGAAGTCTATCATAAAAGCCTGAATTGCAGTTATCTGAACGTATCAATCAGCCAGGTAGGCGGCAAGAGTATTTCCTCCCTGAAAAATGCATATGGAGAAAAGTATGAGCCATGTGAAATCTGCAGCAGTAATCAGGGGCCGGGTGGTGCCGTTTATATCACAAAAAAGGGAAACCGTTACCATAACCTGGAATCCTGCAGCGGTCTGAAGAGAACTGTCCGGATGGTAAAAATTTCGGGAACAGGAGGAGTGGCAGCCTGCAGGCGATGTGGGTGAAAGAAAGGCGATAGGAATGAAGGAAGTAGTTACACTGGCATTTTTAGGAGTGAATGCCTGGCTGGATCTAAAGAAAAAAGAAATCTCTCTGCTTACCGTGGGGATATTGGCAGCATTGGGAGCAATATGGTCTGTTATGAGCGGGAGAGACCTGATGCAGGCAGTATTACCGCTGGGAATTGTTACTGTGTTTCTGGGATTAAGTCTGCTTACCGGAGGAGCGGTAGGGCTGGGAGATGTCTGGATTCTGCTGGCGCTGGGTCTGATACTTGAAACAGGGGAGTTTCTTGGGACACTTTGTATGGGAATGCTGCTGGCTGGAGGATGGGCGCTGATTCTGCTGGTGATACTGAGGAAAAACCGACACACAGAGATTCCGTTTGTTCCGTTTCTTCTGGCTGGTTATATAGGAGGACTGGTACTATGGTAAAGAAATGGAGACGATTGTGCCGGGGGACAAAGAGCGGAAGCTTTACGATAGAAGCAGCCTGCGTTATGCCGCTGATTCTTCTGGTTCTTATGGGATGTTTGTATTTATGTTTCTTTGTCCACAACAGGGCATGGCTGACAGCCGCTGCGTATGAATCTGCGCTGGCAGGAAGTATGGAAGGTGTGAAAGAATCCGGACAGGTTTATGAAACTGCACAGATGAGAAGCAGGGAGCTTGGCAGCGTTGGCTTTTTCGGAGCAGAAAATCTGAGCTCCAGGATAAGGACAGACAAAACGGTAGAGGTTTCCTACAGTTTTGATACGATTTCCGGGTATGGAGGATTCCTATGGCATTTCAATGCCAGCGGGAGTTCCGGAATAGTGCGTCCTGTGAAGTGGATTCGGACAGTGAAGGCCGCATCAGAAATCATTACCGGGATAGGAGGTGAGTAACCATGAGAACAGAATATAAACGGGATGTGAATCATAATTATCTGATTCTCTATGGGGATCAGGAGGTGGATACTGCTTCTTATCAGGTAAGGATGCTGGCAGGAAATGTGCTTCCGTCTATCCTCAAATGCAGAATCCAGAGTCTGGATGGAAAAACCATGTTTTATTATGAGATTACATCCAGGCAGTCTGTTTCCTCATTCTATGAACAGAAGAAGTTTAAAGTGGAGGATTTGCAGTTGATTTTTGGCGGATTTGTACAGGCTATGGAAGAAATGGGAGAATACCTGCTGAATCCGGGCCAGCTTGTGCTTGATCCGGAATATGTATTTCTGGATGTCGAGAAGAAAAGTCTTTATTTTTGTTACCTTCCGGGATATGAAAAGGAAGTCCGTGAACAATTTCGGGTATTTACAGAATACATTCTGCCGAAGCTTGACCATGAGGATGGGATGGCTGTAATGCTGGGGTATGGGATATACAGGAGTGCGCTGGAAGACACATTCCATTTGGAATATATCAAAAAGGAACTCTATCAGGTAAAATCGGATATGCCGGAGGGATTACCGGGGCAGGAGAGCATATTGCCGGAAAAGGAGCAGGTACCCTTTGCCAACGAAGTACCGTTTATGGATGATATATGGGAACGGAAAGAGAATGCAAAACAGAAATCCGTGCAGAAAAGAGGGCAGAAGAAAGAAAAGAAGGTCGAACAGAGAAATGATCAAAAACAGGATACGAGAGGAGTAAAAAGCGAGCCGGAACTAAAGAAAAAAACAGGGATGCTCGCTGCGGTTATAACTACAGTAGCTGTTATGCTTGGTATTCTTGCTGCCAATCTGCTTGGATATCTGCCGTGGCTGAGTGTGGAGATTGCTATGGGGACGGGGATTGTTCTTTTGGGGTGTGGGGTTCTGGCATATTTCATTTCCGGACGTAAAAGGATGAAAGAACAAAAAAACTGGCGAGAAGAAGTACAGAAGAACAGAAAAGTCCGTGAGAAACAGGAAGCAATACTGGGAAAGGCGGATCAGCCAGAAGATAGTAAGGAGGCAGTGCTTTGCGAGAAACGAATGTCGATTGCCATGCAGGAAGAAGAAGCGCTGTCTGCCGTATCGGACATTCCGTCGAATCGTCATCTGGGTGAAACAGTTGTTTTATCCTCGAATGTAATTTCCGGACCGGCTGCCCTGGTAAGCAGAGAACCAGGGGAATTGGCAACTATTTACCTGAACGAAGAGCTGACCATTGTGGGCAAGCTGGAAACTGCATGCGATGCGGTGATTCCTCTGCCTACAGTCAGCAGGGTTCATGGAAAGATCCGTAAAAGGGGAGAGGAATACTATCTTATGGATCTGAATTCGAGAAACGGGACTTCCGTAAATGGCAGAATGCTGAAAGGGGATGAGGAATATCAGCTCCGGCATGAAGATGAAGTGGATTTTGCACAGGCGCGATATGTCTTTTTAAGATAAAACCATGTGTGAAACTTTGCGAAAATGGATGCCGTTAATGCAGGATTTACACCAACTGGACTAGAGAATATGGTAGTATAAAATCGCTGAAAAAAGGAAAAGAATTATGGTATAAAGGTTTACATAATTTTGAAAATCTGCTACAATAGCTCTGATTTTATGAATGAAATAAAAGGAGATATCTGTGGGAGAAATTAGTGAAGAATTAAAAAAAGAACCAATGACAGCAGCCATGCTGATTCTGAATTTGCTGGTATTTCTGATGGTGGAGATTACCGGAGGCAGTCAGGATACGGCACATATGGTTGAATGTGGAGCTGCCTATACTCCGCTGATTGTCGAAAACGGAGAGTGGTACCGGATTTTTACGTGTATGTTTCTGCATTTTGGAATGTCCCATCTTGCGAACAATATGCTGGTACTTTTTGTGCTGGGCGGCAGACTGGAGCGTGCCATCGGAAAAATAAAGTTTCTTTTTATTTATCTTCTTGGAGGTGCTGCAGGAAACATTCTTTCGATGATACTGGATATAAAGTCTATGGACTTTGCAGTTTCAGCAGGTGCATCCGGTGCAGTATTTGCGGTGATGGGAGCCATGATTTATGTACTGCTGCGCAGGAGGGGACGAGTGGAAGATATCACTGCACGTCAGATGTTTATCATGGCTGCCTTTTCATTATACTTCGGCTTTACCAGCAGCGGTGTGGACAACGTTGCCCATATTGGCGGTATGTTCAGCGGTTTTGTGCTTGCCGCCATAGTGTATCATCCCAGAAAAATCCGAACCTCAGTACCCTGACCGGGGGTGCTGGTAATTTCAAGATGACCGCCGTGGGCTTCTACAATCTGCTGTGTGATAGGAAGCCCGAGCCCTGTTCCGCCGGATTTAAATGTCACGAAGGGAGTAAAAATATCCTGTTGTTTGTCTGGCGTAATTCCGCAGCCATTGTCACAGATGGAGACAGAGATCCCATCTGACAGGATTTTTGCCTGAACCCTGATTTTCCCCCGGGAATGGGAAATGGATTCCTGCGCATTGCGCAGAAGGTTTAACAGTGCCTGACGCATCTTGATCTGATCCAGTGGGAACGCAGGTAAGTGAGAAGGAATATCTGTTTCCAATGCGATTCCCAGATAATCAAGAGTTGGTTTGAAGGAAGTCAGGACCGTATGTAGGAATGGGGATAATTCAGTAGGGCGCAGGGACAGTTTTCCGGCATTATTGTAATCAGACAATTCATTTAGCAGTTCTTTGACGTATTCCAGATTATCCATGATGTCATCCCAGCCTTCGTAGGCAGCAATTTCCGGATGAGAGGAAACCATAAGCTGCAGCTCACTGTTGATGAGCGCAAGCGGATTCCGGATTTCATGGGAAAATTTTGAGAGAGTAAACTGGAATTCTTTTTCTTGCTGTTTTGCTGTGGTATAAGCCTGCATATCATCACCTCATGGGGAAGTTTATCACTGCTATTTTGCATTATCAACAAAATTCGTATTGAAAAAATCGACAAAATACGAGAAAATAAAGAAAAAAAGTAACTATTCAGCAGGCAGTATCCCGCGAGGTGCTTTTATGCATTTATGCATAAAAATCCCGGGACATACAAGCCAAAATTCCTTCACCGAAGGTGATCTCTAATGAATTTTGGCTCGTAACTGTGAAGGTACTGAACAGTTACGAAAAAATTACCATAAAAGAAGGAGAAGAAGATCATGGAAAATTGTATTTTTTGTAAAATTGCAAACGGAGAAATTCCATCGGCTACCTTATATGAAGACGGGGATTTTCGTGTGATTCTGGACTTAGGGCCTGCAAGTAAGGGACATGCCCTGATTCTCCCGAAGGCACATGCGGCCAATATTTATGAACTGCCGGATGAACTGGCCGGCAAAGCGATGGTTCTTGCAAAAAAGATGGCAGGGAAAATAACGGAAGCACTGAAGTGTGACGGATTTAATATTGTACAGAATAATGGACAGACTGCCGGACAGACCGTTTTTCATTTTCATATGCATCTGATACCGCGATATGAGGGAGACAGCGTAGGGCTTACATGGACTCCGGGAGAATTGACGGATGAAGTTCGGGAGGAAATCCTTTCCAAAGTTAGCCAATAATGACTGTTTAGGGATGGGAATTTTACAAATGATGAAGAAAAATGAGGATTTTGAGGATATTTATTTGAAATACCGGAAATTCTCAGTGAATGTTGCCTTGCAAATTGTGAAGAATAGGACAGTAGCGGAAGATATTAGCCAGGATGTATTTTATAAATTGTTTCGGCGTGGTAAGAAACTGGATACGGAGAATGAAGCAAAGCTTCGCTCTTTGATATTTACCGCTACTGTAAATTGTGCCAAAGATTATTACAAAAAAGCATATGTGAAACGGGAACAGCTGATGGATGACGAAGGTGGAGAAGAGAAAGCCGGAGACGACAGATATAATCCGGAGGCAAGACTGCTTCGTATGGAAGAGAATGAATATCAGAATCTTGTTTTGCAGAAACTGCATGACAAGAATCCGGTGAATTATGATATTTTGATCAAAACGAAATTCATGGGGATATCTCCAGACTCCGTCGCTGAAGAATACGGTTTCACAAGAAATAATGTAAATAACAGGATTCTTAGGACGAAAGTCTGGATAAGGGATGAATTATCAAAGCTTTATCACAAGGATGTATAGTATTATTTTGCGGAGCATTCTTCAATCAAAGAAGTAATCTGCCTGATGGAATCCATTTCACTGCTGCCTGCCATGGTATCAATAAAGGTCTGGCGGTTGGCATATAATTCTTTGATTGTATTTAACAGAGTTGTTTCTGTGATTTCTTCCTCTTCAAGAACCATACTGAATCCCTGACGTTCAAAAGAACGGGCATTGAGAATCTGGTCACCGCGGCTGGCTTTGGCCGAGAGCGGAATCAGAAGATTGGGCTTGTGAAGTGCGTGAAGTTCACAAATCGCATTGGCTCCTGCACGGGAGATTACCACATCAGCAAGGGCGAATAGATCAGGAAGTTCCTGTTTGATGTATTCATACTGAACATATCCTTCTGTATTACACAGACTTTCATCCATTTTTCCTTTGCCGCAGAGGTGGATCACCTGGAATTCTTTCAGAAGTTCCGGAAGAATCTTCCGAATGTTTTCATTGACGGATGCGGCACCAAGGCTGCCGCCGATTACCATAAGGACAGGCTTCTGGTCATAGAAGCCGCAGAATGTTCTGGCTGCTTCCTTATTTCCGTTCATTAATTCCTGGCGGATGGGGGTACCGGTAAGGACCGCTTTGTTCTCCGGAAGACTTTTTACAGTTTCCGGGAAATTACAGCAGACTTTGGCTGCTGACGGAATACACAATTTATTGGCGAGGCCGGGGGTCATGTCAGATTCGTGGATGATTGCAGGAATCTTACAGCGTTTTGCCGCAACCACTACGGGGACAGTAACAAAACCTCCTTTTGAGAATACAACATCGGGTTTCAATTGCTTGAGAAGTTTTTTGGCTTCACTGAAGCCTTTTAATACACGGAATGGATCTGAAAAGTTTTTCAGATCGAAGTAACGTCTTAATTTACCGGAAGAGATTCCATAATAAGGAATACCCATTTCTTCAATCAGTTTCTTTTCGATACCTTCGTAGGAACCGATGTAGGAAATCGTATAACCTTTTTCCTGAAGAGTGGGAATTAGTGCAATATTTGGAGTTACATGTCCGGCGGTACCGCCGCCGGTAAGAACAATATGTTTCATAGGGGATCCTCCTGAAAAATCATTTTATTACCAATAAATATGAACCCCCGTGGCATAATTGTCAAGGAAAGATAAACTTTTAGGAGAAAAAGATGGAGAAAAAATATGAGGATGATGAGCTGGATAAGCTGATCGAAGAGCAATTTATAAAAGAAGCGCAGATTATGGAAGAGGCTCTTTTCTCCGATGAAGATTTTGAAGATTACGATGCCTCTGAAGAGGAAATAAGAGCATCCTACCAGCAATTAATGGAACGAATGAAAGCAGATGGAGTTCTCGATGAAGATTCCGAGGATGGTGCGGATGTTTCTGTCGGTTCAGGCCTGGGCGACGATACAGATCCGGTGGGGACGACAAAAGCTATATCCAGCGCGGCAGCAATTCCTCTGGCAGCAGGAGCAGAAGGAGAAATACCTGTATCAAATGGTGTGGGCAAGGTGGTTCCTATGCCCGAAAAGAGAAGGTCTGGTATCAGCTATAAACTTGCAAAGGTTGCAGGATATGTTTTTATTGGTGGAATGTGTGTGTTTGCGGCAAGTATGACTAGTGAAGCTAATCGGGATTATGTGGTGAAGCATGTCAGATATCTTGTAGGGGATGATACGAAAGTAGTATTTGATAATAATGAAGAGAATGACGGGGCTAATGGAGATGAGTATGAAGCAATAGCAAAGATAGAAAATAAATTAGGGATTGAGGTTCCGGAATTTTTATATCGTCCAGAATATTTTGAATTTTATGATTATGAAGTAGATTTTTATGCCCAAGTAGCAAGAATGGAATACCTGTATAAAAATTCTATTATAGAAATGCGCATCGATAAAGTAGATGAGGTTTCATCAAGTAAAATTGATAGTATGCATGGAGAAACAGTAGAAAGCCTTAGTATAGATGATGAAAACATTGTTATTGAAATAAGTGAAATTCAAGATGAACAGGATCAAAATCCTGCCTATTTGGCTCAGTGGGAGAGAAAGAATGCTGTTTACCGAATATTTGGAAAAATGGATCTTGAAGAATTAATAAAAATGATACAAAGAATAAGATTTTATACGTGATATTTTTAGTTCTCTTTCGTATTAATAAATGTAAAGGTGTGTTTACAATAAAGAGAGAGGTGAGAAATAATAAAAAATACTAAATTCTTAAAACTTGGGTTGCTTATTGGAACGTTGGCCGTAACTTCGGTATTTGCTACATCTGTACAGGCCTCCAGCATTATGGAAAAAGTAACAGATACAGAAACAGAAGAAGATTCGGCAGAAGATACAAGTTACAGTTTGCTTCGAGGGAATAATCTTGGATATGGAAGTGCCAAAATTTCGAAGTTGTCGAGCTATGAAATTAATATTTATGGCTTGACTCAGTGCCATCATGCTTGTGATGAAGTATGGTTAGAACTCTACTTGGAACAGAAAAATGGTGGAAGCTATAGTACATATAAGATATGGGATTATAAAGATAAAAACGTAACCAGTTTAAGTAAAAGCCTGAATGTAGTCGTACCAAGTAATCATTATTATCGTGTACGAGGCTATCATGCAGCGAAAGACGGTTCCAAAGAAGCAACAACCACATTAACAAGTGGTATTTGGGTAGGAAACTGACACAAAGGTTCATCAATCTACTTCAAAACCACAAAACTTAAACATTTTCTCTCCTTCCCCCTGGTTCGACAACAGGTATGGCGGGAGATACAATTAAATAGCGGGACGTGGGTGCAGACGGAGGATGAAAAATACGAAAGAGCTTAAAAAATACTTGTAAACTGCCGTTACCGTCCGATGCTGAGAAATGTCCGCGGAAATGAGACAAATTTAGAAAAATAGAATTCAAATTTAAGGATCGATTTCAGACATACAAAATACGATCCGTAAATAATGAACAAGAATGCATGAGAAGCGCATACAACTGCCACAGTATGTAGTTTCTCAAATGCAAAAGCAAAAATCAGATGTAATTTAAAAACATTCCCCCCGGTCAGCGGAATTCTGCCACAATTCCACAATTTACGGGAATGAAAGGTATTCTGTATCACAGAACAGAATATATTTGAATGGAAAGAAATAAAGCCAAAAAATGAGGAGACTTTCACGCAGGAGGTCTCCTTTTTTTCTGAAAAAAACTATTAAATGCATAAATTGTCGTGTATAATATAAGCATATAGAAGGTTCGTTTGGGGATGTTTCACAGAAAAAGGGGGCTTGTTTATGAAAATAACCTTTATTGGGGCAACTCATGAAGTAACAGGAAGCTGTTATTATCTGGAGGCTGCCGGGAAGAAATTTCTGGTGGATTATGGTATGGAGCAGGGACCCAATTATTATGAGAATAAAGAGATTCCGGTCAATCCGGGTGAACTGGATTTTGTGCTTCTGACACATGCGCACATGGATCATTCCGGCAACCTGCCTGCTCTTTATGCAAAAGGATTCCAGGGGCCTGTTTATGCAACAGATGCTACCTGCCATCTTTGCGATATCATGCTTCGTGACAGTGCGCACATCCAGATGTTTGAAGCAGAATGGCGGAATCGTAAAGGCCGCCGTCAGGGAAAACCGGACTTTGTTCCTGCATACACGATGGAAGACGCTATGGGCGTTCTGAAGAATTTTGTGAAATGTCCGTATAATAAGATCCTGAAGCCGGCAGAAGGGATTCAGGTACGCTTTGTGGATGCAGGACATCTCCTTGGCTCCGCCAGTATTGAAGTGCGGATTACGGAAGACGGACAGGAGAGAGTGATCGTATTTTCCGGTGATATCGGAAACCTGAATCAACCGCTTATTAAAGATCCGGAGTATCTGCATGAAGCAGACTATGTAGTCATGGAATCCACCTACGGAGACAGAAGCCACGGGGAGAGGCCGGACTATGTGGCCCTGCTGGCTGATGTGATCCAGAGAACCTTTGACAGGGGCGGAAATGTGGTAATTCCTTCTTTTGCGGTCGGCAGAACACAGGAGATGCTGTATTTTATCCGGCAGATCAAGGAAGAAAGACGGGTTTACGGGCATGATGGATTTAAGGTTTATGTAGATAGTCCTCTTGCCAACGAAGCGACCATGATTTTTGGAGAACATCGATATGACTGTTTTGACGAGGAAGCTCTGGAGCTGATCTATAAAGGCATCAATCCACTCAGTTTTCCGGGGCTGAAGACCTCCGTGACGAGTGACGATTCCAAAGCAATCAATTTTGATGATGACTGCAAAGTGATCATTTCTGCCAGCGGCATGTGTGATGCTGGACGGATCAAGCATCATCTGAAGCACAATTTGTGGGGAGAGAAGAACACGATTTTGTTTGTCGGCTATCAGGCAATCGGTACTCTTGGCCGTTCCCTTCTGGAAGGGGCTTCGGAGGTTAAGCTGTTCGGTGAGACCGTGCATGTAGCTGCGGAAATCTGTCAGATGCCCGGAATCAGCGGCCATGCGGATGTGAACGGACTGCTTGACTGGGCAAAGGCTTTTGGACAAAAGCCCAGGAAGGTCTTTGTTACTCATGGAGAAGACAGTGTGACGGAAGTATTTGCGAAACGTCTGAGTGAGGAGCTTGGATATGATACTATGGCGCCTTTCAGCGGTACGGTTTATGACCTGGCAGCCGATGCCTGTGTTTATGAAGCGAAAGGAATCAAAATCGAGAAGTCGTACTCTTCGCCGAAAACCGCTAAGGCAGCCCGTGCATTTGAGAAACTGGTATCTCTCGGCCACCGCCTGATGACTGTCATCCGCAAAAATGAGGGCTGTCCAAACAAGGATCTGGAGCGCTTTTCCAGAGAAATCCAGTCCCTCTGTGACAAATGGGACCGGACGGATATTTAGAATCGTTAAATTCCATAATTAAAGTCGGATAATCAAAAAATAGAAAGCTCGGAAGTTCACTGTTTTGTGTGTTTCCGAGCTTTCATAGAATAATTGTAACTATTCAGCAGGGGCAGTATCCCGCGAGGGCGCTGAAGGTCCGGTGGACATTCGCTTAGCGCCGACCGAAGTGGGAACTGTGAAGGTACTGAACAGTTACAAATAATTTGTTTATATGTCTGCAGAGAATGCCGGGCAGGCCTTATGTTCTAGGCAAGAGCCTTCCTGATTGCTTTGGAAAGCTGGTCAGGGCAGGATGTAGGGCGCGGGCCGCAGTGGATACCTTCCAGGCGTTTGATGACCTCTTCTGCGTCCATTCCTTCTACGAGTTTAGCGACACCCTGGGTATTGCCGGAGCAGCCGCCGATAAATTTGACATTGTGGATTTTTTTGTCGTCGCTGAGTTCAAATTCAATGGCCTGAGAACAGACACCGCTTGTTCTATATAACATGATAAATTCCTCCTGTGAATAAAAAAATAATCTTGAAACCTCTTTATTATACCACCCGATGGAATATGATAACAAGTGATAATTTACAGTTGGCTATAAATTCAAGATTTGCTATAATACCGTTAGATGTCACATTTGAAAACTTGTTGATGAGATAGATCAGAAAGAGAGGATTTTTGATATGAGATGTATTGGAATTATAGGAGCTATGGAGCAGGAGGTCGTGGGACTGAAGGAAAAGATGCAGGAGGTAAAGATTTCCCGTATGGCTTCTATGGAGTTCAATGAGGGAATCCTGGAAGGAAAGAAGGTAGTTGTGGTAAGATCCGGCATTGGCAAAGTAAATGCTGCGGTCTGCGCACAGATTCTTGTGGATGTGTTTCATGTGGAAGTGGTAATTAATACGGGAGTTGCAGGCAGTCTGAACAATGAGATTAACATCGGAGATATTGTGGTTTCTACAGATGTACTGCAGCATGATATGGATGTAACTGCGCTCGGATATCCGAAGGGACAGATTCCGCAGATGGAGGAGATGGCGTTTCCGGCAGACGAAGTGCTGCGCCGTCTGGCTGTACAGGCCTGCAGGGAAGTAAATCCGGAAATCGAAGTTTTTGAAGGTAGAATTGCTTCCGGAGACCAGTTTATTTCCAGTCAGGAAGTGAAAGATGCCATTGTACAGAACTTCGGCGCTTATGCGACAGAAATGGAAGGTGCAGCTATTGGACAGGCAGCTTATCTGAATCAGGTGCCGTTTTTGATTATCCGCGCGATTTCAGATAAAGCCGATGGAAGCGCTCATGTAGATTACGGTACTTTTGAAGCGGCTGCCATTGAGCACAGTGTAAAGCTTACCAGCCGCATGATCCGTGAGCTCCAGGGCTGTTTTATATGAATCAATCCTGCTGTGAGTGCCCTTAAAAAGCAATGGCAGAACCGTCTGCCCCTGCATATACTGAAATAGATGATCTGGGAAGGAATACAGGGGCTTTTGTATGTATTATGATAAATTTTATCCATTTTACACCACATATGCAGACCCCATGTTTATAGGTGGGGAGAAGATGCAGGAAAAAGAATTTGAAATGATGAAGTCTTATTATCCGGAGACTGCAAGAAGGATACAGGATAAAGTAGAAGAGGAGTGCCAGCTTCTGGATTATGAAGGCAGCAGGCTTTATGATGAATACCCGGATAAATTTATGCTTCATCATCTTTGCCGCCGCATCCGGAAAGAGGTAGAACCGGAAATGGCCGCACAGGAGATACCGGGAGGCTTTCTGGATGACCTGATCCAGGTGCTTCTGTATCAGGAAATTTCCAGAAGAAGATGCCGCCGGCACAGATGCAGGAGATATTTTTAAGAGAAACGGCCAGGCAGTCATATGATCAGTTATATGAAAAAGGATATCATAAAGCAGATATCACGAATAATGAAGAGAGCAATAAAACGATAAATATAATAGAGGCATAATGAAAAATATAAATGACTTTTTTGATAAATTAATAAATGAACAGTTGATCCAGGCAGTATTAAGCGGACAGCGGGATAAGGAAGGCCCTGCCAGGGTGAAGATCCGTCCTGTGGAACTAAAGGGCGAAATCTGTTATCAGGCATCTGCCTTTGAAGGGACGAAAGTGCTGCATTCCAATTATACCCGGGAAGGAATCTGCGAGTATCTGGAGAGATCCCTGGCCAGCGGATTTTCCCAGCTTCAGGTACAGGGAACCGCACTGGACGGAACCGTTCTGGTAAGTAAAAAAGGCAGGATGACCATCAAGACAAAAGCGCATCCCAAAGCATCCGGGAGCGGGGAAGAGGAAGCGCATGCCGGAGAATCCGCGATTTCGGGAGAAGGGCAGAAAGAAGCGGATTTTAGGCTTCCGGTGAGAATCCTGTCCCATAACCGGGTGAAACGATATATTTTGAAAGAGGGCATTCCTGTGCCGTTTTTGGTGGATCTGGGCGTAATGACCGCATCCGGGACGGTGGTTTCCCCACGTTATGATAAATTCCGCCAGATTAACCGTTTTTTGGAGTATGTGGAAGACATCCTTCCGGAGCTTCCGAGGAACCGTGAGGTTACAATCCTGGATTTTGGCTGCGGCAAATCCTATCTGACCTTTGCGATGTATTACTATCTGCGGGAACTGAAGGGATATGACGTAAATATCATCGGACTGGATCTGAAAAAAGATGTGATTGAGAAATGCAGCCGTCTGGCAGAAGGCTATGGCTATGAGAAACTGCATTTTTACCATGGAGATATTGCAGATTATGAAGGGGGCAGCGCCGTGGATATGGTAGTGACCCTTCATGCCTGCGATACAGCTACGGATTATGCTCTTGCAAAAGCAGTGGATTGGGGAGCGAAAGTGATTCTTTCGGTTCCATGCTGTCAGCACGAGCTGAACAGGCAGATTAAGAATGAAATGCTGGAGCCTGTCTTGCAGTATGGAATTCTGAAAGAGCGAATGGCTGCGCTGATCACGGATGGAATAAGGGCGCAGCTTCTGGAAGAGCAGGGATATGAAACCCAGATCCTGGAGTTTATCGATATGGAACATACTCCTAAAAATCTTCTGATCCGGGCGGTCAGAAAAAGGAAAAAGGCTTCCGGAGAAAATCAGGATGGCCGGAGTAATTCCATGACAGACTTGATGGAAGCCCTCCATATAGCTCCTACGCTGGACAAGCTTCTGAACCCGAAGACACCATCAGGGCAGAAGGGGGTGTAGGCGTTTATGAAAAGAGTTTTACGGAGATTTCTGCTGTTGTTTGTTATTTTTGTTCTTGGTGTGGGAGGAACCGCATTTCTCCTGAACAGTGAAACAACAGATGACCGGTCTGACATGAACAATCCAACTTTGCCGGAAGTGATGGTGGAATATGGAGGAACTCTCTGCAATCGGATGTATGGGTATGTGCAGCAGATGCAGGCGGATTTTACACGGGACAGCCTGACGCCTCTGGACACGACCAGGGCGCTTACCTTTGCGATCAATCCCTATGATACGGAGGTTCGGAGTCTGGCTTATGAGATCCGGACTTCAGACGGAAGCAAAGTGCTTGAAAATAAAAAAATAAAGAATTTAAAAACTTCAGATTCTGACAGGATGCTCCGGGCAAACGTGGAAATCGGAAGTTCCCTTCGGATGAATCAGGAATATTCCATGCAGATCACTCTGGAAACAAATAAAGGTGAGGTATACTATTATACAAGAATCGTTTCCAGATCGAATCTGAATACGGAAAGTTACATAAAATTTGTAAAGAGTTTTTATGAGAAATGCATGGACAAGGCAACTGCGGACGATCTGGCCAGCTATCTGGAACCTGAGGATCAGGGGAATGCAACAAACTTTTCCAGCATTACCATCAACTCCAGATTATCGGAAGTCAGCTGGGGCTCGCTTAGTCCTCAGATTTACAGACGGGGGATTCCGGTTATTAAGGATATCAATGAGACAACTGCAAGTATCTCTCTGGAGTATCAGATTTCGGCCAGGGATGGAAACGGAAGTACGGAAATTTATGATGTGACGGAGTTTTACAGGATGCGTTATGCGGAGTCCAGGATTCGCCTTCTTGATTTTGAGCGTTCTGCAAATCAGGTATTTGATCCGGATCTGTTTGTAGTTTCCAACGAAGGATTGCTTCTTGGCGTGCGGGACAAAAATGTTTCCTATATGACGAATGAAGATAATAGTGTCGTGGTATTTTCCCAGCAGGGGGATCTGTGGTCTTATTCTCCGGAAAACAGTAAGATCGTGAAGATTTTCAGCTTCCGGAGAGAAGAAAACGGGGATTTCCGTGATTCCAGAGTGAAGCATGATATGAAGATCATCCGGGTAGGCGACAATGGCGATGTGGATTTTGTCCTGTATGGTTACATGAACCGGGGAATCCGGGAGGGTTACAGCGGCATTTGTGTCTATCATTATAATAATGATCAGAATGTGCTGGAGGAAAAGGTCTTTATTCCAAGTACGGAGTCCTATGAATTCCTAAAAGCGGATCTTGGAACGCTGTCCTATGTAAATGAGCAGAATGACCTGTTTTTGCTTCTGGCAGAAAAGCTGTATTTGATCGATATCGACGGCGGTACCTTTAAGATTCTGGAGGAAGGAATCGACAGTGAGGACTTCGTGGTTTCCGATACCAATGCCCATGCGGCATGGATGATCCAGAACGGTGACAATGCCGGT
This sequence comes from Eubacteriales bacterium, assembly GCA_030524545.1. GTDB lineage: Bacteria > Bacillota > Clostridia > Lachnospirales > Lachnospiraceae > Blautia_A. The sequence goes on from JAUNGM010000025.1 coordinate 20,016, forward strand.
CAGATCAAGGAGATTGCTTTTGATACACTGGATACGCGGATGCTGGTGCCTGGTGAGGGCCAGATTCTGCGTGAACTGGGCTTTATGAATGAGGATCTGGTGTATGGAGTCATAATGGAGGGGGATATCCTGACCAATGATGACAATCGGACAGTGGAAGGTATCCATACACTTCGGATTGAAGATTTTGAGGGCAATGTAAAGAAAGAGTATCATGCGGAGGGGCTGTATATCACCAGTGTTACGGTAGGCAGCACTATCATGGAATTTAATCTGGCAGCAAAAAACGGAAACACTTATCAGACGCAGAAAAAAGACAACATTATGAATAATGCAAAGGCTGCGGCTAACCGTGTTTCCGTGGAACTGACAACCTCAGACAGAGCAGGTGTGAGAGTCCGGCTGGCTCTTGAGGAGGAGCCGGAGACGGATGAACCTCTGGTGATGTACGCAAAAATGCGAAGTGTGGAGGAACGGGTAGTTTCCCTGGATACGCAGATTCCGAAGGATGAGGTTTATTATGTTTATGCAAGAGGCGGTTTGGATGGAACCTATCCGGATCCGGCAAGTGCGATTTTGAGAGCGGACAAGCGGACCGGTGTTGTACTGAACCGCAATCAGCAATACGTATGGGAACGAGGCAATAAGAAAACGCAGATTCAGCTTAATCCGGAGGAAATCCCGGAAATCATGCGTACAGGAACTATGGATATAGAAAAACTGAAGGAAGGCATCGGAGATGAGGGGACGATTCTTGACCTGACAGGCTGTTCTCTGGACAGTGTCCTCTATGAGGTCAGTGCCCAGCGGGCGGTAATCGCCAAAACAGGAAGCGGCTCCAGTGTGGTGATCGTGGGCTATGATGAATATAATACGTATCTCTACTATCCGGAAACAGGGGAAACGAAGCCTTATGGTATGAATGACAGCACAGAGCTGTTTGAAAAGGCGGGAAATGTTTTCCTCAGCTACATCGAAAATGTGGACTTTTGACGGAAGAAAGAGGCCAGGGAGAGCTGCGGGAAGCGCTTCGTCAAAAGAAACAAAGAACCATAAAAAATATTTCCATTTCAGCGCTTTACAATTCACCATCCGTCATTTAAAGTAAAATATAGTAATTGGAGCAACCCGGGCCGATTATTAATTGACAGTGAATGCTGTTTCGGAAACTTGATAAAGTAAGATATGGTAATCAGATAAAGGGGGATAAGGCTATGTTAAGTAATAGTATCAGCAAACTGGTACAGTATGGAATTGAGTCGGGGCTGACACCGGCCTGTGAGAAAAATTATACGATCAATCTTCTTCTGGATGTTTTTAAAGAGGATGAGTATGTTGAGCCGGAGGAAAACTATGCGAATGTGAACCTGGAGGAGGTTCTTGCAGAGCTTTTGGACGAGGCGGTAAAGAGAGAACTGATTACGGACAGTGTTGTATACCGTGATCTGTTTGATACAAAGCTGATGAACTGCCTGATGCCCCGTCCTTCCCAGGTGCAGAAGGAGTTCTGGGACAGATACGAAGAAAGTCCGGAAAAGGCAACGGACTATTTCTATAAATTAAGTCAGGACAGCGATTATATCCGCCGCTATCGTGTGAAAAAAGACCAGAAATGGGCGGTAGAGAGCGAATACGGTGATATTGACATCACCATTAACCTGTCTAAACCGGAGAAAGATCCAAAGGCAATCGCTGCAGCCAAGAATGCGAAAGCAAGCAGTTATCCGAAATGCCTTCTCTGCCCCGAAAATGAGGGATATGCAGGACGCGTCAATCATCCGGCAAGAGAAAACCACAGAATCATTCCGATTACGATCAACGACTGCCCGTGGGGCTTCCAGTATTCGCCGTATGTTTATTATAATGAACATTGCATAGTATTTAACAGCCGGCATACGCCAATGAAGATTGAGCGCAACACCTTTGTGAAATTGTTTGATTTTGTGAAGCTGTTCCCGCACTATTTCCTTGGTTCCAATGCGGATCTGCCGATCGTTGGAGGGTCTATTCTGAGCCATGATCATTTCCAGGGCGGACATTATACATTTGCCATGGCAAAGGCTCCGATTGAGCGGCATGTGACGATTCCGGGATATGAAGATGCAGAGGCCGGCATTGTGAAGTGGCCGCTGTCTGTTCTTCGTATCCGCCACAAGGATGAAAAACGCCTGATCGATCTGGCCAGCCATATACTTGAGGTATGGAGAGGCTATACGGATGAAGCAGCGTTTATTTTTGCTGAGACAGACGGAGAACCCCATAACACGATCACGCCGATCGCACGTAAAGTGGGAGATACCTTTGAACTGGATCTGACTCTCCGAAACAATATTACCACAGAGGAACATCCTCTTGGCGTATATCATCCTCATGCACAGTACCATCACATTAAGAAGGAGAACATCGGCCTGATTGAGGTTATGGGCCTGGCAGTGCTTCCGGCACGTCTGAAAGAAGAACTGGAAATTCTGGAGGATTATATCCTGGAAGGAAAAGATGTGGCTTCCAATGAAAAGATTGAGAAGCATGCTGCATGGGTAGCCGAATTCCTTCCGAAATATGATTCCATTACAAGAGAGAACATCCATGGAATCCTGCAGAAGGAAGTGGGAATCGTCTTTACGCATGTTCTTGAAGACGCCGGTGTTTATAAATGTACTCCTGAAGGCAGAGAAGCATTTATGAGATTTGTGGAAGCTCTGTAACATCATATAAAAAGAAATTAAGACCCTATACCGGACTGTGATCTTGTAACAAATTTGTAAACTTTTTTTGCCTGTCTGTTGAAAGAATCCGGAAAATCATTTATACTGATTTCATATCATGGCAATATTATGAGAGTATGAGTAAGGAGACAAGCATGGAAAATAGAGATCATAAGAAGAGGAAAGGGAAGAAAAAGCTCCTGAGCTGGCTGCTCATTGCAGTGATGCTGCTGACGAGTGTGAATATACAGGCGGCGGAAGAAGATGTCTTTACAGATGAAACGGACAGTTTCGGTGTGGAGACAATGCTCAGTGAGGAAGCCGGGGAAACGGAGACAGAAGAAATCAAGATTGTCTTTGCAGACGGAAACGGCAAAGAATATGAAAGCCTTACCGTTAATTCCGCACTGGGAGATTCCATCATCCTTCCGGGCGTACCCGGATATGAAAACGTGTCCGGGAGCGGATGGAAGCTGGAAAAGGACGTGGCAGATACAGATGCGGTCGTTCTTAGTGCCAAAAGTTCTTTCCTGCTGGATTCCGGGGAAGAATATGTGATGGAGCATATCATAAACGGTGTGCTTACCCTTTATGCAGTGCCGGGTGTGTATACAGTGAATTTTTACAGCAATTCCGGAGCCGGAAATCCGTTGAAAAGCCTGAAAGTAAGTCCGGGAACCGTCATTAAACTGCCGGATATTAAGGACAGCAGATATGTGAACTTCGGCTGGACGGATACCAGAGGAGGAACCGCTGTCAAATATAAGCTTGGGGCATCTTATAAGGTAAATAAGAACACAAATCTGTTCATTATCCGTTATGCTGCTTCCAAAGTAAGGACTGTGACTTATGCAGGTCCTACAGGTGCGACGAACACGCAATTCAGAGCGCTGACGACGAACGTACTGAGCGGAACCCGGGTGAAGCTGCCGGCAGTGCCGGCTCTGACCGGTTATACCTGCCTTGGATGGAGTACGAAGAAGAATGCGGCCACCGCTGCCTACACGGCAGGCCAGACCATCACAGTCACAAAAAATATCACCCTTTATGCAGTGCGCAGAAAACTGACTTCGTACAGTGTGACATTTAATAATAACAGCGGTACAAGTACCAGTAAAGCCTATACGGCTTTGAATAAAAAGATTAATAAGGGAGAATATATCACTCTTCCAAATGTCCCGAAAGCAAGCGGATATGTGAATCTGGGCTGGACGACCACCAAAAAAGGGACAACAGCCACGTATAAAGCCGGCAGCAAGGTGAAGGTTACCAAGAATCTGAAGTTCTATGCAGTCCGGAAGAAAGAGGTTTATTATACTGCAGCTTTTTATACGGGCAGCGGATCTGCAGGCAGTGCCTATAAGGCCCTGAATAAAAAGGTACTTTCCGGCACCACGATTACTTTGCCGTCCGTACCGGCCAGAAGCGGCTATACAGGCCTTGGCTGGAGCACAAAGAAGAATGCCTCGTCCGCCGGCTATAAGGCGGGGGCAAAGCTGAAGATTACCAAGAATGTTAAACTCTATGCTGTTCAGAAAAAATCAGCAACCGTGGTGCTGCACCAGAACAGCGGAAGCGTATGGAAAACGTACACTCTGGCTGAAGGTTCATCACTGACGCTTCCCGGAGTAAAAAATAAGACGAATTATACTATGATGGGATGGTCAAAGAGCTCCGGAAAAAAGGTCAGCCCCGATTATGAAGTCGGCACAACCCTGAAAAATATCAAAGGAACGATTCACCTTTATGCAGTGGTATTCGACAGGCGGAAAGAACCTTCTTATTCGGCAGATGACCTGCCGCAGGCAGATTTGCGAAAATTCAAGCAGATCATTTTTGTGGGAGATTCCAGGACGAACCGTATGGCTACCACACTGGAACGGCTGGGAGATACAACGCTGACCAATGGAATTACTTTCATCTCCAAAGAAGGGGGCGGTCTGTCATGGCTCCAGAGCACAGGCTATAAGGCCCTGCTGAAGCAGGTCGGCAATGGAAGTTCCGGTATCCTGCAGAAAAAAACGGCTGTCGTCTTTAACCTTGGAGTCAATGATCTGAGCAAGTCGTACAGCTATGTAACCTATATGAGGAGTATCGCAGCTGAGCTGAAAGCGAAAGGATGTACGCTGTTTTATATGTCTGTAAATCCGGTAAATTACGCGATGATCAAGGCCCTTGGCAAGAATGCACTCAGAAAAGAATCGGCTGTTCGAAGCTTTAATTCAGTGATCAAATCGAATCTCTGCAGCGGTTCATCAAAGCTTTATACGTATGTTGATTCCTATGGATATCTGATGAAAAACGGATTTGGTACAGATATGAACCGTTATGGTCAGGATGAAGGAGTGGATGACGGTCTTCATTACACGACAAAGACGTATAAGCGGATTTACAAATTCTGTATGGGTGAGATTTCGAAGTAGCGGGATATTACCGGACTTAAAACTTATTTTCAGTACAAATCCCGATTATGCCTTGCGCAGAGGGCGTGAATCGTCTATACTATAAGGCGGAACAGTTTTTTATAAGCTGTTTCGCCTTAGGTGATTAATAAGAGAAAGAGGAATAGATTATGGAACTTACTACAGTAAAAGAAATTTACAGAGAACGGGAAAAATTTCTGGATAAAGAAATAACGGTAGGAGGCTGGGTACGCAGCGTCAGAGACTCCAAGACGTTTGGATTTATTGTGCTTCATGACGGATCTTTTTTTGAAACACTGCAGATTGTTTATCATGACACCATGGCAAATTTTGCAGAGATCAGCAAGCTGAATGTAGGTTCTGCGATTATTGTCAAAGGTACTCTTGTTGCGACGCCGCAGGCGAAGCAGCCGTTTGAGATCCAGGCAGAAGAGATTGCGGTAGAGGGGGCTTCCGCACCGGACTATCCGCTGCAGAAAAAGCGTCACAGTATGGAATACTTAAGAACCATTACCCATCTCCGTCCGAGAACCAACACTTTCCAGGCGGTATTCCGCGTCCGCTCCCTGTGTGCATATGCGATTCATCAGTTCTTCCAGGAAAGAGGTTTTGTATATGTTCACACTCCGCTGATCACAGGAAGTGACTGTGAGGGTGCAGGCGAGATGTTCCGGGTAACGACTATAGATATGAAGAATCCTCCTGTGGATGAGCAGGGCAAGATTGATTACAGCCAGGATTTCTTTGGCAAAGAAACCAATCTTACCGTGAGCGGCCAGTTAAACGCAGAGACATTTGCGCAGGCTTTCCGTAATGTGTATACATTCGGACCGACCTTCCGTGCAGAGAATTCCAATACCACCCGTCATGCGGCGGAGTTCTGGATGATTGAGCCAGAATGTGCATTTGCAGATCTTCAGGACAACATGGATCTGGCGGAATCCATGCTGAAATATGTTATCCGCTATGTGCTGGAGAATGCTCCGGAGGAAATGAATTTCTTTAACTCTTTTGTGGATAAGGGACTTCTGGACAGACTGAATCATGTCATGAACTCCGAGTTCGGACATGTGACTTATACGGAAGCCATTGAGCTTCTTGAGAAGAACAATGACAAATTTGATTACAAGGTATTCTGGGGATGTGACCTGCAGACAGAGCATGAGCGTTATCTGACAGAGCAGATTTTTAAGAGACCGGTGTTTGTGACGGATTATCCGAAGGAAATCAAGGCATTCTATATGAAGATGAATGATGATAATAAGACCGTGGCTGCTATGGACTGCCTTGTTCCGGGAATCGGTGAGATCATCGGCGGAAGCCAGAGGGAAGATGACTATAAGAAGCTTCAGACCCGTATGGAAGAACTGGGCCTGAAGGCAGAAGATTACGAGTTCTACACAGATCTGCGTAAATACGGATCTACACGTCACTCCGGATTTGGACTTGGATTTGAGAGATGTGTGATGTACCTGACAGGCATGGGCAACATCCGTGACGTTGTTCCGTTCCCGAGAACCGTGAAGAACTGTGAATTATAAGGAGTTATATTGAATGATTAGATTTATTCATCTTGCAGATGTGCATTTAGGGGCAGTTCCTGACAGGGGCTGCCCGTGGAGCAGCGAGCGGGAGGAAGAAATCTGGGAAACATTCCGCCGGGTGATTGCATCGATCAGCAAGAATCCGGTGGAATTATTATTTATAGCCGGAGATCTGTTCCACCGCCAGCCGCTTCTGAGGGAATTAAAGGAAGTGAATTATCTTTTTTCCACGATTCCGGATACCTGTGTATTTCTGATGGCAGGTAATCACGATTACATGAAGCAGGACTCTTTTTACCGTACGTTTCAGTGGGAGCCGAATGTGGTGTTTTATCAGAATGAGACTCCTTTGACTGTGAAGGCAGCGGGGATGGATGTTTATGTGACGGGCTTAAGCTACCATCATCAGGAAATCACAGAGCCTCTTTATGATTCCCTGAAGCCGGTACAGGAAGAGGGCTTCCATGTGCTTCTTGCCCATGGAGGGGATGAGCTGCACGTTCCGATGGACTGGAAGGCTCTGGCCGCGTCGGGATTTGATTACGTTGCTCTTGGACATATTCATAAGCCTCAGACAGTGCTCCGTGACAGGATCATCTATCCGGGGGCTCTGGAGCCGATTGACCGGAATGATATGGGAGAGCATGGATATGTGGAAGGACGCTTTGAGGATGGCAGGGTGAAGACAAGATTTGTGCCTTTTGCCTGCCGTTCGTATCAGAAGCTGATGCTGACCCTGCGGGAGGATTCGACCCAGTATTCTCTTGAGGAAATGATGAAAATGGATCTTATGAAGCGGGGCGGCAGGAATATTTATAAAGTCATCCTTCAGGGATATCGTGCGCCGGAAACACTTATCTTTCCGGAAAAGCTGAAAAATCTTGGAAATGTGACGGAGATTCTGGACGAGACGCGTCCGGCCTATGATCTGGAGGCTCTTAGGAAACGCTACAGCGGGACTTTGGTAGGAGATTATATAGGATATTTTCTGGATAAAGAATGCACCCTGGTGGAGGAAAAAGCACTCTATTACGGTCTTCAGGCTTTGCTGGAGACGGGGCTTCCGACAGGAAAAGCTTAAAGGTGTCAGGCAGTATGGAAATATCTGCGGCAGATATGTACAGACGGAATATAGGAAAAGAATATGATTATCAAACGATTGACAATAAAAAATTTTGGAAAGATCCATGACAAAACCATGGAGCTTTCGCCCGGAATCAATGTGCTTTACGGAGAAAACGAGAGCGGAAAAACAACCGTGCACACCTTTCTGAAAAGTATGCTTTACGGCATCCGCAGACAGCGCGGAAGAGCCGCAAAGACGGATGCTTACAGCATGTATGAGCCATGGGAAAATCCGGCGGTTTACGGCGGTACTTTGTGGTTTGAAAATGGAGGTAAGAGCTTTCGGCTGACCAGGAATTTTTATAAAGCGGATCAGAAAAATGAACTGATCTGCGAAGACGACGGGGAGCTTCTGGATGTGGAAAAAGGAGATCTGGATGCGATACTCGGCGGTGTCAGCGAAGTGGTATATGAGAACACTGTTTCTGTGGCACAGCTGAAGAGTGTGACCGGACAGAATCTGGTAAGAGAGCTGCAGAACTATATGGCAAGCTATCAGGGAACAGGTGACAGCTCCGTGGATCTTGGACGGGCCATGCAGATGCTGAAAATGAACAGAAAAGGTTTTCAGGTACAGGCACAGAAGCTGAAAAAAGAGACGGAACAGGAAAAAGAAAAGATTGCAGTCAGTATGGATTATGTCCGCAAAGAGATGGACAGGCTGACGGAGCAGCAGGAAGAAGTTTATGCCCAGGAAGAATCTCTGCAGATGACCAGGGAAGATGACGGGGAAGAACTTCTGAATGACAGGATTGAACAGGTGCAGAGAAGCCTTCAGACCAATGTACTTATGATGGCCGCCACGGTTGCTGCCGTATTGGGGGTGATCATTGTTCTGGGAGGCCTGCTTCCTGATATGATATATCCGAGGATTTTGGCAGGAATATTGGGAGTCTGCCTGCTGGCATGGGAATTTCTTGAGAGAAGAAGGCTCGGGGAGGAGCTTGAGCGTCGTTACCGTATTAAGAACCGATGGATGCAGAAGCAGGAAAAGCTTCGATGGAACAGGGAGAGTATTCAGGAATCCTGGAAAGAAAAAGAAACGGCACTTCAGAACCTTGAGACCGACTACCGGGAGGTGCAGGAAAGGGCTTATCTGCCTCTGGCAGAGGAAGTGGAGATTGATGCCCTGAATCTTGCAATGGAGACGATAGAACGGCTTTCCGGGAATATCCACAATCATGTGGGAGAGCGGCTGAGGCTGCGTACATCACAGATTTTAAGCGAGATTACAGGCGGACGATACAGGGAAGTTCTGATGGATGCAGGTTTTCATATGACTGTAAATACGCAGGAGAGGACGGTGCCTCTTGGAAATTTGAGCCGTGGGACCATGGAGCAGATTTATTTTGCCCTGCGTATGGCTGCAGGTGAATTGTTATGCGGCAGAGAACGTTTTCCGGTGATCCTGGATGATGTATTTGGCATGTATGATGAGGAGCGCCTGGCTGCGGTTTTGAAATGGCTGGAAAAGGAGCAGCGCCAGGTGATCATCAGTACCTGCCATAAAAGAGAGATGGAGATTCTGGAGAAAGAGGGAATACCCTACAGGCAGCTTCCCCTATAGGCTGTGAGAGAAAGGATGATTGCATGAAAGAAAAGCTGAGGATCGCAGCGATGGTTTTGCTTGTGGCTGCTCTGCTGCTTATGGCAGGCGGCTTCTGGACGTTTGTGGGCGTACAGGCGGAGAAAGAAAAGACGATTGAAGAGAGCGAAAAGGCAGAACAGGTCAAGGAACAAAAAGGCGGAATAGAAGTAATGTATATTGCGCTGGGGGCCAAAGGGGATGAGTATGTTTTTGCGTATGAAGGCGGATTATGCTGCGCGGAGATTCCCGAAGGCGAACTTTACGACGAAAATGGGAGAGAAATCTCTGTGAATGAATTATACACAGGGGATATCCTGAAGCTTTATGGAGACATTGTTGTGCTGGAGAGTTACCCGGGACAGCTTACTGGGGTGGAGATGATGGTGCGTGACAGCAAAGGAAGCGTTGAGGATGCAAAGCCCTATGCTGCAGATATTCAGGAATTTTGCGGAATGCCCATTTACGGCCGGGAAAGAGAAGATAAATCCCTGCTTGATGATATGGAATAAGCGTTTATGGTCATAATGGGAGTGATCGAAAACACATCACAGGAAACAGAGTAAGCAAGGGCGCTGCCGTATCATGGGCAGCGCCTTTTTGGACGGTAAAATATTATCGATTTATGAAAAGGGTTCTATTTTTCGTACTGAGCCATATAGTTGTTGACGCAGCGTTTAATTCTGTCTACCGGATTCAGCAGATGGCTGACGGATAAGTCATGATTCAGGGTATCAATGATCAGGGCAATGTACTTGCTCATGTCGCAGGAGATATAGTAATTCTTCTGCAGCAGCTCCGGAGTCTGATAAACCAGGTTTGTAGTCAGAAGCTTGTCGAAAACGCCGTTCTTATGGGCTTCGTCAAATTTTTCCAGGCCGTCCGTGAAAATACCGAAAGTGGAGCAGATGTAAATTCTGCCGGCTCCGCGTTCTTTCAGAAGGGAAGCGATCTTCAGAATGGTATCACCGGAAGAAATCATATCATCTACCAGGATCATATCTTTGCCCTGAAGTTTTGGTCCAAGGAATTCATAGGCGGCAATCGGATGGCGTCCGTTTACGAGACGGGAGTAATCCAGTCTTTTATAATACATACCCATGTCTACGCCAAGAATATTGGCAAGATAAATGGCACGTCCCATGCTGCCCTCATCCGGGCTGATGATCATGAAATGATCGTTATCAATATGAAGACCTTCTTCGTGGTTCAGAAGGGCTTTAATGAACTGATATGCCGGCTGTACGGTCTCGAAGCCATGGAGCGGTGTTGCGTTCTGTACGCGGGCATCATGAGCATCAAAGGTGATGATGTTTTCTACGCCCATGTTCGTTAATTCCTGAAGAGCGGTAGCGCAGTCCAGGGATTCTCGTCCGATACGCTTGCTCTGGCGGCTCTCATAAAGGTATGGCATAATGACATTAACCCTGCGGGCTTTGCCGCCGATTGCTCCGATTACACGTTTCAGATCCTGAAAATGGTCATCCGGTGACATAAGATTGGTATAGGGGCCCATGCGGTAGGTCATGCTGTAATTGCAGACATCTACCATAAGATAAACGTCATCGCCCCGGACAGATTCGTTTACAACGCACTTACCTTCGCCGGAACCGAAGCGGGGAGTCTGCACGGCAATTTTGTAATTATCGCGCTGATATCCTTCAAAAGCGAAGGAATCGATGTGCTTATGGACTCTCTCTTTTCTCCACTGAACCAGCCAGTCATTTACCTTCTGACCTAAATCGCTGCAGCTTTCCAGGGGAATCAATCCAAGCCTTCCTACAGGAAGTGTAGCCAAATCTTTAGTGCTTAACTGTGCCATTCTCTATTTTCCTCCTAAAAATATTTTCTCAATTCGGATGTCTTTCCCGATCAGCTTCACCATCTGGTAATTGCTGGCAATGCGGGAAAAGGTTCTTTCGGAATAGGTATCAGAAAAATCCTCCAGTTTCATATTGGTGGAAATAATGGTGGATTTCCGGCGCATGATCCGTTCATTGATGCATAAAAACAACTGGGATGATACAAAGCTGTTGGTAAGTTCTGTTCCCAGGTCATCAATGATCAGAAGATCACAGTCAAAAATAAAATTCTCGTTATCTGTGCTTTCCGCTTTTTTAGAGAAAGCTGACTGTGCAAGCATGTCAAACAGGTCAAAAGCGGAAAAATACAGTACGCAGTGCGCACTCTTCAGAAGCTCTCTGGCAATGCAGTGGGAGAGGAAAGTCTTCCCTACGCCGGTATTCCCGTAGATAAACAGGTTCCGGAACCGGCTGTCAAATTCCCGTACAAAGCTTCTTGCTGTGTGATAGGCACGAAGGGCGGTTTCTCTTGCGGAAAGTCCCGTCGCATCATTCTTTATTGTATCAGAATAGCAGTCAAATGAAAAGTGGTCAAAATTTTCTTTTTCGATAATTTCTTTCAGATTTGACTGCGCGTAAAGGAGCTCAATCTCTGCTCTTTTGAAACAGGTACATTTGCGGCTGTTGATGTAACCCGTGTCCTGGCACAGGGGGCAGACATAGTGCGGCTCTAAATGATCGGCAGGATAGCCGCCCGCAGCAAGGAGCTCCGTTCTTTCTGCGGAAAGGGAGGCAATGGCGTCCTTCAGGTCATCAAGCCCTTCATCGCCGCCGCCAAGCAGCGCACGGGCCTTGGAGGCGCTTAAGGAAGCAACTTCCCGGTCAATCTCCTGCAGGCGCGGAATTGCCTTATAAGCCGCCGTACGGCGCTGTTCCAGGTCATAACGGCTCTGGGCCTGTCTGCGGCTGTATTCTCTCATGATTGTATCATATTGATAATTCTGTAAAGGCACCTGGCCCTCCTTCTTCCTAAACGGACATGTCTGCCTGCTCATTAGTATGTACGGTTTTTACTGATTCAGCAGGCGTTTTTCGTATTCTTCAAAGTTATATTCTCTCTGCTGGAAATTATTGAAGCGATTGGGCGCGGAGCTTTGGGCCGGTTTGGCAGAGGATGCTTTGGCAAGCTTGCGCTGTTTGTGTTCCGCATCGAGAACGCGGATATCATCCGGGGAGTGGACATTTTTTTTCTTCCAGCCGCTTAAGATCTTGTCTGCATATTGGAAGCTGGGCTGTCCGGTCTGAAGTACCGTCCTGCTGCAGGCTTCCTGGATGATCTCCATGGTAAAGCCAAAATCCTTCAGCCACTTATCCATCAGGAGAATCTCACTGTCAATGGGATTGCGGCTGCTGATGCCAAGTGCCTTCAGGATGGTAAAATATTCCCTGCTGTAGCGGGAATTGGCTTCCTTGGCCATCTGTACGGTGGTGATGCCTGCTTCTGCCCAGGCAAGTGCAACGGTTTCGATGTATCGGATGCTTTTATGGTTCCTGCTTACGCAGTACTCAATGAGATATTCGACCAGATCGGCAGAAAGCTTAAGGCCATCGTAGAAAAACAGGATCTTCTGCATTTCTGTGGAGGTCAGGGTCTTGCCGAGATATTGTTCCGCAATATAAAGAAGCTGGACAATATCTTCATTTTGCTTCAGCTCCCTGATTCGGTCAGGGGTAAGGTCAGATGCGCGGGAAGCTTTGCCGCCGGCGTCGGATGCAGCGGGGGTTCCGTCGTATGCAGGACCGGTATTCCGGATGATCATTGTCTGAGAAGGGGCCTTAGCTATATCATTCGGATAGGAGACAGAAGCAGCGGCTGGATCGTCGGCGGATGGTTCGGCAGTAAGAGGAGTGCCAATGAACTGCGTGCTGTCCGTCTGTGAAGCCTGGTTTTCCGATGCGGAGACGGCAGTCAGCGGCAGGATCCGGATTCCGCAGAGATTCCTGCCGGAGTCATAATCCAGAGAAATAAGCTCCGCTTTTACCCAGTATTTCAGGGCACGGATGATGTCGCGCTCCGTGCAGAGCAGACGGTCAGCCATTTCCTCCAGGCTGAAAGAAACAGGGGCATTGGCAAGCATCCGGACCAGATAGATGTAGACCTTTACAAATTCGCCGTTTGCCTCCGGCATGAAATGATCTATAAAATAATTGGACAGAACTGTAACCTCTGTACGGGAGGAATTGTGCAAAGTAATCATACTCATGAATATCACTCACTTTCTTAGTCTGTCTTGAATCGTTCTTTTTGGTACGTTAGGATTATAGCACAACCATTTTCAAAAGAGAACACCTTTTTTTCCTGCACAATTCATCCACATTTCGAATGTGGATAATGTGGATAATGTGGAAGGAAAAAGCTGCCGATTATTATTGCAAACCATGGGGAATCCCGGAAAATCAAGAATTTTGTAAGAAAAACAGAAATTATGCAGGAAAAAGCTGCCGAATTATGTCAATCACATAATACACAAAAAAATCCACAAGTGAAGTGCGGAGAAAATGTGTATAACCCTGTGGATAATGTGGATAACTATCTCCAGGCCTTGTAAAATCGCTGTTTGCGGATGTGCATAAAAAATTTGCTTATTGGGGAAAAAATGAAGAAAAGCCATTGCCTGAAAGAATGACAGGCAATGGCTTAATGGGCGGCAGGAGATACCTGAGAGACAGTCCGGCGGACTGTTATCCCGGTATCGGCTATTTGCCGAGCAGATGCTCTCCGATATTGACAACATCTCCGGCTCCCATGGTGATCAGCAGATCGCCCTGGGTGCAGTGCTCCAGCAGATAGTTCTCAATTTCATCAAACGTCGGGAAATATTCGCAGGGGGTACCGAGCTCCTGAATCTGTCTCTGAAGGTCTTCGGAGGAAATTCCAAGATTGTCGGTTTCCCGGGCTGCATAAATATCTGCAAGTACTACATGATCTGCCAGAGTCAGAGCTTTGGCGAACTCCGGAAGAAGCGCCTTGGTTCTGGTATATGTATGCGGCTGGAAAACACACCAGGTAGTTTTATGAGGATAGTTCTTAGCTGCATGAAGGGTTGCTTCAATTTCCGTAGGATGGTGTGCATAATCGTCTATGATGGTAACACCTGCCACATCTCCTTTATGCTGGAAACGGCGGTCCGTGCCATGGAAGCTGTTCAGGCCTTCCGTGATCACAGCTTCAGAAAGCCCCAGAAGCTGTCCGGCAGCAATGGAAGCCAGAGCATTGGAAACATTGTGGATACCGGGAACCTTCAGGCTGTAGGTGCCTGCCGGGGTGCCGTTTCTATATGCTGTGAATGTCGCATGACCAAATTCATCATAGGAAATGTCTTTAGCCGTGTACTCTGCTTTATTTTCGAGACCATAGGTGATTACCTGACAGGGAAGTCCGCTGATGATCGTTTCATAAGCAGGCGTATCTGCGTTAATGATCAAAGTTCCGTCTGCGGGAAGCAGTTCGGCAAATTTGCGGAAGGAATGGCGGATATCATCGATGTCCTTGAAGAAGTCCAGATGATCCGCATCCATATTTAAGATCACACTGATCTTCGGGAAAAAGCTTAAAAAGCTGTTGGTGTACTCGCAGGCTTCCGTGAGGAAGGTCTCAGACTGCCCAACACGGATATTGCCGCCGATGGCGGGGAGGATTCCGCCTACGCTGATGGTGGGATCACAGTTTCCGGAAAGAAGGATATGAGAAATCATGGAAGTTGTGGTAGTCTTGCCATGGGTACCGGAAACAGCAATCGGAGTTTCGTAATTGCGCATGATCTGTCCAAGGAGCTGTGCGCGGGTAAGCATAGGAATTCCTTTGGATACTGCACAGGCAAACTCGGGATTATCCGGATGGATGGCAGCCGTATAAACAACTACCTGAACCGAATCTTCGATGTTGGAAGCACGCTGACCGTAATAAATTCTGGCACCGCGCTCTTCAAGTGCCCTGGTGAGCGGGCTTTCTTTTGCGTCGGATCCGGAAATCGTAAAGTTCTCTTCCAGGAGGATTTCCGCAAGGCCGCTCATGCTGATACCGCCGATACCGATAAAGTGGATATGAAGCGGTTTATGAAAGTCTATCTGATACATATGATAATCTCCTTGATATATTCTCATTTGATTTTTCATTACTATTTTTCATTATACTCCCAATAAGGGAAAATGAAAAGTCTTTCTTTCCCGGAACCATATATGTGGAAAGAGGATAAAAAAACTGGAAAAAATTGTCATTATATGTGGAAAAATGACAAAAAGTGTAACGAAAAAGTTTCTATCGAATAACATTTCGTATACAATAACTCTAAAAAAAATAAAATGCAGGCAAAATAATTGTAAAAAATGTTCACTAATCTTGTAAAGTATGGTATAATGTTGTAATCATAACATACAAGAGGTGATTGCATGATTAAGAAAGAAATGATTGCCATGCTTTTAGCTGGCGGCCAGGGCAGCCGGCTGGGAGTTCTGACAGAAAAAGTTGCAAAACCGGCAGTCGCTTTCGGCGGAAAATATCGTATTATTGACTTCCCCTTAAGTAATTGCATCAATTCTGGTATCGATACGGTAGGTGTTTTAACACAGTATCAGCCTTTGCGCCTCAATACACATATCGGAATAGGTATCCCGTGGGATCTGGACAGGAATGAGGGAGGCGTTACCGTTCTTCCCCCATATGAAAAGAGCACAAACAGCGAATGGTATACAGGAACTGCCAATGCAATCTTCCAGAACCTGGATTACATGCAGCAGTACAATCCGGATTACGTCCTGATTCTTTCCGGAGATCATATTTATAAAATGGATTACGAAGTGATGCTTGATTTTCATAAGGCTAATAAGGCAGATGTTACCATTGCGTGTATGCCGGTTCCTATGGAAGAGGCCAGCCGTTTTGGTATCATGGTAACAGATGAGACAAGCCGTATTACGGAATTTGAAGAAAAGCCGGAACATCCAAGCAGCAATCTTGCTTCCATGGGTATTTATATTTTCAGCTGGCCTGTTCTGAAGGAGGCACTGTTGGCCCTTAAGGATCAGAACAACTGTGATTTCGGTAAGCATATTCTTCCATATTGCAAAGAAAAAGGCCAGCGTCTTTTTGCTTATGAATACAACGGATACTGGAAAGATGTAGGAACCCTCGGTTCCTACTGGGAAGCCAATATGGAGCTGATCGATATTATTCCGGAATTCAATTTATATGAAGAATTCTGGAGAATCTATACAAAGGGCGATATCATCCCGCCGCAGTATATTTCGGCTGAGGCCGTAGTTGACAGGTGTCTCATTGGAGAGGGCGCTGAGATTTACGGCGAGGTTCACAACTCTGTGATCGGGCCGAATGTTATCATCGGCAAGGGAAGTGTTGTCAGGGATTCCATTATCATGAGAAATTCCGCGGTAGGCGAAGGCGTTGTGATGGATAAGGCAATCATTGCAGAAGATGTTGTGATCGGCAATCACGTAGTACTTGGATGTGGCGAGGAAGCACCGAATGTACTTAAACCGGCAGTATACGCTTTCGGAATTGCGACCGTCGGAGAGAAGAGCGTCATTCCGGACAATGTAAAAATCGGCAAAAATACGGCGATTTCCGGCGTGACTACACCGGCAGATTATCCGGACGGACTTCTGGCAGGCGGACAGGTAATAGCGGCAAAGGACGGTGACGAGGCATGAGAGCAATCGGTATTATTTTGGCAGGCGGCAATAACAACCGCATGAGAGAGTTATCCAATAAAAGGGCAATCGCAGCAATGCCGATCGGAGGCAGCTACAGAAGCATTGACTTTGCGCTGAGCAACATGGCCAATTCTCATATCCAGAAGGTTGCCGTGCTGACACAGTACAATGCCCGCTCCTTAAATGAGCATTTAAGCTCCTCCAAGTGGTGGGATTTCGGCAGAAAGCAGGGCGGACTTTTTGTATTTACTCCGACGATCACCAAGGAGAACAGTCTCTGGTATCAGGGAACTGCAGATGCGATCTATCAGAATCTTACATTTTTGAAAAACAGCCATGAACCGTATGTAGTCATTGCATCCGGTGATTGTGTCTATAAACTGGACTATAATAAAGTATTGGAATATCACATTGCCAAACGTGCGGACATCACAGTTGTTTGTACGACATGCAGGGATCAGAATGAGGTGGAACGCTTCGGTGTTCTACGCATGAATGAAGACTGCAGAATTGAAGAATTTGAGGAAAAACCAATGGTTTCCGCATATAATACCATTTCTACAGGCATCTATGTGATCCGCAGAAGACAGCTGATCGAACTGATCGAGAAGGCTGCACAGGAAGGCAGAAATGATTTTGTCAGGGATATCCTGATCCGCTATAAGAATCTGAAAAGAATCTATGGCTATAAGATTGACAGCTACTGGAGCAATATTTCTACTGCAGAGGCTTATTATAGAACGAATATGGCATTTCTGGAGCCGGAGATACGGAATTATTTTTTCAAGCAGGAGCCGGCTATTAAGACAAAGATTGATGATCTGCCTCCTGCAAAGTATAATCCGGGAGCTGTTGTTAAGAACAGTCTCATTGCAAGCGGCTGTATTATAAACGGAACTGTAGAAGATTCGGTCCTGTTTAAAGATGTATTTGTTGGTAACAATTGTGTGATCAAAAACTCTGTGATTCTCAATAATGTTTATTTGGGGGATAACACACATATTGAGAACTGCATTGTTGAGAGCAGGGACACCATCAGAGCAAATTCTTACTATTGCGGCGAAGGCGAAGTCAAGATCGTCGTAGAAAAAAATGAGCGTTACGTGCTGTGATTCCGTAGGAGAAGGCGGGATTCAGCATTTGTAAAAGGAAAGGGGAAAGCAAAGATGAACATAACTGATGTACGTGTGAGAAAAGTAGCAAAAGAGGGAAAAATGAAAGCCGTGGTTTCCATTACCATTGATGAAGAATTTGTAGTTCATGACATTAAAGTAATTGAAGGTGAAAAGGGACTTTTCATTGCAATGCCCAGCCGTAAGGCTACGGACGGGGAATACCGCGATATCGCACATCCTATCAATTCTGCCACAAGAGACCGTATACAGACGATCATTCTTGAAAAGTATCAGGAGGTTATGGCAGAAGAGACGGAAGAAGCTGCTGAATAATTATCGTTTCTTTCATCATACAGGAGTTTTTACAGATAATCACTTTTTAAATATAGAGGTGCTTCCGGTTAGGGGGCACCTTTCTTTTTTGGATAATACAGGAAAATATTACATGAATGTTACAAAAGTTAAATAAAAATGTTGATTTTTTTAAGAAATATGTTATACTTGACCTACGGAAAAAGTTAATGAACAAATTTCTGGAGGTTATTATGAAGAAAAAGAAGGTTTTTTCATTACTGCTTGCCGGAGCTCTGGCAGTTTCTATGGGCACCGGTGTATCGGCTGCTACTGAAGATGAGATTGCATATGCCCAGGAACAGAAGAGTGAAGCTCAGAGCGGTCTGGTACAGACAGAGGCGGCGATCAGCAGTCTGGAAGGCAAAAAGCAGGAACTGGAAAACTATTTAGCAGAATTAGATGCACAATATAATGAACTTACAAACAGTCTTGCACAGCTTGACGCAGAAGCAGCCGCTAAAGAGGAAGAACTGAAAGAAGTTCAGGCAGAACTGGAAAAAGCACGCGAAGCTGCAAAGAAACAATATGAGGCAATGAAGATTCGCATTGTTTATATGTATGAACACGGCGGAAGCTCTATGCTGGAAATGCTGTTATCGTCCAGAAACCTTGCGGAATTTCTGAATCAGGCGGAAAATGTTTCTCAGATTTCTCAATATGACAGAAACATGCTGAAGAAATATGAGGAAATGCGTGAGAGTATTAAGCAGCAGGAGGAAGAGGTTGAGCAGGAATCTCAGGCTATTACGGAACTGCAGAACCAGAAATCAGCCAAGCAGCAGGAAGTACAGGCGATGGCTGCGAACACCAGCGCTAACATTACTTCTTATGTAAATGAGATTAGTGCAAGCAGGGCGGAAGCCAGTGCCCTGATGGCACAGATTGACAGTGCAGATAATCATATTGCCGCTCTGATGGAAGAGGCGGAAGCAGAAAAGGCAGCAGCAGCGGCAGCTGCGGAAGCGGAAAGAGAGGCCGCCGCAGAGGCTGAAGTGGAAGAAAGTGAAAGCCAGACACCGCCGGATTTCGATCCTGAGACAGATACATTGGATTCTTCCAGCAGTTCTACAAGCAGTGATATCATTGTGGAAGAAGAGGGTGAGGAAGATCTGTATGGAAGCTCCGAAGGTACATACGAAGAAGAGGATCTGAGTGCTGAAACGGACACGAGTGCTGAGGAGGATACCGATATCGTGGAGGACACCGGAAGTGTGGAAGAAACTGCAGGTACGGAAGAAACATACGAAAGCTCCGGCCAGGGAACTTATCTTGGAAATTTCCTTTTGACAGGATACTGCAGCTGTGCACAATGCTGCGGTACCGCAGGGAACGCCACGGCCAGCGGCACGATGCCGTCTTCCGGACATACGGTAGCCATGGCGGGTGTGCCTTTTGGAACACAGCTTTCTATCAATGGCACAATTTATACAGTAGAGGATTTGGGAACTCCGTACGGTCATGTGGACATCTATTTTGACAGCCATGATCAGGCATTGAGCTTCGGAACGCAGTATGCAGATGTGTACCAGCTGAATTAACAGGAAACATGCAGGAGATATAAAGCATAAATAAAAAGAGACAATGGCAGATGAATATAAACGAACCGGGCCTTGTCTCTTTTTTGATATCATAGCTGTTTTTCGGGATATGGATGTGTATTCATTCCAGATAAGGAGAACCGGGGATTTCCGGATAGGATCCCATGGCAATAAGAAGCTCCAGTCCAATCCGGCGGGCATTCAGGACAGCCTCCCTGCATGCGCTTGCATCTCCGGAGAGCGCCAGAATGACTTCATTGGAATGACTGGTTCCGACGCTGGGCGTCATGTAACGGATGATACGGACGGAAGATGACTTCATAGCAGTATCTGCCATGACCAGCCCGATGGCAGCCGGGGAACCGGCCATGAATCCGAAAGCTTCTCCGGGGGCGGCTCCAAATGCTTTTTGGAGGGCAGGACCGGCGCTTGCAGAATAGGCAAATTCCAAATGACCGGACTGGCTGATATATAATTCACCCGCATATTTGTTGGTCAGCTCAAGAGCAAGCTCCACCGCATGACGGACATCGGAGACATCTGTTCCGCCAAGAACAATATAGTTTCCGTGACCGCCCCAGCCCTTGGTGTCTCTGGGGAGCTCAATGGAAAGAACCTCCGTGTTGGTTGCTTTAACCGCATCATCAATTGCGGTAATCTGTCCTGCGGCGCCTGTACGAGAGCTGAATAAACCGAGGGTATGGTATTTTGTTCCGATATTCATCTCTTTTAAAAGGGTATCGTCAATACCGGAAATAACGAGACCGATCGTATCCAGAACGGCAGTACCTACAAATTCCGTTCTTGTGCAATGGGTGCTGATGCTGTGTACATCCATACGGATTCTCCTTTATTATGAAATCATCTTTATTCATTACATATCGTTCGGCGCACTCGCTGCGCCAATAGAGGTATGCCTGATTAGGCATGAATTTTACGACAGAATATGAGTAAAGACGGCTGATGTATATTGTTGTTTCTACTATAGCATGTTTTGCAGCTGAGAAACAAGCATTTTAGAAAAATATCAATCTTGTATCAATTGTTTCGAAAAAATACAAGGAAATTGAAAAGTCCTCTTGGATGTTGAAAAAAGATGTATTATAATAGAAAATGTTACAGAAGATTTTTATCCGGTGGTCATGTGGCGGATACAGAGATTTGCGATCGCTGGTGTAAAATAAATTCGGGTAATGTTTTCAAAAAATAAGGGGATGAATAATAAAAGAGAGGAGAACTAACAGATGAGAACAGACTTGGAAAAATCACAGGAAAATGGCTGGGAACGGTCGAGTAATTTTGTCAGACAGCAGAGTGCTGAAGAGGTTATGAACAGAAGAGCCGAGAGAGATTCGGCAAAGAGAAGAACAGACAGAAATCGTAGCTCGAAGAACGGGCTGGACAGAGATAAGAAGATTCTGATCATTGGAGGCGTTGCAGTACTTCTGGTGATTATCCTGATTTTCTCGGCTGGTAAGAGCTGGCAGAGAAGAACCGATAAAAAGGAGATTGAGACGCTCAGCCAGTTGAATCAGGAACTGAAGACACAGGTTTCCGATTTAAAGAAGAGTAACGAAGAACTTCAGGATACCATTTCTTCACTTCAGACAGAACCGAAGAGTACCGTTGATACTACCGGAACCGAAAACGGTACAAGCCATGTCCTTCAGACCGCTTATAATTTCCGGGAAGAGGCGAATGTGAACTCAGATGTTATTGGAGAGCTGGATGAAGGGACTACAGTAAAGATTCTGAAGGTGATGAGTGACAACTGGGTTCAGGCAGAATATAACGGACAGACCGGCTATCTGAAATGCGGTGATGAGCTGACAGGCAGCAGCTCACAGGGTTCTAATACGGAAGGCAGCGGGAATTCGAATGAGGATTCCAATTCTGCAGAGGATGACGGAACTTCAAATGAAGCGTAAATAAAAAATACAGGAGTGCTGATTGCGGCACTCCTGTGTTTTTTTGTTTTATGCCCGTCCGGTGGGGAGAAGATGATTTATTCTTTATCGTGAATCTCGCTGTGAAGCTGCTGGAGGGATTTTACTTCTCCGCTGTCATGGAACTTCACATATTTGATTCCGCTGGCGGTTGCTTTAGCTGCTGCGATTGTGGTCATATAAGGAATCTTAGCCTTGATGGCGGCCTTGCGCAGGTAGCTGTCATCGTGGATGCTGTCTTTGCCGACAGGAGAGTTCACGATAAGGTCGATCTTTCCGTTGGTGATCATATCCAGGATGTTGGGGCGGCCTTCATAAAGCTTCTTCACCTTTTCTGCCGGGATTCCTGCTTCGCTGATCAGGTCGAAGGTGGTGCCTGTGGCAACAATGCGGAAGCCTGATTCCGAGAAGCTTCTGGCAACCTCCACAACCTCTGCTTTGTCCTTGCGGTTTACGGAGATCAGAACAGTGCCTTCCAGAGGAAGCTTCAGCTGTGTAGCCTCCTGTGCTTTGTAGAAAGCTTCGCCGTAGGAGCGGGAAAGACCTAATACCTCGCCTGTGGAACGCATTTCCGGTCCGAGAATAGGGTCTACCTCCTGGAACATGTTGAACGGGAAGACGGCCTCTTTCACGCCGTAGTTGGGGATTTCCTGCTCTTTTAAGCCCGGAACAGGAGAAGGGCGCCCGGTCAGTTCGGAGGTAATGATATCGGTTGCAAGCGGCACCATCCGGATGTTGCAGACTTTGGAGACAAGCGGTACGGTACGGGAAGCTCTCGGGTTGGCTTCCAGAACATAAACTTTGCCGTTTTCGATGGCGTACTGCATGTTCATCAGTCCTTTTACGTGCATCTCCTCCGCAATCTTTCTGGTGTATTCCTTAATAGTCGCTACATTCTCAGGAGAGATGTGTACGGAAGGAATGATGCACGCGGAGTCTCCGGAATGGACACCTGCCAGTTCAATGTGCTCCATAACAGCAGGTACAAACGCATGGGTGCCGTCGCTGATGGCATCTGCTTCACACTCGGTTGCATGATTCAGGAAACGGTCAATGAGGATCGGGCGGTCAGGGGTAACGCCTACAGCCGCGTTCATATAACCGGTCATGCTTTCTTCATCATAAACAACTTCCATACCTCTTCCGCCGAGAACGTAGGATGGGCGCACCATAACAGGATAGCCGATCTTTTCGGCGATTGCTGTGGCCTCTTCTACAGTGGTGGCCATACCGGATTCAGGCATCGGGATTTCCAGTTTTTCCATCATGGCACGGAACAGGTCGCGGTCCTCTGCAAGGTCAATGACAGACGGGGCGGTTCCCAGGATCTTTACGCCGTTTTTCTCAAGCTCTGCAGCCAGGTTCAGAGGAGTCTGCCCGCCGAACTGAGCGATAACGCCAAGCGGTTTTTCTTTCTTATAAATGCTCAGTACGTCCTCCAGAGTCAGAGGCTCGAAATACAGTTTGTCAGAGGTATCGTAGTCTGTTGATACGGTTTCCGGGTTGCAGTTCACAATGATCGTCTCAAAACCAAGCTTCTTCAAAGCGAGAGAAGCGTGTACGCAGCAGTAGTCAAACTCAATACCCTGTCCGATACGGTTCGGGCCGCCGCCCAGGATCATGATCTTCGGTCTGTCTTCGGAAACCGGGTTTTTATCCGGTGCATTGTAGGTGGAGTAGTAGTAAGCGCTGTCCTGGGTTCCGCTTACGTGAACACCTTCCCACGCCTCTTCCACGCCAAGAGCAATACGGTGATTGCGGATGGTTTCTTCCGGGATTTCCAGAAGCTGGCTTAAATATTTGTCAGAGAATCCGTCTTTCTTGGCTGCAGTCAGAAGTTCATCGGACGGCATGGAACCTTTGCATTTCAGAAGCTCTTCCTCTTCCTCTACAAGCTCTCGCATCTGGTCGATAAAGTAAGATTTAACCTTGGTAAGCTCAAAGATTTCTTCTGTGGTTGCTCCCTTGCGGAGTGCTTCGTACATAACGAAATGGCGTTCGCTGGAAGGCGTGATCAGAAGCTTCAGAAGCTCTTCCTTGGTCATGGAATCAAAGTTTTTGGCATGGCCGAGACCGTAGCGGCCTGTTTCCAGACTGCGGATGGCTTTCTGGAAGGCTTCCTTGTAGGTCTTGCCGATACTCATGACTTCGCCTACGGCACGCATCTGGGTGCCGAGCTTGTCTTCTACACCTTTAAATTTTTCGAATGCCCAGCGGGCAAATTTGATGACAACATAGTCTCCGTCAGGAACATATTTGTCCAGGGTGCCGTACTTGCCGCAGGGGATATCCTTCAGGGTCAGGCCGGTAGCGAGCATGGCGGATACCAGTGCAATCGGGAATCCGGTTGCCTTGGAGGCAAGTGCGGAAGAACGTGAAGTACGGGGGTTGATTTCAATAACGATAATACGGTCGGAAACAGGGTCGTGGGCAAACTGTACGTTCGTTCCTCCGATGACCTGTACGGACTCTACAATCCTGTAAGCCTGCTCCTGAAGACGCTTCTGGCATTCTTCGGAAATGGTCAGCATCGGTGCGGAGCAGAAGGAGTCGCCCGTATGGACACCAAGGGGGTCGATGTTTTCGATGAAGCATACGGTGATCATGTTGTTGTCTGCATCACGGACAACCTCCAGTTCCAGCTCTTCCCAGCCGAGGATGGATTCCTCAACAAGAACCTGTCCGACAAGGCTGGCCTGCAGCCCCCTTGCGCAGACGGTCTTCAGCTCGTCTCTGTTATAAACAAGGCCGCCGCCTGCACCGCCCATGGTGTATGCGGGACGAAGGACAACCGGGTAGCCGAGCTGGTCTGCAATGGCGAGTGCTTCTTCTACGCTGTAGGCAACCTCACTTCTTGCCATCTCAATACCGAGCTTGTCCATGGCTTTTTTAAACTCGATGCGGTCTTCGCCGCGTTCGATAGCGTCTACCTGTACGCCGATGACCTTGACATTGTATTTGTCAAGGATGCCTGCTTTATTCAATTCTGCGCACAGGTTCAGTCCGGACTGTCCGCCGAGGTTCGGCAGAAGGGCATCCGGTCTTTCTTTCTTAATGATCTGTTCCAGACGTTCCACATTCAGAGGTTCAATGTAGGTGACATCTGCTGTCTCCGGATCTGTCATAATGGTGGCTGGATTTGAGTTTACCAGCACGATTTCGTAACCGAGTTTTTTGAGCGCTTTGCAGGCCTGAGTTCCGGAATAGTCGAACTCACAGGCCTGTCCGATCACGATAGGGCCGGAGCCAATGATGAGTACTTTATGAATGTCTGTTCTTTGTGGCATGTTGTTTTCCTCCTTTGTTTTTATTATATAGAAAATGGGAAAAACCTCAAGTGTTTTTGCTCTTTTTTGGAAAGTCTGTGCCTGTTCATGTGTGACCGGAAATAGGCCTGCCTTATGTACAAAATGCACAGAAAAACAAAATGTAAACTGTAATTATCAGGGCATATTCCAGGCATTGAATGACTGCCTTATTCAATGAGAGGGTTTCTTTCGTTGCTACTTCTGATAATATGGTTATGATGGTCATCTTTAAAGCTGGAGGAAATCCGGAAACAGCAGGATGAATATAAAGAGTTGATGAAAAATGGCTACCATGATGAGGGGGTATATTTTTGCGGGGGAAGATAGGAGACCATATAATTAAACGTTAAAAAAGACAAAGAGAAATGCCGGAAACCTTTGAGTTTCCGGCATTTTTTGCGAGTCGAAGCGACAGGATTCGAACCTGCGGCCTCTGCGTCCCGAACGCAGCGCTCTACCAAACTGAGCCACGCTTCGTCAACTGCAAGAGCTATTATATTAACTTTTAGATGATTTGTCAATAAGAAAATGAAAAAAATTTTAAATATTTTGGAGACTTTTGAAGAAAGGGGAGAAACAGGTGGCTGAGAACGTGGAAGAGAGGGGAGATGCGGGAATGAAATGAGATTTCTTTCATATATATTAGGGAAATCTATTTTTGTGGAGGGAGCTGCTTGGCTGGATATCAGCGATTTGTCGCATATGTATATGAATATCTGAAAGGGAAAAAAGGAAATAATTGCGGCTTCATTAAAGTGGAAGTGAGAGAACAGCAGTGCAGACTGGAACTGCATTTACAGTGCCCGGGATTACCTGCGCAGGCGGAATGTAAAATTTACGGGTTTGTCAGAAGCGGAGGCCTGATGGATGGAAATCTGTTAGGAACCTGTGAAACCGGGGAGGGAACGGCGCAGTGCTTTATTGAGACAGATGCCCTGAATATGAATGGAACCGGAGTTGCCCTTGGAAAAATGGGAGGGCTGATTCTGACAACAGAGGGAGGAGCTTTTTTTGGGACAGAATGGGATGATTTTCCGATTCGTCCGGAGAATTTTCGTGAAGTGAAGAGCGTTTTTAAAGAATCTCCGACGGTTCGACATTCCGGAAAAAAATATGATGAAGAACAGAAGGAAGGTTTGCAGAGCGGAGAGCAGATGAAAGAGGAAAATACAGAGAAAGGCCGGGGGATGCAGGAAGAAGATGCAGAGAAGAGCCGGGGAATACAGGAAGAAGATGCAGAGTAGTGCCGGGGGATGCTGGAAGAAGATGCTGAGAAAGACCAGGGGATGCAGGAGGAAGATGCAGAGAAAGGTCGGGGGATGCAGGAGGAAGATGCGGAGAAGGGCCGGCAGATAGAGGAGGGGGAAAGTACACAGAAAGAGGAACAGGTATGGGAAGAGAAAGAGCAAGAGGAAATGAGTAATCCGGAGTTGGTTTCTCAGTCGGTTCATGTTTCGGAAGTATCCATGAATTCGAACATATCTTTTCAATCGGGGGAAAATATGGATCCGGAGGAGTCTCGGGAGGAAGATGGGATGCCTGTGACGAATCAGAGAGGAAATAGACGGATAGGGGATAATGAGGAAAATGTACGTTTGAATAGAGTGGGCCGGGAAACGGAAATCCCTGATGAAAATGAAGCATCAGTTTCGAAAACGTATGAGGAAAAGGGGAAAGAAAACGGAAAGTCTTTGGTACGGGGAGAAAAGCGGCCGGAACCGTCCCGCCGTTCTCCGCAGGGAAAGCCGGGAGAAGCCTTCCAGCCGTTTGGGGATGAAGAAATCACAGACTGCCGCAAACTCCATCTGACCGATCTGGCCCGTCTGAACCGAAGGGATGCTGCTTTGCGCAATAATCGGTTCCTTCAGTATGGCTATTACAATTTCGGACATCTATTGATCTGCAGGAGAGCGGATGGCCGTTATATTCTGGGCGTTCCGGGAGGATATGACCAGCAGGAACGTTTTATGGCCAATATGTTTGGCTTCCCGTATTTCAAAGAAAGCCGTTATATTCAATTGCCTAAGGGAAGAGGCGGCTATTGGTACCGCCTAATCAATACCCCGGATTTCCACTAACGGGATGGTTTCCAGAAGGATACTGCGGAAACGCTTCAGTTCATCAAGAGAATAGCTGCTGAATCCAGGCTGCAGGACTTCTCCGGAGTCTTTGTAAGCCTGGAGATAGTAGGCTTTGGCCCCTTTCAGCCATTGGCCGATTTCCCGGAAATCTTTCTCTGTATGCAATTCTTTTACTACTGTGGTACGGAATTCATAATCTACATGTCCTTCCATCAGAAAATCCGCGCTTTGTCGAATGGAGTCCAGGTCTGGGAAGAGAAGCCCGGCAAGCGTGCCGTAATTGTCCGGACATGCCTTGATGTCCATTGCAATTTTGTCGACAAGCCCTCTGCGGACGAGCTCTTTTACGGTATCCGGACGCGAGCCGTTGGTATCCAGCTTAATGGCATAATCCAAGCTGCGTATCTCCTGAAGAAACCCGTCCAGTTCCGGGCTTAAAGTAGGTTCACCGCCTGTAATGCAGACACCATCCAGAATTCCCCTGCGTTTTTCTAAAAATGACAGTACCTCTTCGCGGGGAATTTCAGGCTCCCGGGATGCGTGGAGTACAAGAGAACTGTTATGACAGAAAGGGCAGCGGAAATTACAGCTTCCAAGAAAGATAGTTGCTGCCACTTTTCCGGGATAATCCAATAAGGTTGTTTTATTTAAACCGCATATCTTCATAGACACCTCCAGATTTTCTTTTTCAGTAAAGAATTTTTACAGATTACACTGCAGACGGTCGTTTTTCCTTGTATGCGCCCGCGGCTAATCTTATTTTAAATCCCATCCATTGATTTTACAAGGCGAATTCTATATAATGGAGAGCAGTGGTTACTGTTTATGTTGAAGGAGTGAACAGTAACGAGCAGTGCGATACAAACAGAAAGAGGAGGCTTTTTTTGTGACAGAGCAGGAACGATTTATGAAAGAAGCTATCCGTCAGGCAAAAAAGGCCCGGGCGCTTAACGAAGTTCCCATCGGCTGCGTGATCGTATCTGACGGAAAAATCATTGCCCGTGGCTATAACAGGCGAAATACGGATAAAAATACACTATCCCATGCAGAATTGAATGCTATCCGGCGTGCAAGCAAAAAGCTGGGAGACTGGCGGCTGGAGGGCTGTACCATGTATGTGACGCTGGAGCCCTGCCAGATGTGTGCAGGAGCCCTTGTACAGTCCAGAATTGACGAAGTCGTGATCGGAAGCATGAATCCAAAAGCAGGGTGTGCAGGCTCCGTGCTGAATCTTCTGGAGGTGGATGGATTTAATCATAAAGTTAAAATTACGAAGGGCGTCCTGGAGGAAGAATGCTCTGCAATGCTGTCGGATTTTTTTCGGGATCTTCGTGAGCAGAAGAAACTTCAGAAGGAAGCCCGCAGAGCTGCGGAGGCAGAGAATGCCGGGGAAGCGGAGATATGACCGGGAATGAGAACGAAGGGAAAGGGGACTGGTTTTGTGGGGCGCTGTTCTGGCCCTGAGAGATAAGAAAAAGGATACTGCCGTCTGACAGTATCCTTGATTTTTTTATTTATGCGCGCCGCACTTCGAAATGCACTCACAGACGTTACCTTTACAGTTAACTCAGCCCAGGCACCCTCACGGCACACAAGAGCTTCTGCTTAGTGCTGCTGCATTCCTGCCCTGACACGGTTCACAGATTCCTGTTGCGTAAGACCCAAACGTCAACGCCACTTATAAAGGGCAGCTCCACAAGGAACACCCCTCGGATTGGCATCACCCCTGCTGTAGCGGATTGCAGGTACAGGGCACCGCTATCTCCCCGGCTGCGCGGACTTTATTATAAGTGCTTTTGACAGATTTGTCAAGGCACAAATCCCGAACAGCCGGAAATCTAAGCAATTCATCAATAGAAAAGCCTAAAGCCATGTGATAGAATAGTGACGCAAAGAAGAAAAAATTGAAAGAAAAATCTGAAGAAAAAGAAGAAGGTAAGAAACATGTTGTTCCAGTTAAACAGAATATTGGGAAAAAGCGCGGAGCAGAAGGAGGCGGGAAGACAGAGTGTTCTCTTTACGAATCAGGACTTAAAGCGGCTGATCGCACCGCTGATCGTAGAGCAGATTCTGGCTGTAACTGTGGGGATGGTGGATACCATGATGGTTTCCAGTGTAGGTGAGGCGGCGACATCGGGAGTATCACTGGTAGATATGATCAATAACCTTCTGATCAATCTGTTTGCGGCAATCTCTACGGGCGGCGCAGTTGTATCCTCGCAGTTCCTTGGACAGAAACACAGAGACAGGGCCTGCGAAGCGGCAAATCAGCTTCTCGTTGTGACGGGACTGATCGCCGTGGCAGTCATGGGTGCGGCCATCATATTTCGAAGGGGACTTTTGGGCCTGCTGTACGGAGGGATTGAGGCGGACGTTATGAAAAATGCCCTGATCTATCTTGTACTGTCCGCAGCTTCGTATCCGTTTCTTGCTGTTTATAATTCCTGTGCGGCATTGTTCCGTTCCATGGGAAATTCCAGGATTTCCATGCAGGCATCCATCATCATGAATGTATTGAATGTCTGCGGAGATGCATTTTTTATTTTTGTACTGCATATGGGCGTTGCAGGAGCAGCCATTGCCTCTCTGATATCCAGGATGCTGGCCTGCGTTATTTTGGTATGCAGGCTGCGTGATCAGGAATTGGAGATCCATATCATGCCGGAGCATTTCGGATGGAACGGGCCATTAGTGAAAAAAATACTGCATATCGGCATTCCGAGCGGAATCGAAAACAGTGTGTTCCAGTTGGGGCGTGTGCTGGTCGTCGGTATGATAGCCATGTTCGGAACTGCACAGATTGCCGCAAATGCAGTGGCAAATAATCTGGACAGCCTTGGGGTACTGCCGGGGCAGGCCATGAGCCTTGCTATGATTACTGTGGTCGGCAGGTGCGTAGGTGCAGGCGACTTTGATCAGGCGGATTATTTTGCAAAAAAGATGATGAAGCTGACCTACCTTATTAACGGACTAACCTGCACCGGCGTCATCCTGACAATGCCGCTGACCCTGAAGCTGTACGGGCTTTCCGAGACAACTCTGAAGCTTGCGGCGCTGCTGGTACTGATTCATGACGGCTGCGCAATCGTGCTTTGGCCGGCATCTTTTACCCTTACCAATGTACTGCGTGCAGCCAATGATGTAAAATTCCCGATGATTGCGTCTATCATGTCTATGGTGATCTGCCGGATCGGCGGGGGATATATCCTGGCGGTGATTCTGGGATATGGCGCCGTCGGCATCTGGGCGGCTATGGTTTTGGACTGGATCGTACGGGTGACCTGTTTTGTGGGGAGATACCGCAGCGGAAAATGGAAAACATTCTATACCGCATCGGAAGCCTGACCGGTGGTCGAAACTTTCTTGCATTTCCTATTGCGGGCAGGAGACAAAATATTATATAATAAACTATAAAAGTTTTTTTTATAAATACTCATAAAGCGGGGTGCAAAATCATGATTAAAAGAATAGGTTTATTAACAAGCGGCGGTGACTGCCAGGCCTTGAACGCTACCATGCGGGGTGTTGTTAAGGGATTAACCAATTCCATTGATGACCTGGAGGTTTATGGATTTGATGATGGCTACAAGGGACTGATCTATGGCAAATACCGTATGCTGACATCCAGAGACTTTTCCGGTATCCTGACCCAGGGCGGAACCATTCTCGGAACATCCAGACAGCCGTTTAAGCTGATGCGTGTACCGGACGAGAAAGGCCTGGACAAGGTAGAGGCCATGAAGCAGACGTATTACAAACTCTGCCTGGACTGCCTGGTAATTCTGGGAGGCAATGGTACTCAGAAAACTGCCAACCTTTTGAGAGAAGAAGGATTGAACATCATCCATCTTCCGAAGACCATTGACAATGATATTTTCGGAACCGACATGACTTTCGGTTTCCAGAGTGCAGTAAATATTGCTACAAATGCAATCGACTGTATTCACACAACAGCAGCATCCCACGGACGTGTATTTATCGTGGAAATCATGGGACATAAAGTAGGAAGCCTGACTCTTCATGCAGGACTTGCAGGCGGTGCGGATATCATCCTCATTCCGGAGATTCCGTATGATATCAAGAAGGTTGGAGAAGCGATCAAGAAACGTAACAAAGCAGGCAAGAGGTTTACGATCCTTGCAGTTGCAGAGGGTGCTATCTCCAAAGAAGATGCAAAACTCTCCAAGAAAAAATATAAAGAAAAACTGGAAGCAAGAGCTAAGAAATATCCGTCTGTTTCCTATGAGATCGCAGATGAGATCTTTAAAGAGACAGGAAGCGAAGTGCGCGTGACTGTTCCGGGACATACCCAGAGAGGCGGCGAGCCGTGTGCATATGACCGTGTGCTTTCCACCAGAATCGGCGCAGGTGCTGCAGAAGCGATTCTTGATGAAGAATACGGCGTAATGATCGGTATTGTAAACGGAAAGATTAAACGTGTGCCTCTGGCAGAATGTGCAGGCAAGCTGAAAATGGTATCCCCGAAAGATCAGACAGTGAAAGCTGCAAAACAGATCGGCATCAGCTTTGGTGATTGATTTTTCTGCGAAAATCATATATGATATAATTCCGCCGCGGGATATTCTCCTGCGGCGGCTTAATGAAAAGAGAAAACACACATAGGTTCCCGCGGTTTTTTGCAGAACGGGGGATAAGCAGCACAAAACAATACGGGGAAATTCAGGAGAGGAGTCTGTCCATGAGTTATACAGCCTTATACAGAAAATTCCGGCCCGACAATTTTGCAGATGTGAAGGGGCAGGATCATATCGTGACTACTTTGACCAACCAGATTAAGGCGAACCGTATTGGCCATGCATATCTGTTCTGCGGAACACGGGGTACGGGCAAGACAACGGTTGCCAAGATTCTGGCCAAAGCAGTGAACTGCCAGCATCCGGTGAACGGAAGCCCCTGCAATGAATGTGAGATGTGCAGGGCGATTCAGGCGGGAACATCCATGAATGTTATAGAGATTGATGCTGCGTCCAACAATGGTGTGGATAATATCAGAGAAATCAGGGAAGAGGTCTCTTACCGTCCGACAGAGGGAAATTATAAGGTCTATATCATTGACGAGGTCCATATGCTTTCTACAGGAGCGTTTAATGCCCTGCTAAAAACTCTGGAGGAGCCGCCGGCCTATGTGATCTTCATTCTTGCGACGACCGAGGCCCATAAGATTCCCATTACGATTTTATCCCGCTGCCAGAGATATGATTTTCATAGGATTTCTATTGATACGATAGCGGCAAGGCTTGACGAGCTTTTGAAAGCCGAACATGTGGAGGCGGAAGAAAAGGCTGTCCGCTATGTTGCCAAAGCAGGAGACGGTTCCATGCGAGATGCTTTGAGCCTTTTGGATCAGTGTATCGCATTTTATCTGGGAGAGACGCTGACCTACGACAAGGTGCTGGAAGTGCTTGGGGCAGTGGATACGGAGGTGTTCAGCCGGCTATTGCGAAGGGTTCTTTCCGGGGATGTGACCGGATCCATCCTTGTATTGGAGGATCTGATCGTAGGAGGAAGGGAACTGGGGCAGTTTGTATCGGATTTTACCTGGTATATGAGAAATCTGCTCCTGGTAAAGACCT
This sequence comes from Eubacteriales bacterium, assembly GCA_030524545.1. Taxonomy (GTDB): domain Bacteria; phylum Bacillota; class Clostridia; order Lachnospirales; family Lachnospiraceae; genus Blautia_A. Next base: position 52,866 of record JAUNGM010000025.1, read on the forward strand.
CCGATAATCCGGAGGAGGCCATTGATGTATCTTCCGATAATCTGAAGCTTCTGAGGGAAGAAAGCGAAATGGTGGACGTGGATACTCTGATGCGGTATATCCGTATTTTTTCGGATCTTTCAAACCAGATTCGTTTTGCTGCTCAGAAGCGTGTTCTGGTGGAGATTGCGCTGATTAAATTATGCCGTCCTGCAATGGAGACAAATCTGGATTCCGTACTGGACAGGATTCGTGTACTGGAAAAACAGATGGAGGAGCGGCCTGTGCAGCAGGTAGTTGTTCAGGCGGGGGCAGCAGGAACCGGTACTGCCGGAAGCGCTGAAGCGGTGCCGGAGCAGAAGAAACCGCAGAAGGCTGCGCCGGAGGATCTGCAGAAGATTGTGGCAGGCTGGAAGACGATCATCAGCCAGACTTCCGCGGTTTTTAAACAGATGCTGCAGAAATCCATCCCGAAATATAATGGGGAGACAGGTGATCCTGTTCTCTTTGTGGAGTTTCAGGACTTTCTTGGGCAGACTTATGTGGATAACCCGGAATATAAGCAGGAATTGCAGGATATCATACGCGGCCAGACAGGGAAAACTGTTGAAATTCAAATGCTGGTAGCCGATCAGCATCAGCATAGCAATCTGGCCCAGATTACTGTGGATCAGGCAATCAGAGAGAACATCCATATGGACGTTGTGGTCGAAGAGGATCCGCAGGAAAAGGAATGACAGCGATAAACAAAAATATAAAAGGAGGATTTGCTACATGGCAAAACGTGGAGGATTTCCGGGCATGGGAATGCCGGGAAACATGAATAATCTAATGAAACAGGCGCAGAAAATGCAGCGTCAGATGGAAGAAAACCAGAAGGCACTGGAAGAGAAAGAATTTACCGCAGCCGCAGGCGGCGGAGCTGTAGAAGTGACAATCTCCGGCAAACGTGAAGTTGTAAAAGTAAAGCTTGACGAGGAAGTAGTGGATCCGGAAGATATTGAGATGCTGGAAGACCTGATCGTAGCTGCAACAAATGAAGCTCTGCGTAAGGTAGAAGAGGAATCTTCCGCAGTTATGTCCAAACTGACAGGCGGCCTTGGCAGCATGGGCGGAGGCTTCCCGTTCTAATGGAATATTACAGTACGCATATCAACAAATTAATTGAGCAGCTTTCCCATTTGCCGGGAATCGGTGCCAAATCGGCCCAGCGTCTTGCGTTTCATATCATGAATATGCCAAAAGACCAGGTACAGCAGCTGACCGCTGCTATTTCCGGCGCAAGGGAAAACGTTCAGTATTGTAAAAGCTGCTACACCCTGACTGATAAGGAGCTTTGCCCCATTTGCAGCAATCCGAACCGTGACGGGGAAACAATCATGGTGGTAGAAAATACCAGGGATCTGGCGGCATACGAAAAGACCGGCAAATACGAGGGTGTATATCATGTGCTTCACGGAGCGATTTCCCCGATGCTTGGAATCGGCCCGGATGATATTAAGCTTAAGGAACTGATGCAGCGCCTTCAGAATAATGTGAAAGAGGTCATCATTGCCACGAACTCCAGTCTGGAAGGTGAAACAACGGCTATGTATATCAGCAAGCTGATCAAACCTACGGGAATCAAGGTCACGAGAATTGCCAGCGGCGTTCCGGTAGGAGGAGATTTGGAATACATCGATGAAGTAACGCTGCTTCGGGCGTTAGAGGGCAGGGTGGAACTGAAGTGACAAAGAAAAAGGCAACATCTCAGGATGTGGCAGAGAGAGCCGGCGTTTCCCAGGCGACTGTCTCTATGGTTTTGAACCGCAAATACAATGTTTCCTTTTCCAGAGAAACTGTAGAAAGGGTGGAGCAGGCAGCCCGGGAACTGGGATACGTACTGCCGAAACATAAAAGCCAAAAGGCAGATAAAAAAGAAAAGCTCATTGTAGTATTTTGCCCTACGATCACCAGTCCCTACTATGTCCTTCTTCTGCAGGGCATAGAGTCCGTAGCCAATGAGCAGGGTTACGGTGTTTTTATCTGCAATACGCAGAGGGACGCGAGGCTTGAGGAGAAATATCTCCGAATGATGAAGTCTGTACGTCCTCAGGGAATCATTTATGCCAGCAATCCTAACCCGGATTTTCAGAAACAGGTTGAGGAGATGGCACGGGAGATTCCTCTGGTCATTATCAGTAATAAAGAGAAGACAACAACTGTGGATGCGATCAACCAGGATAACACGGAAGTGGGAAGACTTATGGCGCGTCACCTCCTTGATCTTGGACACCGCGATGTGGCTTTTATCACACCGCCGCTTACCAGACGCCAGTGGCAGAGGTCGCGGCGTATTGACGGTTTTGTGAAAGAGTTTGAACGGGCGGGTTTAAAGGAACACGTTATGATTAAGGCAGCAGATGAAGCTATGGACCGGAAAAGCCCCCGCACGGATTCTGAATATTCTATGGGATATCAGCTCACAATGGAGCTTTTGGAGGAAGGCAGGCATTTTACCGCCATTGCCGGACAAAATGATATGATGGCCTATGGTGCGGTGGATGCCCTTGCAGCATCCAGACTTCATGTTCCGCGGGATGTATCTGTCATAGGCTGCGATAATATTTTTTATTCCGGTATCCGGAGGATTTCACTGACCACGATCGACCATTTTGTTGCATTGAAGGGCAGGGATGCCTGCGATATCATTATCCGCAAGATTGGTATGAACGATCAGCTTTACGGCGGAATCCGGCCGACCAGCCTGTACAATATTGAGTATACACCGAAGGTGATCGTACGTAAGACAACGGCCTACGCCAAATCCGAAAAAAATGCGTCAGGCTCACAAAAGAAGAACCGGATAAAAACAGAGCCGGAAAAAAAGAAAAAAATTAAATAAATGTGGGGTTGAAAAATATTATTAATAATTTTGAAAACTGTGGCGTTGAATCTTTGGAAAAACAGCAGATTGAACGCCTTTTTTATTTCTGAAATGCTTTGTTTTCAATACTGCTAATTAATAAAAAACGAAATTATTAATACGATATTTATTAATAAATTTTTCCGCTTCTTGACCTTATGAAAGTTTTTGGTATAATGAAATTATCAAGTAAACGAGCAAAAACTCAGGAGGGAAAACACATGAAATTTTTTATCGACACAGCCAAAGTAGAGGACATTAAAAAGGCTAATGACATGGGCATCATCTGTGGTGTAACCACCAACCCGTCTCTGATCGCTAAAGAAGGAAGAGACTTTACCGAGGTTATCAAAGAAATCACCAGCATCGTAGACGGCCCGATCAGCGGAGAAGTAAAAGCGACTACCACTGATGCAGAAGGCATGATCGCAGAAGGACGCGAGATTGCAAAGATTCATCCGAACATGGTTGTTAAGATTCCTATGACAGGAGAAGGCTTAAAAGCTGTCAAAGTTTTAGCTGCAGAAGGTATTAAAACAAACGTAACCCTGATCTTCACAGCAAACCAGGCTCTTCTTGCTGCAAGAGCAGGCGCTTCTTATGTATCTCCATTCCTTGGAAGACTGGACGACATTTCCACAGACGGACTTCCGCTGATCCGTCAGATTGCTGAAATGTTTGCAGTAGCTGATATTCCGACTGAAATCATCGCAGCAAGCGTACGTCATCCTGTACATGTAACAGAGTGTGCTCTGGCAGGTGCTGATATTGCAACCGTACCATACAAAGTTCTGGAACAGATGCTTCATCATCCTCTGACAGACGCAGGAATCGTGAAATTCCAGCAGGATTACAAGGCAGTATTTGGAGACAAATAGAGCACCGGTGTTTCCAAAGGTGCGAATTTGGTTCGAGGGAACTTCATGAGGACGAGCCGTAGGCGATGGCCGAATTTAGTGAATCGAACTTCCTTATCAAATCTAAAGGAGAATAATAAAACATGGAGAAATTAGAGCTTCAGAAAGTTGCTAACGAAGTCCGTAAAGGCATCGTGACAGCAGTTCATTCAGCCAAAGCCGGACATCCGGGCGGCTCTTTATCTGCTGCTGATTTATTTACATATCTGTATTTTGAAGAAATGAACATTGATCCGAAGGATCCGAAAAAGGCAGACCGCGACCGTTTTGTATTATCCAAAGGCCACACTGCGCCGGGACTTTACTCCGTTCTGGCAAACAGAGGCTATTTCCCGGTAGAGGATCTGAAGACCCTTCGTCATCTTGGTTCCTATCTGCAGGGACATCCGGATATGAAACATATCCCGGGCGTTGATATGTCCAGCGGTTCTCTGGGACAGGGAATCTCCGCAGCAGTAGGTATGGCGCTTTCTGCAAAATTAAGCAACGATTCTTACAGAGTATACACACTTCTCGGAGACGGAGAAATCCAGGAAGGCCAGGTATGGGAAGCTGCTATGTTTGCAGGCTTCAGAAAACTGGACAACCTTGTTGTGATCGTTGACAACAACGGCCTTCAGATTGACGGACCGATTGACGAGGTCTGCTCCCCGTATCCGATTGATAAAAAATTCGAAGCATTCAATTTCCATGTAATTAACGTAGCTGACGGCAACGACATGGATCAGTTGAAAGCTGCTTTTGACGAAGCAAAAGCTACGAAAGGTATGCCGACCGCCATCGTAATGAAGACTGTCAAAGGCAAAGGCGTTTCCTTCATGGAAAACCAGGCCGGATGGCATGGTAAAGCTCCGAACGACGAGCAGTATGCACAGGCAATGGAAGATCTGGAAAAGGTAGGTGAAGCATTATGTCAGAAGTAAAGAAAATCGCTACAAGAGCCAGCTATGGCAATGCCCTGGTAGAACTGGGCAAAAAACATGAAGATGTTATCGTTCTGGATGCTGACCTTGCTGCAGCTACCCAGACAGGTGTTTTCAAAAAAGAATTTCCGGAGCGCCATATTGACTGCGGTATTGCAGAGTGTAATATGGTAGGCATCGGTGCCGGTATTGCTACTACCGGTAAGGTACCTTTTGTCAGCACATTTGCAATGTTTGCTGCAGGACGTGCTTTTGAGCAGGTGCGCAACTCCGTAGGCTATCCGAAGCTTAATGTAAAGATCGGAGCAACTCACGGCGGTATCTCCGTTGGAGAGGACGGCGCTACCCATCAGTGCTGCGAAGATTTTGCACTTATGAGAAGCATTCCGGGTATGGTAGTTGCATGCCCGTCCGATGATATTGAAGCAAAAGCTATGGTAGAGGCTGCTTACGAGCACGTAGGCCCTGTCTATATGAGATTCGGACGTCTGGCTGTTCCGGTGATCAACGACAAACCGGATTACAAATTTGAACTGGGCAAAGGCATTGTTTTAAGAGAAGGCAAAGACCTTACCATCATTGCAAACGGACTGTGTGTAGCTCCATCTCTGGAAGCAGCAGAGAAACTTGCGGCAGACGGCATTGAAGCCAAAGTTATTAATATCCATACCATCAAACCTCTGGATGAAGAACTGGTAGTTGCAGCAGCAAAAGAAACCGGCAAGGTTGTAACTGTTGAAGAGCATTCGATTATCGGCGGTCTCGGCGGAGCAGTCTGCGAGTGTCTGTCCGAAAAAGCTCCTGTACCGGTAAAACGTATCGGTGTGAATGACGTATTTGGAGAGTCCGGTCCGGCAGCGGCACTTCTTGAGAAATATGGTCTTGATGCAGAAGGCATCTACAAACAGATTAAAGAGTTTGTATAATTTTTATTCGAGTTTTCTGAGGGAATCAGACTTACAATTCCCTGCGTAATGGTATCTGCCAGGGAGATGACCGTTGACAGACGGGTGGTCTGGAGCGTGAACTGTTCCAGCATGCCGCCGATGTTGACAATGCCCGTAATATGAATATCTCCGACAGGCGGCAATTCTTTGCGCACCCCTGCACCTGGGTATAGTGCACCATTTCCGATGGTCACATATCCCAGGTGCTTTTTTTGCCCAAGGGAAGCGTCAATGGCAATCACCAGGGCAGACGGATGCCTGTCCGTAATATAGGAGGATGTTTCTTTGAGATTCAGGGCATGTACAGGATCTGTGAGTGTACCGTAGACAAAGATTCCCTGTCCTGCATAGGGACGAAGCTGCTGGCCGATATATGGTCCAAGGCAGTCTCCTGTCATCCGGTCACTTCCGATACACAGAAAAACGAGATCTGTCCATTGCCGGGGATGATGGCGTATACATTTTTTCAGAAGATATGAGATTTCGCTGGATGAGCTTTCTTTTTTTGCATCAATATAAAAAGTCATTATTTTTCCTCACAGATTTATCTGGGCAAAAGGTCTGATGGCTTATGGTCCGGTCTGCCCGCTTTGTATCATCATATCCAGAAACCGGATGAATTATGCACAGCGCAAAATCTGTCGCTAAATTCTTCGAAAAGCCTCTTATGTTCCGCCAAAATCTGCGTTTGGCATATGCTATTCTGGTACCCGAAGGGGTGATATAACATGATAGAGGTTATTTATAAAGAAGAGAAGCAGGAAGCGAAGGGAAATGAGGGAATGTTCGCTGTTCCAAGGAATATACGTCAGATCGGGATTTCCGATGAGGATTACCGGATTTACGTGGAAGATTATGTGTATACGTTTCTGGTCCGGCTGGCCGGAGCGGATACAGCAGGAGAGAATGAAAAAGGACATCTGGCTGTACTTACCGGTGAGGCGAAATGGCAGTCCGGCGTAACTTATGTATTTGTGCGGGGTGCCCTTACGGTGGATAAAACAGAAGCGGCTGCGGATCATATTGATTTTACGGAAAAAGTATGGTCAAAGATTCATGATGAGCAGGAACTGTATTTTCCGGGACAGGAAATTGTGGGATGGTTTTTTGCCCAGCCGGAGCTTCCTCTGGAAATTACGGAAGTATTTAAACGGGTACACCTGAAGCACTTCGGGGGCGGCGAAAAAGTATTGATGCTTATGGATCCGGCAGAAAGGGAGGATGCCTTTTTTCGGTACGAAAACAGCTTTCTTGTGCGTCAGCCCGGATACTACCTTTTTTATGAGAAAAATCCACTGATGCAAAACTATATGCTGGATAAAAATCATGAGGTTCGTCCGGAGCAGACAGAAGAAGTGCCGGATGAGGCGGTTGTGGCCTTTCGGAAAATCATCCGGTCAAAAAAGAAGACAAAAAGGGAGGAAGATCAGGAACAGACAGAGGCAGCCGGAAATGTGGAGCCGGAAGAGAGAACCTCTGTTTTTTCCTATGCGGCAACAGCCTGCCTGGCGATTGCTGTGCTCGCGGTCGGAGTGAATTTTTACCGCAATTATGAGTCCGGATATAGTCTGGAACGGCAGGTTAAGACGGCATCTTCCACAGCAGCGGGAAAAAGGGCGGAGGTAACTGAAATACCGGAAAAAGAAGTGACTCCGCTGCCTTCTTTAAACGTTCAAAAACCAGATGAATCTGCAGCGGCTTTAAAGACAACGGATGGAAAACAGGAAAACAATACCGGGACAGGAACAGAAGGAAAGCAAGCGGGCAGCAGGGAGACGGCGCAGGCGGAAGAGAACGGAAAAGCGGAAGCAGAATCAGATAAAAGCAGTACGGAGTTAGCCGCAGAACAAAAACAGGAAGACAGCGAAAAGGCCGGAGCGGACAGTGCGGCGAAGAAAAGTGAAAACCAGGATAGTGGTGACGGACAGGGGAACAGTGCTGACAGCCAGGTGACGGGAAACACGGAACAGGAAACAGGAGCAGCAGGACAAACTCAGGAGGAGACACAGATTTATCAGGAGGAATCGGATCTGCGTAAAGCCAAAAGAAGACAGGAGCTCGCAGAACAGGAACAAGCTTCGGCTCAGGATGATACAGGAACCGGACAGGCGGTTTCCGGCGATTCCGTTCATACATCTTACGTCATTCGGCCGGGAGATACCTTGTATCAGATTAGTATTGAGAAGTATGGAAGTATGGAAGCCATTTCAGAAATATGCAGGCTGAATGGCATTTCGGAGGAAGAAATCATTTATCCGGGACAAATAATTGTATTACCATAGAAAAGTGTGATATAATGTGAACACTTAATGAGCGCAAGCAAAGCGCAGCGCGAATTTAGTGAGAACACATGCCTGGACACTTAGCGAGGTGTTTTCGAGCTTAGTGACCATGGTATAATGTGAACACTTAATGAGCGCAGGCAAAGCGCAGCGCGAATTTAGTGAGAACACATGCCCTTGTGGTATCATATGCAGATTCATAAAATACATAAGGTAAGGTTTGGTTATGGCAAATACATTTAAAAAATTGAAAAAAAAGCTCAGGCGCAGGAGAATGCTGGCAGAAAAAGCCCGGCTTGAAAAAAAACAGGGGATAGCAGGCGGTGACTATCAGGCAAGGCTGACGCATCATAGAAGAGAGGCGCTGAAGAGAGTGCTTACCATGGCTGCGATTGCTGTGCTTGTTGTTTTGGCTCTGGTTCTCTTTTTTGAAAAACGCAGGTATAATGATTATAAGGTACTTGAGACAAGCGAACAGGAGGATGTAGTATCCACAAAGTACGTAGAATTGGACGGAAGGGTACTTCGTTATAGTCCGGAAGGAGTCTCCCTTGTCAACAGTAAGATGGAAACTGTGTGGAGCGATATCTATGAAATGCAGAATCCCGTTGCTGATGTTTGTGGTACTCAGGCAGTCATTGCAGATAAAGATGGAACTGCGATCCGGATTTATGACAAAGACGGCATGGTGGGTACTGTTACGACGTCCTATAGTATTGTAAAGGCCCGCATTTCGAAAAACGGTCTTGTAGCGGCAATTCTGGATGGCGGAGATGATACGTGGATTAATTTTTACGCATCAGACGGAAGCCTGATCGCGGAAAACCAGACAAAAGTAGATGATCCGGGCTTTCCGATGGATGTGGCGATTTCCGATGATGGAATGATTATGATGGTAGCCTTCCAGTTTGTAGACGGCGGAGACACGGCCAGCTATGTGGCATTTTACAATTTTGGGGACGTAGGGCAGAATGAGGATGACAGGATTGTCAGCGGCTATTATTATGAAGGAGTTGTAATTCCGCAGATCCAATATCTGGACAATTCATGTTCGGTAGCTCTTCGCGATAATGGTTTTACACTCTATCAGGGAAAACAGATTCCGAAAGAAAGTAAAACTGTAGAAGTAGATAAGGAAATCATAAGTACCTTTTATGATGAGGATACCATTGGGCTTGTCTTTAAGAATGACAGTAAGGATAAGCTTTATACTATGGAGGTTTATACCTCCGGCGGCAAACTGAAGTTCCGAAAAGACTTCAATATTCCTTATACCACGATTAAGATGAGCGGAGGCAATATTCTCATGTATAACAGCTCCCAGATTGCAGTGCTGAACAGCAAAGGGACAGAGAGATACAGCGGAACTTTGGACGGGACGATTAATGATTTCTTTAAGATTGGCTGGAATAAATATTTACTGGTATTAGACAGCGGCGTGAATATCATTAAGTTCAGCTAGGAGGAACATATGACCTTAACATGGCTTGGTATTGGAATGGTAATCATTCTGGCACTGTTTGGCTGGTTTGGTTATCGGCGTGGCTTTATCAGAGAAGTAATGTCCATGTTTTTTGTGGTATTATCCATTGCTCTTGTCTGGATTATGAATCCATATATCAATGACTTTCTGAGGGATAATACACCTCTATATGAGACCGTGCAGGACAGTACGAAAAACTTCGTAGAAACACAGATGGGTGGCAGAACATCCATCGGTCAGCAGGAACAGAGCAGTTTGATCAAAGATCTGGGACTTCCTGCGTTTTTGGCAGAGGGGCTGGAGGAGAATAACAATGCGGCGGTTTATGAATATCTGGCAGTCAGCACGTTTACGGATTATGTATCAGATTATATTGCTGTTGCAGTTGTGAACGGACTATCTTTTCTCGTTTCGTTTTTACTTGCCACTCTTTTGATAAGGATGATCACATACGCGCTTGATATCATAGCGCGCCTTCCTATTATTAAAGGAGTGAACAAGCTTGCCGGAGGATTTGTAGGAGCGCTGAAAGGGCTGCTTTTTATCTGGATTGGTCTTTTGTTATTGACGGTATTCTGCAACACGGATATAGGGCGTCAGGGGCTTGGATTGATTGAAAAGGATTATATTGCAAACTTTCTGTACGAGAATGATATTTTTGTGAAAATATTTATGAGTATTTTTTATGGAACTGCATAAATTAGGTCTTGACGAAAGACGAACAGAGTGATATACTAAAATCCGCTTCTGAATGAAGCGGATTTTTTTCGGCTTTTAATAAGCGGTAAAAAAGATAAAATAGTTGTTGACAGATACTTGGTTATATGATAAAGTATAGAAGTTGCTGGAAACAACAGCACACAACGAATTACTGAAAAACTTGAAAAAAGTTCTTGACAGAAAGAAAAAGTTGTGATAAGCTTAATAAGCTGTCGAGAGACAGAAAACCTTGATAACTAAACAGTGAAACACATATGATTCTCGAAAATTCTTTACATTCATTTAAACGAAGAAGAATCTTCAAAACAGTAAAAACGAGAGATAGCTAGTAGTTATCTTGAGTGGAAACAAACACTTCATGAGCCCTTGGCTCATTCAGTGATGAGCAATTAAGCCGATGCAAGCATCGCTGAATTGCCTATACACTTTATCAGAGAGTTTGATCCTGGCTCAGGATGAACGCTGGCGGCGTGCTTAACACATGCAAGTCGAACGGAGAATACTTTGACGGAGACTTCGGTTGAAGTCGTTGTATTCTTAGTGGCGGACGGGTGAGTAACGCGTGGGTAACCTGCCTCATACTGGGGGATAACAGCCAGAAATGGCTGCTAATACCGCATAAGCGCACGGGAGCGCATGCTCCTGTGTGAAAAACTCCGGTGGTATGGGATGGACCCGCGTTGGATTAGCTAGTTGGCAGGGTAATGGCCTACCAAGGCGACGATCCATAGCCGGCCTGAGAGGGTGAACGGCCACAT
>JAUNGM010000001.1 GCA_030524545.1 Eubacteriales bacterium
AATGTCCTGCTTCATGACGGCCTGCTCGGCTTTGATATCAGCAATGTCCTGTTTCATGACGGCCTGCTCGGCTTTGATTTCATCTATTGTATGTTCAATCCCGTCTAAACGGGTATTTATCTTTTGTATATCTGTTTTTATTCCAGATACTTCGTGTAAAAGCAAATCCAGTTTCTGATCTGTACTCATTCTGCCTCCTCTCTTTTTATAAATAGATTTTATGGATTCAAGAATATAATAGCACATTATGCTCTAATTGTACATAAACATTCTATCCAAAGAGAATGGCAAAAAAAAGGACATTTTTCTACTTGACAGGAACAATCTCAATCCAATAGCCATCAGGGTCGGCGATGAAATAAATTCCCATAGCAGGATTTTCAAAAACAATACATCCCATCTCTTCATGGCGTTTATGGAATTCCTCATATTGGTCTGTATTAAAAGCAAGATGGAATTCACATTCTCCCAGGTTATAAGGTTCTGTTCTGTCGCGAAGCCAGGTCAGTTCCAACTGGAAATCTGTTTCTTTATCGCCAAGATAGACAAGCCTAAAGGATCCGTCTCCTGCCTCTTTTTCTCTGACCGGTTCCAGTCCAAGAGCATCCTTATAAAATGTCAGACTTTTTTCCAGATTTAATACATTAAAATTAAAATGTGCAAATTTAATCATGATGTCCCTCCTATTTTACCACATCCATCATACTTTAATGATAGGATGGCTGTCCCTTCTATATTGCATTATCACTTTATAATTCTTTGATATCCTCGATCACAGGCCGTCTCACCTTTTTTCGTGTCATTTCCAGAATGTTCAGCGGTGTGATATCCACAGCTTTGCCCTTTACGGAATCTTTCCGCAGATATTTCTGGAGTACATGGAAAAGCTCATCCCTGTGATCCGGGTTCTCCATATTGATAAAATCGACCAAAATAATCCCTGAAAGATTCCGCAGGCGAAGCTGGCGTGCAATCTCCTGGGCGGCTTCCAGATTAATTTTGCGGTAGGTTTCTTCTGCTTTCTTCTTTCCGGTGAACTTTCCGCTGTTTACATCAATGGAAACAAATGCTTCCGTCTGCTGGATCACCAGAAATCCGCCGCTGCTCAGCCAGATTTTTTCACGTTGGATTTCTTCCAGAGCCGATTCCAGACTGTGAAGTTTGTAAAGCGGAAGCAGATTATCCTCATACAGAGAAAGCTGTTCCGTCTGTGAAGGACTAAAATCCTTTAAATAGCCAGAAATCCTGTGATAAACCTCCGGAACATCCGTTACGATTTCCTCAATGTTCCTGCTGTACGCATCCCGAATCGCATTCAGGTAAAAGGGTTCTGCTTCATATAGAAGGCTGAAGCAGGTTCTGCTGCGTCCGGTCACAGCTGTTTTTTGATAGAGCCGCTGCAGATAGTCCAGTTCCCGGAGAATTTCTTCCTTTGAAGCTTCCCCTGCATTTGTCCGCACGACAAGCCCATATTCCTTATCCTGCCTGGACGATTCTTCTTCCAGCCATTTACTGAGCCTGTTCCGTTCCTCACCGGAAAGCTTGGCAGAAAGTCCGAATTTTTTATTCCCGGTCGTCAGGACAAGATATTTTCCTGTAAAACTCAGATTGGATGTTAATGCGGGAAGCTTTCCCTTCATGGCATCCCGGCTTACCTGTACCAGAATCTCATCCCCTGCACGCAGAGGAGCGTTTCTTTTTCTGCCGGAGGTATAGATCACCCGTGCAGCTTCCTCAAGCGGGAAATATCCGGTTTCTCCATTGCCAAAACGCACGAAAGCAGCCTTGATATTTTCCGCCACTTTTTCTACCTGTCCCACATAAATATTTCCAAGGACAGATTCCTGGCCAACAGGAGCCAGACGAATCTCCATCACCCTTTTCTCTTCCTTCAGGGCACATACAAGACAGGGATGGTCCTTGACTTTCATTGCCGTGATAATGATCTTACTCAACTTTTTCTCCTAATGCCTCCAGCGGTACAAAGATATGCTTTTCTTCAGACCCTGTATCAGCATAAACTTCCAGCCGCTGAACCTGATAACAGAAAGGCTTCGGTTCACAGCCAAGCCAGTTCTGAAACGTATCCATGACAAGCTCCGGCTTTGTATAATTGGCGCTTGCAGAAGCCAGCTTCAAAAATACCTTCCCGTCCTGAAGCTCCATTTCATAGATAAATGGACGGATGTCCACTTCTTTTTCACTGCGTTTTGTCTTCTTGATAACGGAAATGGACGGAAGTCCATAAAATTCGCTGATTTTATCCTTCCACGGGGCCTCCGGCTCTTTACCGTCACGAAACTCCACCAGGTAATCGGCAGCGGCAACAAGGGCCATAGCCTTACTTGCTTTGCCGTCTTCCACCGCACAGACACTGACTACGCGAATTCCTTCTGCCATAGTACTGTTTAATTGTTCTTCGATTACAGCAGTAGGAACTGTCTCTGTCAGCTCAAGGTCAAAATATTCTCCAAGACTTGTGGTTCCTACACCAAGGGGTGCAGCAAAAGACATAATCATATGAGGACTGTATCCACCGGAAAAAGCAACCGGAAGCCCTGCACGGCGAAGAGCCTTCTGAAAGTACCGCATCGTATCAAGATGTCCTACAAACTTTGCCGTACCCTCTTTCGTAAACTTAATTCTTACTTTCATAGCACACACCTCCTCCATACTGCTTTACACCGCAGCCGGAACATCTCTGGCGGCAGTTTGGTGTAACGTTCTCCGCATGGGCCTGTTTCCATTCCCGAATCAGAAACTCTTTTGTTACACCTGCGTCAATAAAATCCCATGGAAGAATTTCATCTGTGCTTCTCTCTCTCAGTGTATAGAAATCCAGATCGATTCCCGTCTCCGCAAAAGCCTCTTTCCAGATGCTGTAATGGAAGCTTTCGGACCATGCGTCATAGAGGGCTCCCTTTTTATATGCTTTCAGGATGACTTCTGCACAGCGGCGGTCGCCCCTTGCAAGAAATCCCTCAAGAATCGTCACGTCCGGTTCATGCCAGCTATATTTAATACTTCTCTGGTTAAGCTGTGCACGTATCTCATTCTTTACAATCTTTGCTTTTTCCACAAAATCATTTTCAGAATACATACCTGCCCACTGGAACGGCGTAAACGGCTTCGGCACAAAAAAGGAGGTACTGACATTGATCTGTACCTTACCATTGCGCTGATCCTTGGGAATCTCGTAATACTCTTCTGCAATTCGTTCGGCAAGGTGTGCAATCCCCTTCATATCCTCTTCTGTTTCCGTAGGAAGACCCAGCATGAAATACAGTTTCACGCGGTTCCATCCGCCGCGGAAGGCTTCCCCCGCTCCCTTTAGGATATCTTCTTCTGTAAGCCCCTTGTTAATGACATCCCGGAGCCGTTGGGAGCCTGCTTCCGGTGCAAAGGTCAGGCTGCTTTTCTTTACATCCTGAACCTTGCTCATTACATCCAGTGCAAAAGCGTCAATTCGAAGAGAAGGCAGAGATATATTCACTGCCTTGTCATGAAATTCATCGATCAGGAACGTCACAAGTTCTTTTAACTGCGTATAATCACTGGAGCTTAAGGAACTCAGGGAGATTTCCTCGTGTCCGGTATTTTGAAGCATCCGTTTGGCAGATGCTTTTAGTGTCTCAACATCACGCTCTCTTGTCGGGCGATAAATCATTCCTGCCTGGCAGAAACGGCACCCACGGATACAGCCTCTCTGGATTTCCAGAGTAATACGGTCCTGAGTAGCTTTGATAAAAGGAACTACCGGCTTTTCAATAGCACGGTATTCTTTTTCCATATCAATGATCACCTGCTTGGAGACTTTTTCCGGAACCCCCTCACGATTTGGTCTGAAAGAAACAATGGTGCCATCTTCTCCATAGGTCACATCATAAAAGGCGGGAACATAAATTCCGGGAATCTGAGAAGCCAAAAGAAGAAATTCTTCTCTTGTCCCGCCTGCGGCCTTATTGGATTTATATGCATCGAAAAGGGCATCATAGGAAGTTTCGCCTTCTCCGATATAAAACATGTCAAAAAAGGATGCCAGCGGCTCCGGATTATATGCACATGCCCCGCCGCCGATCACCAGCGGATCCTCTTCTCCTCTTTCTGCTGCCAATAATGGAATGCCGCTCAGATCAAGAACCTGAAGGACGTTGGTATAACACATTTCATACCCAAGGGTAATGCCAAGAAAATCAAATTCCTTCACCGGATCCTGGGATTCCAGTGCAAATAAAGGCACTTTTTTCTCACGCATGATCTGATCCAGATCCGTCCAGGGAGAAAATAGCCGCTCACACCATACATCCTCACGTTCATTGAACATGTTATACAGGATCATCATGCCAAGGTTGCTCATACCGATTTCATAGACATCAGGAAAACACATGGCAAAGCGGATATCGACACTGTTTTTATCTTTCATTACAGAGTTTACTTCCCCTCCGATATATCGGGCGGCTTTATCAACCTGAAGAAGTATCTCATCATCTAACGCTAGTTTTCTCATTTTATACCTCGTGTTTGTTATTCATGAACTTTTTTATTATACATGATTTATATAAGAAAAGGAAGTCACATTTTGTGTTTTCGTGTGCAAATAAGGACTGAATCTGCATTATCATAGAAATTCTGAATACGTTTCCGGGTTGATTGTAAAAGCAAAGGAGCTGCCGCATAATCCGGACAGCTCCCTGTTCCATAAATAATGTCTGCCACTGGCAGCCATTTTGCATACTGACGCATGCATATATATAAATTCGTAATTTGTTTCCGGAGTCTTTTTACAATCTCCCCTTATTTTCCATGCAGTTTTTTCTTTATTGCATTCATCTGAGCGCACATGCCTTCTGCCATCTCCATAGTCAGGGCCCCGCCGGAAAGGCCTACCAATTTTCTAAGAGGCATATATTTTGCCATGGAAGCATACATTTGTGCACTGACGGCCTCCTTCTGGCTCTCACTCTGTTCCTGATTCTGGTGCGCTCCCATCGCGCCTCCTGCACTGGCCATATTTTTCATCATTCCGGCTACGAATTCCGCAAGATCAGGATCTGACATAATGTCGCCCATTGTAGAATCCGGTGTATAAGTGCATGGCAGCGTCTGTGTGGATTTTACAAAAATACTTTCTCTGCAGGGGATATCCCTGCTGGATTTTCCTGCCAGGATCTCAAATTCTCCGCTTTCCACATGCCAGTCATGCAGCTCTGTGTTCCAATAAGCAAATGCCCGTTTTCCCAGCACAAATGTTACCGTCTTTGTCTCGCCCGGTGCCAGCTCTATTTTTTCGAATCCTTTCAGCTCTTTGCGCGGACGGATCAGCGTACTTTCTTTATCTGCCACATAAAGCTGTACGCACTCTTTTCCTGCAAGCGCTCCTGTATTTGTTACGTCCACAGTCACAGTTACCGTTTCCGTATCATCCATTTCTTTCCGGTCAACCTGCAGATTCGAATATGCAAAAGTCGTATAGGAAAGCCCGTATCCAAAGGGAAACAGTACGTCCATCTCACGATAGTCATAATAGCGGTATCCTACAAAGACCCCTTCCCGGTAAGATACCTTATCCTTTTCTCCCGGGAAATTCAGATAAGACGGATTGTCCTGCAGCCTGAGCGGAAAGGATTCTGCAAGCTTTCCGCTTGGATTTACCTTGCCGAAAAGAAGATTTACCTGTGCATTTCCTACGGCCTGACCGCCAAGATAGCATTCCAGGATTCCCTTCACTTCATCCACCCAGGGCATTTCCACCGGAGCACCATTGTGCAGAAGAACGATGGTATTCGGCTGAACCTTTGCTACTTCCCGGATCAGATGATTCTGGTTTTCCGGCATTCTCATATGCACTCTGTCATAGCTTTCTGATTCATAGCTGTCCGGCAGCCCCGCAAAAATAACCGCCTTATCTGCAGCTTTGGCCGCCCTGACTGCTGCCTCCACCATAGTCTCGTCAATGGCGTCATCCACATCATCAAATCCCTGCTCAAAAACAATGTTGGGATATTCGGATGCCGCTTCCAGTGCGGAAATCACGTTCCTGCTGTTCACATGAGAGCTTCCGCCGCCCTGATACCGCGGCTTTTTCGCATACTTTCCGATAAATGCGACTTTTTCCTGCGCGGAAAGGGGAAGAACGCCTTCGTTTTTCAGAAGCACCATTCCTTCCTCTGCGACTTTTTGAGACATTGCTTCATCTTTCTCATAGTCAAAAACCGCATTTTCATCCCAGTGTTCCGTAAATCGGAATACAATGCCCAAAATCTCTTCCACACGTTTATCCAGAACTGCCTCATCCAGCTCCCCATTTCTTACTGCATTTACAATAAAATGATCATTGCTTCCGCCGTCTCCGGGCATTTCCAGATTCATACCGGCTTTCAAAGAAGATACCTTCCTGTCCATAGAGCCCCAGTCAGAAACAACATATCCGTCAAATCCCCACTCCTTGCGCAGCACGGTATCCAATAACCACTCATGTGAGGAGGAAAACGTACCATTGATAGCATTGTAGGCGCTCATGATTGTCCAGGGTTTGGCTTCCTTTACAACGGTTTCAAAGCCCGACAGATAGATTTCGCGCATGGTCCTCTCATCCGCTTCCACGGAAACAGACATTCTTCTTGTTTCCTGGTTATTCATGGCAAAATGCTTGGGACTGGTTCCCACATGTTTACTCTGGATTCCCTTTACAAGCGCTGCTGCCAGTTCCCCTGATACATATGGATCTTCAGACAAATATTCAAAATTCCGACCGCACAGAGGACTGCGTTTGATATTCATTGCAGGCCCCAGCAATACGCTGACGTTTTCCGCCTGGCATTCCTCTCCGAGACGTGTTCCCTGCTCCTCAAGCAATTCCCGGTTAAAGGTAGAGGCCATGGCACAGCCTGCCGGAAAGCAGACTGCTTTGATCGCCTCATGGATTCCAAGCTCATCATACTCATCTTCCTGTTTCCGCAGGCCATGAGGGCCATCAGTCAGAAGGGTAACTGGAATTCCCAGCCTTTCCAGTCCGTTTGCATGCCAGAAATCCTTTCCGGAGCAGAGGCTGGCTTTCTCCGCCAGGGGCATCCGACCGATCAGTTCCTTTATTTTTTCCGCTGTCATTATGTGCAACCCTTTCCTTTCTATCTGTTTGTATAGCTTCCCAATAGCTTAAGGCTTTCCTTCGGATATCTTGTCTGCGTCTTTCTGTCTACGGCGATCAGCCCGAAGGTCATGGAAAAGCCTTTCTGCCACTCGAAATTATCAAGCAGTGACCAGTACATATAGCCAAGTACCGGAATTCCATCTGCCAGACAGCCCACCACCCCTTTCAGCGCTTCCTGAATAAAGGCAGTACGGCGGCTGTCATCACCGGTTCCAACCCCATTTTCCGTAATCATAATAGGCATGTCCAGTTCTTCATGTACCTTGCGGATGACATGGCCAAGTGCCTGAGGATAATACTCGTAGTCCATCTGTGTCTTCTCCGAATCTTCCGGAACCGGCAGGACTTTATCCCGCCCGATCAGGGAGCGTGTATAATTCTGCAATCCGAAAAAGTCATCTTCCCGGATATAGGGAAGATAATGAAGAAACTCATTTTCCCACACCCGTTTCGCCATCTCCTCACCGCCTTCCACTGCCTGAATGTCATGCAGGGACATGGTGATTCCAATCTTAAGCTCCGGGCGTACCGCTTTCATGGCCTTCCTGGCTGCCTGATGGGCGCGCATAACCAGGATATCTCCTTCTTTCGTTCTGGCGCTCACAAAGGTCTGAGGCTCTGCAGTTCCGAATATCAGCCTATATTCTTCCTGCTGTTTCTTCATAGCGTCCCCCATGGACTGCATATTGATTCCCACCTGTACAGAGCTTTCCACAGCCTTTTTCTCTGTATCGGAACCGGCATCCTTCTGCGTCATCGCTGCCTGCATCTTCTCCATCATCTGGCGTTTGTACCGTTCAGCAATTTCAGCGATCTGAAGTCCCATATTTGCTTCATTGATCGTACTTACATATTGCATCAGATCGCCTAACTGTTCCACTACATATGCACAATAATTTGCAAACGCATCAATAGTTGCCTCATTTTCCCATCCTCCATTGGCAATCAGCCATTTCGGTGAGGAAAAATGATGCATGGTCACAATCGGTTCAATCCCGTTTTTCCGGCAGCATTCCAGTACCTTACGGTAATGGGCAATCTCACTTTCATCATACACGCCCTGCTCCGGCTCGATTCTCGCCCATTCAATAGAAAAGCGATAGGCGTTTAATCCTGCCTCTGCCATAAGCCGGATATCTTCTTCATACCGGCGATAATGATCCACACACTCCAAGGACGGCTCGTTAAAACTGGTATGCTCCATCTGCTCCATAGCCCAGTAATCGCTGTGGATATTGTTTCCCTCTACCTGATGGGCCGCCGTCGCTGCCCCGACTAAAAATCCTTTTGGCAATTTACTCATCGTTTTTTCTCCTTTCTGCTTCATCACGCATTCCACCAAGCATGATACCGTTTTCATTGATGCCATCCACATAACTGCCAAACGAAAATGACTCAAACTCCATCCTGCCTTCCAATTCAAATCGGATATATAACGCATGTACTCCCGTCTCTTCCAGCGGCAGAGTCCATTCGCTCCACTCTCCCTTAAGCTCTGCTGTTCTTTCACTTACTGCCGCACCAGCCGGGCTGTCCAGGATTACTTTTACGGATACCGCTCCGCTTCCCCTAAGACGCAGCGTCAATGTTTTTGCAGGGGAAAGGTCAAAATATTTATAACCCGCCACAGTTCCATCTGTAATATTGGCAATATAGTGCAGGGCATCCGTTTCTTCTGTTCCCACCGGCTCCTCAAAAATATGCGGTTCCTGCTCACGGAGATTTCCCCTTGCAGACAGGCGTCCGTTTTTCATGGCCGGAGATGTCAGATGGCAGCAATAGCAGGCATTATATCTTCCCTCCGCCGGCAGGGCTCCGTCATTTAAACCACAGCTTGTGATCTCTGCCTGTCCGAACAATCCGTCCGGACGTATCGGAAGCTTTTCTGCACATCCCTGTCTACTGCTCTCAACGCCATGGGTCTGACGATGATAAAAGATATACCAGTCTCCGTGAAGCTGTACAAGACCTCCATGTGTATTTCCGTAAGGCATAACCGGACACGGATTTCCATTCAAGCCTATATCTGCATTGGATACCAAAATCCCTTCATATACAAACCCTTCATCCGGTCTATTGCTCACCGCATAGCAAAGCTCATGACTTTGCTCACTGGAATAGACCAGTACATAACGCCCATTGATCTTCCTCGGTGAAGATGCTTCATAAAATCCATGGCCCTCAAACGGTGTGCCTTTCGCCTTTTCACTGCCAGGAAGAAGCATTTTGGAACTTCCTTTTATGGTAAGCATGTCCGGCTCCAGTTCAAGAACGCTGCTGTACCCTGTCGTCGGTATGGGATAAGGATAATCTGCAGGCGGTACAAACCCAATATACAAAAAGACGCGTCCATCCTCATCCACCAGCACACCGGGATCAAACATTTTCTCCTGTTCATAAACCTTTCCGTCTGCACATCTTACGCTTCCGTAAAAGGAAAACGGCCCCTGCGGCCGGTCGCTCACGGCCACACCGCAGGATGCACTGTACTTTGTATTATAATACAGATAATATCTTCCGTCAGTTCCCTGAACTACATCCGGTGCAAAAAGCCCGTCCTTTTCTCCTTTCATATCCGGAGCGTCTGTGCGCTTATATGCAGCACCGTCACACCGCCAGTCACCAAGGTCATTTAATGGTGCGGACCAGACCATATAATCACCGGGACAAAACCCCTGTTCCCCGCCTGAATAATCATGAGAACCATAAACATACAGCCGGTCTCCGAATACGCGGGGCTCTGCATCCGGAATGTATTCCCACAGGGGAAGGTACGGATTCATCACTACATGATGCATTTTCTTTCTCCTATTTTTTAATCCTGTTCAGTTTTTTATTTAACTCTACGACCATTTCCGTTGTCACTGCTTTTCCTGCCATCTTCAGCTTTTCCTCCAATGGCATCTGCGCCTGCTTCTTCTTCATTTCCTCCGGCACTGTGGCATTCTTTGCCACATCCCCGTATGCCTCCACCATTTTTGCATTGATTTCCTCCAAAAGTACTGCAGCCTCCGGATTCGCCTCAATATCGGCAACTTTATCCCGAATGGAAAAATATCCTGCCGGGGTCTCCATATCCTCTCGGTCGAACCAGTTGACAATTTCTTCCCGCTCCATAATATAATCCGGATTTGGTTCGTCCACCTTGCGGATATCCATCACATCACTCACCTGGATTCCTTCCACAGGCTCTGCCACAGCTTCGATCCGGTGCTTCCCTGTGATCGGTACCTGGAAACGGAAAATCTTATCTCCCTCCTGTGTACCTGCTTCCTTTCCGTCCACCTTCAGAGTAACTTTGCCTAAGTTGGAGTAAACCTTAATCTCTGTAACATCCTCAGAGCGGTCCACATAGCGGCGTCCGCACAGATAGACAAACGGCTCTTTGGAAAGATAGGCCTTGTAAATATAGAAGGCATCCTTCTTGATCTTCCTGTCAAAGGTCACCAGTCCCTTGTGGTTGACTCCCGGCTCTCCGCCATCCTCTCTGCCGTCTGCAGCAAAGTCAAACATATTCCAGACATGCATTGCCCAGATATACGGACGTTTTTTCCACATTTCCAGCATATGTTCATGATAAACCGCCTGATATTCCTCCGTATAATCTCCCTTTTCCGGTTTCCCGGTCTGATAGCAGATCGTTGCATCCGCCCCATACTCGGACAGGCCCATGGCAACATCCGGATGCTTTTCATGAAACTCATCAAACCAAAGATCGTTTTCTTCTTTTTCTCCTACATACCATCCATAGTACAAATTGTAGGACCGGATGTCCGGAAGCTTCACAATCGGGTCTTCTGTACTCAGAATAAATACATTTGCCATTGTCGTAAATCTTGTGGCATCCATCTTATGACATAGATCATTTAAGATTCTGTGGTTCTCCATCAGATCCTCAGTCACGCCCCCGCTTACGGTGATCTCATTCGACAGTCCCCAGCAGATGATGGAGGCATGATGATAATTCTGTATTACCAGCTCTTTCATCTGGCTGATGGTGTTTTCCCGTCCGTCCGGCATATGCTGGCTGATATAGGGAATCTCCGCCCAAACGATCATCCCCGCTTCGTCGCACAGATCATAGAAATACTGGTCATGCTGGTAATGTGCCAGCCGGATGGTATTTGCCCCGATTTCTTTGATCAGTTCCATATCCTCTCTGTGCATTTCCGGAGTCAGGGCATTTCCCACACCTTTTCTGTCCTGGTGTCTTGCCACGCCACAGAGCGGATAGCTTTTTCCGTTTAAGAAAAATCCCTTTTCCGGATCCACGGAGAAGGTCCGGAAGCCTGCCTTTATCTCTGCCGTATCTGCCGGTTTTCCATTACAGATCAGTTCCGCCTTAACCGTATAAAGATATGGATCATCAAGGCCGTTCCAAAGATGTACATTTTCAACAGTAAGCTCTGCGTCCAGATAATTGTCCTTCACCTGGGCCTCCGTATCGGCAACCACTTTTTTGTCTGCATCCAGAATCGTAAGTACCGCTTTGCTCTCTGAAGAAACATTTTCCGTCCATGCTTCCACTTTTATTTTCCCATCCGGGTTGCCTAAGGTAACCTGCGGTGTGACTTTTAAGCCATTCCCACCATAGCAGCCCAATGCAAAATGTGCCTTTGACATAGTGATCAGATAAACATCCCTGTAGATACCGCCATAAAATGTAAAGTCTGCTTTCTGCGGATAGACAATGCTGTTCACACTGTTATCAACGGAAACGGCCAGCACATTTTCCTCCTGAAGCTCTTCCGTAACAGGAACACGGAACGTGGAATAACCGCCCTCATGTCTTGCCAGCTTCTTCCCGTTGACATACACCTCCGCGGTCATTCCCACACCGCGAAATTCCAGCCATGCTTCCTCATTTTCAAGCAGGTCCGGTTTTGTAAATTTTTTTACATACCAGCAGGTTCCCCGGTAATAATCATTGCCGCCATCCTGCCCATCCACGGCATTCCATGTATGGGGCAGTGAAATCTTCTCCCCTTCCGCTGTCACTGCTGCTTCCGGCCCTACATTTTCTTTCAGAAAAATCCAGTTGTCATTTATTTTTATTTTCTGTCCCATTCGCTCTTTCTCCAATCTTCCAAATTACTTTCTTTTTCAAAAAAATGAAAATACTCATTTGTACTTTTTTGCCACAGTACAAATGAGTATTTCTGTTGCTATGTACCGTATGCCGGTCATATTCAGGAAAAAAACAATCTTATTTTGCTGCCGCTTTCTTTTCTGCAATGCTCTTCTGCACTTCGATCATCTTCTCTCTGCTCAGTGTACAATTCTTCATGCTGAGAAGCGTGCATACCCAGCCAAGGATCGGGAATCCGCAATACAGTACCACCGTCATGATTCGTACGCCTGTTGTCAGAGGATCGCCCTGCTGCGGTGCAGTACTTGTATAGCCGATGATACCAATCAGCGCAGTTGCTATGGTTGCACCGAATGCAGAAATAAACTTGTCAATAAAGCTGTAGGTTGCAGATACAACAGCCGGCATATACTTTCCTGTACGATGCAGTTCATAGTCGATCACATCCATACGCATGGCAGTTGTAGCAGTTGAAACAACCATCTTGGTTGCTCTGTCGCCAAACATCAGAAGGAAGAAAATCGCCGACGGTACGATGGCTACTGTAATCTTTGTAGTATCGGAGAACAGAAGGAAAAGTGCAAAGATTGCATTCACTCCGATACAAACCCATGTCCATGTAACCATTGTTTTTTTGTTTCCATGTTTTCCTGCAAGACGTGCGCCAATGATCGCAAAGATAATGGAAGGGAGCATGGCAACTGTAGAAATCACTGTGGAGATTGACATATTTCCGATCAGGATTCCGAACAACATCGTTGTAACAACAGCGGCACCGCCGATCGTCTGTGTCAGCTTGTCCGAGCAGGCAGCGATCATATATCTCTGCAGTTCTTTATTGTCTTTGATCAATGACCACATATCCTGGAAGGAAACCTTTTCCTCCTCACCCTTGCCATTGGAAATTCCTGCAAAATTTTCCGGTTTATCAAATTCTGCCATACCAACACAGGAAAGTACTTCAAAAACAAAAGCGACTGACACTACCAGAAGATTCAGGGATGACAAAAACGGAATGTCGATCACGTTATCGCATTTCGGCAAAATAACTGTCATGGAAACCATGGAAATGACCATTGGTGTCAGATAAGAATAAATGGTTGACCATACGCTTAATGCAGGTCTCTGTTTCGGGTCATTCGTCATTACAGGGCCAACCATAGACATTGCAATACCAGCCAGCGTATATCCGACAATGTATACCATGTAACACACAATAAAGAAAACCAGACCTGACACACCGCTTAAATGTCCTGCACCCCAGTTACACATAGCAGTGGTTGCAAGAGCCATAATGCCCCACCCTATCAGCAGAAAGATACGTATCTTACCGAATCGGGTATTTACCCGTTCAATGATAAAAGCGCAGACCGGATCTGTAATACCGTCAAAAATACGGGATGCCGTCATGATCACACCAGTCACAGCCACTAAAATGCCATAACCGCTGTTGCCAATATAGGTGGCATAGCCCATCAAAACATAAAAGCACATAGGTGCAGCAGTACAAAGCTGCGATAATGCGATCTGCCAAAGCTTGGCTCTTCTGTACATCACACCGTCCTGTTCGGAACTGGAAACTCGTTTACTCATATTAATCTCCTCTCTCTTTGTAAAATACACTTGTTTCACGGTTTTGATGATTGTATTTTACCAAACCAGGAATATTCGTGTTAGAATAAAAATGGCATAAATAGAATAATTCTATTCTTTTGCAATAAAAAATGCTAATATGTCTAATGTAGAAAAAATTGATAAAAAAGGCTTCACAAAATAATCCTCTCTGTGCTAGAATCATTTCAAAATTAGAACTTATTTGTTGAATATAGAATTTTTCAAGGAGTTTTTTTTATGGATACCGCATTATTTTCAATGCTCCTGCGCAACCTTCTTCAGGTCAATGTCCTCTGTACGGAAACGGAAAAACATGCTTTGCGGCTTTTTGAAGAACAATATTGTTTTCATGAAGAACTGCAGCCTATGTTCACCGCCCAGGCTCTGGCTTATCTGATGGATTCCATGCAGGAAAATATTTATTATGAAATTACGGACACGCTGAATGTCTGCCTGCTCTTTTTCCGCTTTCAAGGTCAGACTTTTCTTGCCGGGCCGTATGTGAAAACAGAGTATGAAGAACAAAAAATGCAGGTAGTTCTTGCAGAAAACAAAATTCCTGCTTCCTATGCGATTTCTTTAAAATTATACTACACTGCTTTTCCTTTATTAAGTATTTACCACATACAAAAAACGATTTCCGCATGTATCAATGCTTTCAGTGGGGCTCCCGTTGAATTTTCCTATCGGAGACTCCATGGTTTTCACGAAAAGATCAATCCTGCTCCTTTATTTAGGACGGAACCCATTGATCACAATGAATTGTACCGCAGATATGATATCGAAAATCATTTCCTGCAAATGATCGAGACCGGAAATGTAGAAGAAGTATTGACCGCCTATGATGAAATAAGCGCACGGTCATCCTTTGACACCCAGCCTTATCTTGTCAGTGTACAGCAAAATCCTTTTTCCGGTCTTTCCATTGTCCGTGCTCTTGCGCGAAAGGCAGCGGAAAACAGCGGTTTATCCGTAATCACAATTGATGAGATCACCCAAAAGGCTGTCCAGCTTATGAACTCCTCATCAAGCTATCATGAACAGAAGAACATCACACGGAATATGCTTGTAGAATTAGCCGAGGCGGTCCGCAGCCATCTGCTGGACAGTGCCGATTTTTCTGCGCCGATCCGGAAAGTAGTGGAATATCTTTCCCTGAATTTCAGCCAGGAAATTTCGCTGTCATATCTGGCAGATATGGTCCACCTGTCTGAATCCCACCTGTCAAAGAGCTTCAAAAAAGAAACCGGAAAAACCATCTTCGCTTACATTGCCAGTCTTCGCTGCAGGCATGCGGCAAAGATGCTGAAGGAAACAGAGTTGTCGATTCAGGAAATCAGCAATTATGTGGGGTATCCGGATAACAACTACTTTGTCAAGGTATTCAAAAAACAATATGGGGTAACGCCGTCCGTCTTCCGGTCATCCTGATACCGGAAGGCTGCGCGGAGTAATTTCCTATGAAATATAAAACTCCGTTGGCAGATATCCGTAAGGGTCTGTCAGCGGAGTTTTCCATGCTGCCGCAGGATCTTTTCTGCGGGATTCAATATGCAAGAATTCTTGCGGGATTCTCAACGGTCAGCTTTGGTATCGCATCTCCTCTGCCATACTTTTGAAGCATGCTCAATCCGTATTCGATAAATCTTGTACAGCCATAGCCGCCATAGCTGCGGCTTGCTATTTTGCTGGAAAAGTCATTGCCAAGTGTTATCTGTGATGCATATCCCAGATCAATCAGTGTGATCAATGCTTTGACACGATCATAATCTTCTGCCGCAAAGAACTGGAGATTGGTGATGGGCATTCCCCATGTATCCAATCCAATATTCACTCCCAGATCAAGAAGCGCTTTGTGCATATCAAGATTAATATTTCTTCCTGTCTCCATATTCTGCATGTAGTCATCCACTTTTACACTGCAGGCAAGGCGGCTGTCCATATGACAGATCAGAATACGTCCTGCATCTACACCATAGTTCTCTATCACCATTTTGACAACACGGACGATTTCTTCGCCCGGGATCGTGGGATCTGTGTGAATATGCAGCGACATTCCTGTTTCTGCTGATAATCTTGCACATGCGCGTATACCATCGATTTCCGCTTCATGAATCCCATTGGGGCCATACGTGGCAAGCGCAGCTTTCAGGATACCGGGCTTAACATCTGTTCCATCAATCCCTTCTTCGATTTCTTTTTTGAAGGTCTGATATAACACTTCCTCATCCTTGCCCAATAATTCTGCCGGTCTTGAAATTGCTGTGTAGATGCCCGTTGCGCAAATGATATTTAAACCGCTGCGCTTTGAAAATTCTTTCAGTTTATCTCCGTTTCCACGGATGCCGATCGGGCCGGGATCCACCACGGAGCATCCGCCGGCTGCTTTAAAATAACTATATTCCTTCAGCAGATAATCCATATTATCAATAATCTGCAGCTCTTTACTCATAAGATACGTACCGGATTTCAAAAATCCATAGTTCTCCGGTACAAACGCCAGCATTTCGTCCGTTACTCCCGGAAACATATTCTTCATAAACTGGCCTGCAACACTCAGATCAAGGAACGTATGATCATGCATACTCGTAAGGCCAAGTTCTTCAGGTGCAATATCTCCCAGCACTGTTCTGATTTTTTTCATGTAATCCTCTCTTTCGGAATTCTTTGTAAAATAAAATTGTCTTGTAATGTTTCTACAGAAATCTTATCATAGAAAGAATCAGAGGGTTAGAATAAAACCGTTTCTTATAGTATTATTTTGCTTTGTTCTATGATTATATTGTAATACTATGATTTTCGATACTGCCGTGCATAGGCATCCACAAAAGCACGGCACATGGCATTGATATCATTCGCTACCTGCTCAGGGGGAGTCCGCATTCCACTATTGATCCAGGCGGAGATCAGATGACCGCTTCCGCCTGCCACAAACAGATAAGCGGCGTTCTGTTCATCTTCCGTATGTCCGGACAGGCTTTTGGCTATAAGCGGCCGAAACTCCTGATAGAACAGCTCCGAAATGCGGGCGGCAAAACCGGGATCTCCATTTTGAGAAGTCAGCACTGCAGACGAATTTCCGGTATCCCTGATATTTTTCAGAATCATCAGAAGTATTCCCTGAGAAGTCATTTTTTTACATGCCAGAATACTTTTCTTCATTCCCTCGATTGCCTCGTCCTCCAGCTTACGCAATAAGTCAAAGGTGTCCTCATAATGTTTATAAAAGGTCGCCCGATTAATCTCCGCCATATCACAGATTTCTTTTACCGTAATTTTGCTCACCGGTTTTTGAGCGAGACAGGTAAAAAAAGCTTTCTTAATACGCATGGTTGTATAGCGTACACGTGCATCCGTTTTCATAGCATCCTCCTTTTTTTATCGATACGCAACACATTTCGCCAAAATGTCGTTTAAATTACGCTTATGAAAAAATTGATGGTTGTCACAGATTTCTCCCTTCATTATAATAAACATCAGAAAGAAAATCAACAGATGATGATTATTTAGGAGGAGCAATTATGCAAAACAGAGCTGTATTTCAGAAATCCCCATGGAAAGCAATTTTTTCTTTGAGTATTCCCTCACTCATATCCATTGTGGTAATGATGCTGTATAACATGGCTGATATGTACTTTGTGGGCTGGCTGGGCGATGTTTCACAGGTCGCCTCTGTCTCACTGGCTATGCCGGTATTCTCTGTTCTGATGGCAATCAGTACAATGATCGGCAATGGTGTCTGCACAAAGATCGCACAGGCATTGGGTAAAAAAGATTCCGAACAAATCCGAAGCTACACGGCTCTTTGTGTCTGGGCATGCATCCTGATCGGCGCAGTGTTTGCCGTACTCTGCGGATTGTTTTGTAACCCGCTGCTGAAATTTTTAGGTGCCAATGATCAGATGTGGGAATATACCAGATCTTACGTTCTTATTCTGGCGTTCGGCGCACCGATCATCTTACTGAATCATAGTCTTGGCGGAGCTCTCCGCGGTCAGGGAGCGATCAATGCAGGCATGCTTGGCGGAATGCTGTCTACCGTTGCAAACATTATCTTAGATCCGATTTTTATTCTTGTTTTGAAGCTTGGCGTCGGCGGTGCTGCAGCGGCGACTGTGCTTGGCAATGCAGTAGCTGTCGTTTACTATCTGGTTTACAGATCCATGAGCAGGGAACGCTGCATCATTGAGTTTTGCCCCCGGTATGCCCGCGACCTGAAATCTCTGGGCAGCATTTTAGCATTGGGACTGCCCAATGCCATCAGCAGCGTACTCAGCGGATTTGCAGGAACCTTCAGCAACCGCCTTCTTGTGGGCTACGGCACAGGCGCCGTAGCAGCTATGGCTGCTGCCAGCAAGGCGGTCATGGTCGTTACCATGATCCAGATGGGAATCTGCATGGGTGTCCAGCCTCTGTTCGCCTATTGTTACGGAGGACGGGAGTGGACGCGTCTGAAAGAAATCATCCAGAAGGTCTTAATTCTCACTTCCGGACTGGGAATTATCCTGACCATCTCCATTTATTTGGGGCGTGGATGGCTCATCGGACTTTTTATTAAGGATGCTGAGGTATGTCAGCTCGGACAGCATCTTGTCACGTATATGATTCTGGCGGGTCCGTTCATCGGTATCTATTATCTCTCTACCAACTTTTTACAGGCCGGCGGCAATGCACCGGGAGCATCTCTGGCCTCTGCGCTGCGCCAGGGAATTCTGCTGATTCCGCTTTTGTATCTGCAAAGCAGCCTGTTTCAGCTTGAAGGCATTGCCATGGCCTACCTTACCGCAGATGGTCTTTCGATCCTGATCACCGGTGCAATGGCAGTGCGATATTACCGTAAGATAAAAAGAGGCTAGCATTTTTACAAGCCATTGATATTTTTGGCCCGGAAACTTTCTCACCATTTTGATTGAAATTATGGCAGCTTTCTTGTATAGTAGAAAGAAAAAACGACTGACAAGGAGGAACTATTATGGCATTTGACATTACCCCATATGTTGATATGAAAGCTTCAGAAGTACGCAGGCTCATACGTAAAGGTGTGATTGATTTTCCCACTGCCGGCATGTGCCGAGGCTACGCTCAGGCAAATCTTGTGATCCTGCCGCCAGAGTATGCCGCTGACTTTGAGGAATTTGCAAATAAGAATCCTTTTC
The DNA here is from genome assembly GCA_030524545.1 of Eubacteriales bacterium. Classification (GTDB taxonomy): domain Bacteria; phylum Bacillota; class Clostridia; order Lachnospirales; family Lachnospiraceae; genus Blautia_A. The sequence continues at coordinate 19,010 of JAUNGM010000001.1, forward strand.
CCTGCCCGATTCTTGAAATCATCAAAGGCACTCCTGAGACGCACGATATGGGAGAAGGAGGAAATATCTGCACTGATATTCCCAAGTATCGTATTTATGAAAATGGTGTCTTTACCAAAGAAATTACAGACGCTTCCGAATACTGGAAGGAAGGATATGTAGGTTTCCTGATCGGTTGTTCCTTCTCTTTTGAAGAAGCACTGATGAAAGAGGGTATTGAGATCCGTCATATTGCCCAGGGACGAAATGTGCCTATGTACAAAACAAATATCGAGACGATTCCGGCAGGCCCATTTCGGGGACCTATGGTTTGCTCTATGCGTCCTATGACGCCCGAAAATGCAAAAAAAGCCTATGACATCACATTCAGAATGCCCAATGTCCATGGAGCTCCCGTACATATGGGTGATCCAAAGGAAGTAGGTGTAGAGGATATTATGAAACCGGACTACGGTGAAGCTGTGGATATTTATGAAGGTGAGATTCCTGTTTTTTGGCCATGCGGCGTAACACCGCAGGCCGCTGTGGAGAATGCCAGGCCTCCTATCGTAATCACCCACGCTCCAGGTCATATGTTCATCACAGACATATTGAATTCTGAACTGAATGATTACCTGGAAAAGAAAAAAATCTGAAATAAATGGTTCATATTTTGAAGGATTCTATATTTTTCTGATATAGGATCCTTTTTATTTTTTCTCAAACACATAAAGGCTGAAGAAAGTTGCCATATTTCCGCCCCACTCCATTTCCATATTGCAGTGCCCGGCCAGTTCCGTCGCATTGATACAGTATGCGGACAGGCAGGAAAAGCGCATATCTTCATGAGGGCAGGGATTTCCTTCCTGCAAAGCGCATGTGGCACAGAAATTACAGGGACCGCACATGATCGCAAAACCATCCATCGTCATTCCGGCTTCTTCCATACGTTTCATGGCACGACGGGTTTTTTGAATATGAACCTTTTTAATTGGTTTCGTCAAAGCCGGATCCATGATATCCTCCACCGGGGTCCGCGACTGGAAAACCACCGCTCTGCGGTACTTTCTTACTTTGTCCTCCATCTCTTTCGGGGTGCCGCAGTACGGCGGACATCCATAATTTTTTCCATAATTTCCGCAGTCATTCTCTTCACAAAGCACGCGGAACTCGGGGACAAACTGTAAATCTTCCGTATCAATGACTGCAGCATCTGCAAATCCCTCTTCTGCCGCAATCTCATATATCGTATTTACATCCATAATAACTCTCCTTCTGACAGATCTTTTCTGCGGATTTCTTTTCGTCTTTTTTCCGGAGCAACCTCAGATTCTGCACCGGTATTATTTTGCATACAACTGATACATAGCCACATGATCATAAATACATCGCCAACTGCTGTAGGTATTCACTGTTACACAGATATAGGGCTTTCCGCTGGCAGATACTTCATAGCTGGCTGCGCAGTCACCCGACTGAGCCACAAACCCGGTTTTCGCGCAAAGCACCTCTCCGCCGCAGTCCTTATCCTCAATACGGCGAAGAAACCAGTTGGAAAGGATAATTCCCTCCGGATTCTGCTCCGTCAGCGTGGTAGTATAAACATGGGCGGACAATACCTCCCTGCAGAAGTCATTTTCTACGGCAGCTTTTAAGATCATCGCCATATCCAGTGCCGTACAGTAGTGATTCTCATCAAAAAGCCCCACACAATTTGTAAAATGGGCCGTATCGGACAGGCCAAGTTCCTCAAGCTTCTGATTCATCAGCTCCACAAATGCCTCCTGGGAACCTGCCACATAAGTGGCCAGGCCCACCGCAGCCTCTCCGCCGGACGGGAGGATGGTTCCGTAGAATAAGTCCCTCACCGGAATTGTCTCTCCGCCTACAAACCCGGCGGCACTGCACCCGTTTGTCAGACAGTAGCCGGTGATATCAGAGGTCATAGTAAACGTATCGTCCGGATTGGAAACATGCTCCGCAGCCACCAGAACCGTCAGGATTTTTGTCATGGATGCCGGATAGATACGGCTCTCGGCATCCTTGGCGGCAAGGATGGTATCTGTGCTTAAATCTACCAGGACGGAGTTCGTACTAAGAACATCTGTTTCCGGCGGGATTACGGTATCAGCATTGGCTTCTGCCTGAAAACCGCCGTGAAATATCATATCGCCGGCCATAGCCGTACTGCTCTGGCTGTCCGGTACTTGCTCCTGCTCCGCTTCAGATGCCGCAGGATCTGCCTGCTCTTCCGCTGAAGTATCCGCAGTCGTATCTGCAGTTTCCGTTCCGCCTGCAGCTGTCCCTTCAGTATCCTGCATACTTTCCGAAGCTTCTTCATGCTCCGCTGTCTCCGCACCTTCTACGGAAGGCCCGGATGGCGCATTCGTCTTTTGAACGAGGATTCTGCTCATATACACAATCCCGGCCACACATAATGCAGCCACGGCCAGAAGCAGAATACACAGGAACTTATTCAAAATACGTTTCTTTCTTCTCTTTTTGTATCTGTTGCGTGACCTGTCCTCTAACGATCTTCTGTTTTTTTGATCATTCTCGTTTCTGTTTTTCATTTCATGCTCGCCTTAAATTTTATTTCCGCTTTTTTTACATCCGCTGGAGCCGGATAAAACAATGGCATTCTTTTTGGAACAGCCTTTTATTGTGTTGGATTTTACAGTTGTTTTGTTGGATTTATGAACATAAATTCCCTTGGGCTTTTTCGTACCGGAATAGAAAATCTGATTGGACGTAATCGTACATCCCTCAGAGCTGCTTGTACAGATTCCACTGTAATTTCCAACGGAAGCAAATTTATTCACCGTATTCTTTGTAATAACAGAATCTTTATTGTATTTTACCAGATAGATGCCGTATTTTCCAGCCGCCTGGACGACATTGCTCTTTAACGTGGACTTATTGCTTTCACTGCAATAAATACCGTTGCCTGATGCCCGCTTGATTGTATTGGAAACAACGGATGCAGTGCTGCTTTTAACCACTCGGATTCCATTCGTACCGGAAGTAACAGTGTTAAAAGCTGCTTTTGATTTTCCCCCGGAACATTTTAACAAAATACCATTGTCTTTGGCTGCAATCGTATTTTGATTTATATTCACTCCTGATGAATAATAAGTATAAATCCCATATCTTCCAGCATTTTTTATGGTATTGTAAGACACCGAAGCACTATTACATCCCTTGGAAGATCCACTTGGAGAAGTCAGACAAACAGCATCTTTACCGGTATTTGTGATATTATTTCCTGTAAAAACACTCTTTCCGACGGTACATTTGGAAGACTGCACACCATAAATTCCATGTATCGCAATATCAGATAATTTATTATTGCATACGGAAACACCGTTGGAATAGTAAAAAGCAATTCCGGACTGTCCGGCACGCGAGACAGTGTTTCCGAGGATTTTGCCGCTGCTGCTGTGCTCAAGTAAAATTCCATGTTTTTTTGACGAAGAGATTCCCTTATTATTGCTGACGGTAATTCCGGGTGCCCAATCAGCCCAAATACCATACATTCCTGTCGATTTTATCACATTTCCGACTATTTTTACACCTCGGACCGGTCTTTCTTCGGAACCAAGGATTCGTATTCCATTTCCAAATTCCGGAAGCCCTGACGGAATATTCCGAATCGTATTTCCGCTGATCTCTATATTATAGTTGGAGGGAATGCTGTATTTCTTCCCTTTATTAGGAGGGAGATAATTTCCGCACCAAGAATGGAAATCCGTATAAACAAAGATTCCCTCCGGAGCTCTTTCAATAAGATTCTCTTTTACTTTTGTATTTTTATAATTGAACAGACGAATGACATTATCGTATATATTATAAAAATGATTTCCCTGAATCACAATATTGTTGTGTTCATGTCCGGCGACAGCCATATGGCTGCCGATACCCCTGGCAAAATCATGAAATTCACAGCCGCTGATAGTGATACCGTCACAGGCCAGATCATCCCATGTAATCACATCTTTTTGCTGGTTCGGTACAAGTGCTGCACTGTGTACAACATCCAGTTGGATTGCCTCTTTCGCATCGCTGTTCAGGTTCTGTCCGTTGCCGTAGCCATAAAATTTACAGTTTTTGACAACGCTGTTTTTTACTCCTGCCAAAACCAGTAAATGGCTTTTCCTGGGGACATTACAAAGTGTCAGGTTTTGAATAGTAATATTGGTGCAGTGAATGAAACGGAACGATTCCGTTCCTCCAAGCGCACCTAAAAGCGGTGCCGTATCCCATATGCCTCCTTCGATCGTTACATTCCGGCAGCTATTATATCCTCCATCTGTTCCATTCCTGCTCTTTCGGAGCCGTGATTCTATCATGGCTCCATAGCGAGCCTGTTTGATCAGCCTGGCCTTCTGTGATGCCCGTATGATGGTATTCGAATTTACAAAAAGCGGCCGGTTCAGATGATACGTCCCCGCAGGAATTGTAAGAATTAACTGCGATTTTCCATCTTTATTTAAATCCAGAAGTGACTGGAGTTTAGAAGCACTGCATCCGGCAGGAGCATTTACCTTTTTGGCAGGGAGAGCGGCTTCTGCAGTTAAGAGTTCCTCCAAACTTGATTCTTCAACAAAAATCTCTTCTTCTCCTGAGCAAAAATCCGGTTCTTCCTCTGTCCCGGAAGTAAACAAAGATGTATTCTCGTCTGTAAACTCTTCTATGCCATCCGAAGATTCCCCTTCCTCCGAAATCTCCTCCGCATCTTTCCAGACTTCATTTATTTCTCCCTCATCAGCAAATATATCAATATCCGCGTCACCCTCAACGACCGTATTATTTTCCCGTATACTGCCGTTACCAATGCCCTCGCTGAAATCTGCATCACTGCTCTCTGCGGAATCTTCCGTTGCATCCGTCAGGAAGGAATCTTCTTCGGAGGAAAAAACCACATCTTCTTCAAATGACGCATACACTGATAGTTCCGCTGATGTCATTAACAGAATCGTACTTATCAGTACTGCCAGAATTCTTTTCATAAAACCCCCGTCATTTCTCCTCATTAACTGAACTACAATGGAGTCAAAAGAGGGGTAGAATCCCCTCTTTGATCAAGAAACTTCTATATCTTCTATTATCTTCTGGCAAGTTCCCGTGTAATATCCTCCCAGGTCACCCCTTTTTCAGCCATGAGAACCATCACATGATAGAGAAAATCTGAGATTTCATATTTGATTTCTTCCTTATCGGGATTCTTGGCAGCAATGACGATCTCCGTACATTCCTCGCCCACTTTTTTCAGAATCTTATCGATTCCCTTATCAAAAAGATAGTTTGTGTAAGAGCCTTCCTTTGGATTCTCCTTACGATCCAGGATCACATCAAACACATCCTGGAACACGCGCAGAGGATTGGTATCGTCATACTCCTTTTTCATCAGCGGCTGGAAAAAGCAGGTTCTGTTTCCGGTATGACAGGCTGCCCCCACCTGAGCCACTTTGGCAAGAATCGTATCATTGTCACAGTCCAGAGTCAGGGATTTTACATACTGTATATGTCCGGAGGTCAGTCCCTTGGTCCATAATTCCTGACGGCTTCTGCTCCAGTAAGTCATTTTGCCGCTTTTTAAAGTAACATGGAATGCTTCTTCATTCATATAGGCGACCATCAGAACCTCGTCTGTTTTATAATCCTGGACAACTACCGGAATCAGTCCGTCACTGTTCAGCTTGAATGCTGACCAGGGAATCGCACTTTCAAAGGTATTGACAGAAATTCCAATTTCCCTGCATTTCTCTTTAAACGCAAGCAGATCCGTAGAAGCAGCACTCACATAGGAACCACTCAAGCCGTTGACCGCCCGGCTTCCAAGAAGTGCAAGAAGGGCAGGTTCCTTGCTTACGTCCGTATGCAGAATGACCGGAACCCGGGAAATTTCCGCAATGGCATCCTGTACCGTATCAAGAGCAAGCACTGCTCCTGCGTAAGTCTCAATCAGTTCCTTATGGCCTGTAAATTCTTCAAGAGATGAAATACTTACCATCATCTTTTCTTTTCCAAAACGCTTGGAAACCTCTTCCAGAAGTTCCACGTTACCCTGCTTGGAAAAATTCAGGACCGTTTTGGCACAGCCTGCATAGATCAGTTTTTTAACGTCCTCCATGCGTTTGATATTTCCGGCACCGATCACAGGTATCTCGGATGCCGCACAGATTTCCTTGATCTTGCCGATGGCTTTTTCATGTTCCTGATCCTCTGAGGAAAAGTCGAACACCAGAAGTTCATCCGCACCGTTATCACTGTAGAATTTCGCAAGTGTTTCCACATCTCCGTCACCGAACAGGTTGCGCTGTCCAAAACCTGTGACTGCTTTGCCGTACTGAAGGTACAGGCAGGGAATCATTAATTTATTTGCCATTTTATTTTCTCCTCATATTGTATTGCCCTTCTCTTAAAAGCCCGGCGTCATCTCGCTGAAAGGCATAAAAAATGCTTTGCATCTACATTCCCCCTCAGGCAAGACTGCCTTTGGTGGAAAGTACGTCTTTGATTCTCGGATCATAGGATACGGCTTCGTCAAGAGCCTTGGCAAAGCTCTTGAACATTGCCTCTGCTATGTGATGATTGTTTCCGCCGGAAAGAACCTTGATATGGAGGTTCATCCCGCTTGTGTAGGAAACGGCGTAGAAAAATTCCTTCACCATCTCCGTTGACATATCCCCGATCTTTTCACTGGTGAACTCCGCATCCCAGGCAAAATAAGGCCGTCCGGACAAATCCACGGCACAGAGCACCAGAGACTCATCCATCGGCAGGATGCAGCTTCCAAAACGGCGGATTCCCTTCTTGTCGCCGACAGCCTCTTTAATCGCTGTTCCCAGGACAATACCCGTGTCTTCAATCGTATGGTGGTCATCTACATTCAGATCTCCATGGACACGCACACAGAGATCAAAAAAGCCATGACGCGTAAATCCATCCAGCATGTGGTCAAAAAAGCCTACACCTGTCACAATATCGGAATATCCCTTTCCGTCCAGATCCAATTTCAATTTAATTTCTGTTTCTTTCGTATTCCGTTCCACGGATGCTTCTCTTCCCATAAGCCACCTACTCTTCCTCGTTTTCAAAACGAACGGCAATGGAATTGGCATGAGCCGTAAGCTGCTCGGAAGCTGCAAACTGCTCAATGTCTTTGTGGATGTTCTTCAAGGCCCCTCTGGAATAGTAGATGATACTGGATTTTTTCACAAAATCATCTACGGACAGCGGCGAGAAGAATTTGGCAGTTCCGTTTGTTGGAAGAATGTGGTTCGGACCTGCAAAATAATCGCCCAGCGGCTCGGAACTGTATTCTCCGATAAAGATCGCCCCGGCATTTCTCACTTTCATCATCACTTCAAACGGATTCTTCGTAACAATTTCCATATGCTCGGATGCAATGGCGTTGGCAGCATCGATTGCGTCATCCATATTTTCCGCAATCAGGATATAGCCGAAATTATCCAGTGATTTCTGAATGATTTCTCTGCGGGAAAGAACCTCCACGAATTCCTTCACCTGCGCATCCACTTTTTCGGCCAGCTCCCGGCTGGTGGTAATGAGGATAGCAGATGCAAGCTCATCATGCTCTGCCTGGGAAAGAAGATCCGCAGCCACATAACGCGGATTTGCCGTCTCATCAGCCAATACCAGAATCTCACTGGGCCCTGCTATAGAATCAATACTTACATGGCCGTAAACTGCCTTCTTCGCAAGTGCCACAAAGATATTGCCCGGGCCAACGATCTTATCTACTTTCGGGATGCTTTCCGTACCGTAGGCAAGCGCAGCGATTGCCTGGGCACCGCCCGCTTTATAGATGATATCCGCACCGGCCTCTTTCGCAGCGACCAGAGTAGACGGATTGACTTTTCCGTCTTTTCCGGGAGGGGTTGTCATCACAATCTGATCTACGCCCGCAACCTTGGCAGGAACCACGTTCATTAATACGGAAGAGGGATATACCGCCTTTCCTCCCGGCACATAGACACCCACTCTCTCAAGCGGCGTCACTTTCTGTCCGAGCATGGTTCCATTCGCTTCACTGGTAAACCAGCTGTTCTGTTTCTGCTTTTCATGATAGCTGCGGATATTGACTAGGGCTTTACGGATGACATTGACCAATGTAGGATCTACTGCCTCGTAGGCTTCCTGTATTTCCTCCTCCGTTACCTGTATGTTTTCCGCATGGATTTCTACTTTGTCAAATTCTCTGGTATAGGCAAACAGCGCGGCATCTCCCTCGCTTTTTACTTTTGCCAGGATTTCTGCAACAGCATCCTCAAATTTGCCGTAATTATTGGGACTTCTTTTGAGCAGATCCTCCAGAATCCCTTTGGTTGTCTCTTTTGTAAGCACTACTTTACGCATGTTGTCTCAATCCCTTCTGTTTTTACAAATATTACACGATTTCACGAAGCCTGGAGATCAGGCCGCGGATTCTTTCATCTTCCATTTTCATACTTATCTGGTTTACCACCATACGGGCAGAAAGAGGGCAGACCTCTTCCAGAACCTTCAGCCCGTTCTCACGAAGTGTAGACCCTGTTTCTACAATATCCACAATCACCTCTGACAGCCCGACAATGGGTGCAAGCTCAATGGAACCGTTCAGCTTGATGATCTCCACAGTCTGGTGCTTCTTGTTATAGAAATAATCCTTGGCAATGTTGGGGTATTTGGTGGCGACGCGGATCAGCTGATTGTTGTTCAGCACTTCACGGGCGCTTTCCGGTCCGCAGACACACATCCTGCAGGCACCGAATCCAAGATCCATCACTTCGTAAAGCTTCCGCCCCTCTTCCATAATGGTATCCTTGCCGACAACGCCAATGTCAGCCGCACCGTATTCTACATAAGTAGGCACGTCCGGCCCTTTGGCGAGAAAAAATTTCAGTTTCAGTTCTTCATTGACGAAGATCAGCTTTCGGGAGTCCTTATCCCGCATTTCCTCACAGGTGATCCCAATCTCTTCCAGAAGATCCAGCGTTTTATTTGCCAGTCTTCCTTTTGTCAAAGCGAAAGTTAAGTATCTCATTCTTTGGCCTCCTTCTCGAGACGCAGCGCCACGCTCCGGCCTTCTCTACGCAGCCTCTGAGCATCCCGCACAGCTTCCTCACGGTTTTCTTTCCGATACGTAATGACTGTCACAGGTTCTTCTGCCGGCAAGTCGATCTTCTGCCTGGAAAGAGCCAGCAGCAGGCTGTCTACAACAATTGCGAAGCCGATTGCGGCAGCCGGTTTGCCGAAATGCTGCATCAGGGCGTTGTACCGCCCGCCTTTGATCAATGGTTCCCCTGTTCCATAGGTATATGCCTGGAAAATGATTCCGGTATAATAACGGTATTTACTTAACATACCGAAATCAAAGCTGATGTATTTTTCATAACCGTAAAGCTTCAGGATCTCATAGATTTCTTCCAGTCTGGCGACAGCCTTTAAAGCATTTTCATTGGAAGTCAGCTCTCTGGCCTTCTGCAGCACTTCACTGGAGCCGAACAACTGGGGAAGCTCCATAAATACTCTGGCAAGCTCAGGTGAAAGCTTCTGCTCCTGCACCAGGTCTTCCACACCAAAATAGTTTTTCTGGGAAATAAGAGAACGAAGATGTTCTTCTTCCTGTTCATCCATTCCTGCTTCCTTTAGAAGGGATTTAAAATAATCCACCTGACCGACACTCACCTGAAAATCTTTCAGGCCTGCTGCCTTCAGGCATTCTACCGTCATAGCCAGAAGCTCCGCATCCGCATCTGCAGATTCATCTCCATAGCGTTCTACGCCCATCTGTGTTGTTTCTTTCAGTCTGCCGCGGAAACTGGAGTTGTTGATAAATGTATTTCCTGTATAACAAAGGCTTACCACTTCCGTATCCGGCGAAAAATAAGTCGCACACGCCCTGGAAACCGAAGGCGTAAAATCCGGCCGCAGAACAAGAGTATTTCCCTCTCTGTCAAAAAACTTATAAAGATCCTTGGAAGGAATAGTTCCTACCTCACGGCTGAATACCTCAAAAAACTCAAATGTAGGCGTTTCTATATTTTCATATCCATAACTGCGGAACACCCTCTGGATCTTCTCCTGAAGGTTCCTCTTCTGACTGCATTCTCCATTGTAAATATCCCGTACACCTTCCGGGGTATGAAATATACGCTGCATGTAAGACCTCCTCATCTCTGCAAAGCTAAAGTATTACCAACGCTTTAGTATGCTACCATATTATCATAATGACGCAAAACCATATAGAATTATAGTAGATACGATTCTGCTTGTCAATCCCGATTTTCCAGATCTGTCTGTAATCCTTCCAGATAAGGAATCAAAATACCGCCTTTTCTTTTCAGATAATAAATATCCTCCAGTTCTTCCCTGCGGAAACTCTTCCTGCCGCCATCTTCCATCCGTTTCCAAAAAAACAGAAGATTCCGCAGCGGAAGATAATAAAACAGATCTTCCATATTATAAAAAATAAGAAAAAATGCAACACCGCCCTGTTCCTCAAAAGCCTTCATAAACTCCACCTGATGCGGGTGGATGTTACGAAGAGGAAAGGTGTTCGTACTGCATTCCTTGGCATCGAAGCAGACAGGAATTCCCTGCACTGCTCCGATATAATCCACCGTACTTTGCTGGTCAAAATAGGCCAGAGTGATATGGCGGTTTTCTTTATCCATTCGTACAGGAGTAATCGGAGTCGGGATTTTTTGGATCAATGCCAGCCCCTTTTCCCTGTACTGTTCATTCGTTTTGTTGACCAGTTCCTCTAATGTGGAACCACGGAGTCCCCGGCTGTTCCAGGTTGCCATACAGCTGCTCCTTTTCTTAATCCTTTTCGTGTCTGTCCGCTATCTTATTATGTGCGGCTCTGCAGGAGTTACTTGCCTGTCAATAATTTGATTGACGGGAAATAGCGGATGATCGCCTTGCCGACAATCTGGTCAAAGGAGACAAAGGTATTTTTCCAGTATCTGGAATCCCGGGAATTCTGCCGGTTATCGCCCAGCATAAAATAACTGTCCTCAGGCACTTCATAAGGGCCGAAGTTTCCTATCGGAGTTTCCGGTACAAAGCTGTCATCCAGCGGCGTATCCGAACCGTCTATATAGACCTTGCCGTCTTTAATCTCTACCGTCTCTCCCGGAAGGCCGATCAGACGCTTAATAAACAGCTGGCTTTCATCATCCGGGTATTTGAAGATAATAATATCATATCTTTCCGGATCCTTCACTTTTTTCACGATCTTATTGCCAAAGAGATCAAGATTGATTCCGTAAGAAAGGCGAAAGCCGAAAATACGGTCCCCTGTCATAATGGTTTTCTCCATGGATTCAGAAGGAATCTTGGCGTTGATCAGGATGACATTATTCACAAGTGTTACCACGATCACCACAATGATGATCATCTTTACATATTCCCACAGTTCTTTCCAAATTTTCATAATAACTCTCCTCTAAATCTTCCTCTTGGATAATGTGAAAAAAGTTTTGCGGCAGTGATGCCGTAAAGATCCGGCCGGATAAATTTCCCAGTTTTCCCTTCATTTCCGGAAATTCCAGCCTGTATGCATGAAGAAGCTGATGCTTCAGGGAATATTTCTCCCGAAAACTTCTGTTAAACGCCTCTCTGCCATATTTCCCATCCCCGGCAAGGGGATGGCCGGTTCCGGCAAGATGGGCACGGATCTGATGAGTCCGGCCGGTAATCAGCCTGACCCGAAGAAGCGTGACGCTTCCGTTATCTCCCCATGGAGTATAAGATGTTTCTATCGGAAGCGACTCTTCCATCCCGGAATCATATACTACTACTTTATTACATTTTGCGTCTTTATGCAAATATCCTTTTATATAATTTTCATTTTTTATCACGCCCTGCACCAGACATAAGTAATCTTTGTGAATGGCGCGGTCGTGGAAAAGCGCGGAAAGCTCCTGAAGCCCTGCAAGGCTTTTTCCTGCGGCCACGATTCCGCTGGTATTCCGGTCCAGGCGGTTGCATACGGCAGGCTTGAAGGTTTTGAGTGTCTCCTTCGTAATCTCGCCCTTTTCCAGAAGGTATCCGATCACGTATTCCACCAGAGACGGTTCTCCGCTGTCAGAAGGCTGTGACAGCATGCCGGCAGGTTTGTTGACCAGAAGAATATGTTCATCCTCATAGATGATATCTAGGCGGCATACAGCCTTTGCCACTTCCGTATTTCCGGCAAACTTCCCGAATGTTTCCTCACTCAGGAACAGCTTCACTTCATCTCCCGGGGCCAGCTTCTCACTTCCTGTGGCTTTTTTGCCATTGAGCGTAATGTTTTTTTTACGCATCATTTTATAAAAAAAACTTTTGGGCGCTTCTTTTAAGAGCTTGGCAAGATATTTATCAAAACGCTGCCCCGCCTCATTTTCATTGATGATAAACTGTTTCATGCTCCGCTCCTATAAACAGATTGCCAGTATCGTATGCTTGATCAGTTCATTTCTGGAAAGATCCGGGTACTTCTCATCCGGCTTGAATTTGATTCCTTCTTCAAGAGATTCCCGGTGTTCATTCATGGAATCCAGACGTTCCAGATAAGGACGCAGATCTTTCAGGATTTTTACATTGACTTTATATCCGTTTTTCCGGATGATCTTCTGGGCCTCTGCTGCCATGAATTCCGTATCAATCTTAGGGTCGCTGCTGTAGCCTACCACCTCATTGCCGCAAATGGCAAAGGCATCAATATAAGCGCTTTTTTCGTAAAAGGTCATGTACATTTCATAGGACATCACAAGATTTCCCGCATGGCTTTGGATCTCACGGTAAAGATTTCCGTCCATCGGCTTACGCATGAGAATCATGATCAGGTTCACCATAGAACGGCAGCCGGGCAGGCAGCCCACCACACATCCCACCGTCCAGATAGTCATACGGGTCTTCAGATAAATCCAGGCTGCAAAAAACACACCCAGCGGAATGACAAACAGCAATGCCGTAACAGCGGCACGATGCTTTTTCTCTGATGCAAAATATCCGAATTCTCCTTTACGCTTCCTGGTCTTCCCTTTTGGTCTGCTCATTTAACTCTCCTCATTCTTCTTTTGATGCTATTATTTTTTTTCTTCTGATGGATATTACGGAGGGCTTTCTTTTTGCCGGACGGTTTTTTTCCTTTTTTCTCCGGGCCCGGCTTTCCGTTTTCCGAACCTGTTTTTCCCTTTTCAGGGCGGATTAGGCACTGTTTTCCGTATCCTACAAGATCCATCCTTCCTGCAATCTTCAGTCCCTCCAGCACCAGTTCCCTGCCGGCAGGATTTTTATACTGCATCAGGGCGCGCTGGATTGCCTTTTCGTGGGGATTTCTCGGTACATATACCTTTTCTCCTGTAAGGGGATGAATCCCTGTATAGTACATGCAGGTGGAAAGAGTGGACGGCGTCGGATAAAAATCCTGTACCTGTTCCGGCGTAAATCCAAGATCCCGCACATATTCCGCCAGTTTCACTGCCTCTTTCATCGTACATCCCGGATGGGAGGACATGAAATAAGGAACTGCATACTGTTGTTTGCCCGTTTTTAAATTGGCTTTGTCATAGGCTTTTAAAAAGCGCTCGTAAACCTCATGGGACGGCTTGCCCATATATTTCAATACCTGATCGGAAACATGCTCCGGGGCTACCCGAAGCTGCCCGCTCACATGATGTTCCACCAATTCCCTTAAGAATGTCGGGTCAGGATCTGCCATTACATAATCAAAACGCACACCGGAACGGATAAAAACTTTTTTTACTTTCGGGATTTCCCGAAGTTTCCGCAGAAGAGCCACATAATCAGAGTGATCTGCTTTCAGATTCTTGCATGGGGCGGGAAACAGACACTGTCTGTTCTGACAGACACCTTTGGTGAGCTGTTTCTCACAGGATGGCTGGCGAAAATCCGCCGTAGGTCCTCCAACATCATGGATATATCCCTTAAACTCCGGATCCTCCGTCATTTTCCGTGCTTCCCGAAGGATGGAATCATGGCTCCGTGTCTGAAGGATTCTTCCCTGATGGAAGGTCAGCGCACAGAAGCTGCAGCCGCCAAAGCATCCCCTGTTGCTGGTGATACTGAACCGGATTTCTTCCAAAGCCGGGATCCCCCCTGCCTTTTCATACATCGGATGATATTTCCCTGTGTAGGGAAGGTCGTACACATCATCCATCTCCTGTTGGGTAAGAGGATGGGACGGCGGATTCTGGATCACATATCCTCTGTTTCCATAGGATTCTGCAAGGGGCTTTGCTGTAAAAGGATCCGTATTTCGGTACTGTATGGCAAAGCTTTCCGCATAGACTCTTTTTTCACCTGATAATTCCTCATAGGAAGGAAGTACGATCGGATCACAGGCTCTGGAAAGATCCTTGCATTTATAAACAGTTCCCGGAATATATGTCAGCTCCTGTACAGGAATACCGCTGTTCAGGGAATCTGCAATTTCCACCATAGAATGCTCTCCCATCCCATAGGAAATCAGATCTGCACCGGAATCCATCAGGACGCTTCTTCGTATTTTGTTCTGCCAATAATCATAATGGGCTAGCCTGCGAAGACTGGCCTCAATACCGCCAAGAATAATAGGCGTATGCTTATATGTCTGCCTGATCAGGTTGCTGTAGACAATGACCGGCATGTCCGGCCGCAGGCCCATCTGCCCGCCCGGAGAGTAAGAATCCTTCTGCCTGTGCTTCCCGGATACGGTATAATGGTTCACCATGGAATCCATATTGCCCGCAGTGACAAGAAAACCCAGGCGAGGTTCCCCAAACACCTGGATGCTTTCTTTGCGGCGCCAGTCCGGCTGCGGAATCATTCCCACACGGTAGCCGCGGCTCTCTAAAAGGCGGCTGATGATCGCCGCCCCAAAGGACGAATGGTCTACATAGGCGTCCCCTGTCACGTAGACAAAGTCCACCTGCTCCCATCCTCTCTCTTCCATTTCCTTTCTTGTTACCGGTAAAAAATCCTGCATCTACAATTCCTCGTATGTACCTGCCATTACCTGTTCATAAGAATGAATATAGTAATCGGCTATTTTTCGCTTTTCCGCTCTCTGCGGGATACTGTAGTTATCCTCAACCGCACAGGCCGTCATTCCGGCTGCTTTTCCCGCCTGCAGTCCAGGAACGATATCTTCAAATATAAGACAATACTCCGGTTCCACCATAAGCCTTCCGGCTGCTTCCAGATAGACATCCGGAGCCGGCTTACCTTTGTTGACCTCACATGCAGTTATGATACAGTCAAAATATTCCCGGATACCATGGCTCACCAGCACTGCCTCAATAAGCTTCCTGTCATTGCTGGAAGCTACTGCCATCCGGATTCCCCGTTCCTTCGCGTAGGGAAGAAATTCACGGACACCTGGTTTCAGGGGAACTTCATTGCAATATTTATCAATTGCCATCTCCTGCCATGTTTTCTTGATCTTGTCAATCGAATCCGGAATATGAAAGCGCTCCTTAAAATAAACGGCTACTTCCGTAAATCCCATTCCTTCGATCACACGCTGCATATCTTCCGGTACATCATACCCCAGTTTGCCCAGATAATCAATATCAATCTGGCTCCAGACCCACATAGAATCCGCCAGAGTGCCGTCCAGGTCAAAAATAATCGCCTTTTTCTCTTTTAACATGTATCTCCTCACTGTTCGCCTGAATATAAGCTGCCATATCTGTTCCTGATATCAAATTTCATGAGATACCGCCTGCGCCCGGTAGCCTTCTGCAATAATATCAAGCTGCCTGTGAAAGCGTTCCAACTGCTTCAGGTCCTTGGTCTTAAATACCCGCAGGAATTCATCCTGAATCTTCATGACCTCCCGCTTATTGGAAAGCTTATAAAGGTTCTCGATATTCAGCAAAATATCCCTCACAAGGTTGGACTGCATCTGGGAAGAATTCTGCGCATCCATAATTTCGTTCCGGACGGAGGCCATTTCCTTATCCAGGGAGATAATGGCGTCTGCTGCCTTACTGAGCCTCTCTGCCACATGAAGCGGCATATCCCCCTTATATTTGTATTGCAGGGAATGCTCAATCGTTGCCCAGAAATTCATAGCCATGGTACGGATCTGAATCTCCGCCTGCAGTTTCTTAGGTCCGTTAATCGTATCTACTGTATAATAAATGATCAGATGGTAGCTTCGGTAACCGCTCTGTTTAATATGCTTCAGATAATTCTTTTCGCTCTTGATCACCATATCTGTCCGGTTCTGGATAAGGGAAGCCACTGTTTCAATGTCTTCCTCAAACTGGCAGATGATCCTGACTCCGGCAATATCTTCAATCTCTTCCTCCATCCGATCCATCGGGATATGTTTACGCTGCATTTTCTCCAGGATACTGGAGACGCTTTTTACACGCCCGCTCACCTGCTCGATCGGGGAATACAGATCGTTCAGTTTATGCTCCGTAATAATATGTTCAAACTTCACAATCAGTTCTCTGACTGCCAGTTCATAAGGACATAATATGCTTCTCCATAACTGTATTTCCATTTTAAATCGCTCCTTGCATTTCCATACGTTGAACATTATAACACAAAATTCGGAGAATTTTCTACTAATATGAATAGTTTATGATATTTTTATGAATAGCCCTTAAAATCCAGTAAGGGTTTACGCTCATCTCTTCTTTTTCCGGTGTAGAGATATAAATTCCCAGATGCAGATGCACAGGAAACTGTCCCCTGGTACCCTCCGGCCCATATCCGGTATTTCCCATATATCCCAGAATGTCCCCCGCAGATACTGTCTCTCCCGTTTTAAAATCCCTTTCATAATCTGACAAATGAGCATAATAAAAATATCCTCCATGGGCTGCACGGATTCCAATGCGGTATCCGCCTAAAGGAAGCCAGCCAATTTGTTCTACGGTTCCGTCCGTCATGCTTACAACAGGATAATAGCCGGATAACTCCGCAGGCCCGAACAAATCCGTACCTTCATGCAGACGTTCCCCTCCGTATGTTCTTGGTGCCAGCCATGAATTTTCAAAAGTAATCTCTCCGGATGGTATGGGAAAGTACTGAATATCGGCCCATACAGCCTCATAGCAGCTTCTCAGAAGATAAAACTCTTCCTGCTTATATCTCAGATATGGAGCTTTCTCTGTGAGAACCTCTTCAGGCGCAAAATGTCCGCCCAGCATAGAAATGGTAAGAAGTCCGGAAAAATCTCCGCCATTCGTCTCAAGGCGCTTTAATTCTTCATAAATCTCCGGCAAAAGCTCCTGCTTCCGAAAATCTTCACTTTCGCAGGTATCCATCTTCAAAATCGATGCACGGCTGCGTTCCTCAATTACTGCTGTCAAAAATACGGTCAGCATCAGAAGAAACAGCCACACAGAGACTATTCGGTACTTCTTTCCGGATTTCATCCCCCACCTCCCATACCTGAAGATTATATGCAGGCAGCGGATGATTTAGAACCAGAAGTTTTCAGTCCGGAAATTTCCCATAAAAATACCCCGACATTCCTGCCGGGGCATCTTATTGTATTCACATTATGGAAAAATCAGTCTTTTAAAGCCTCAAGGGTTTTCACAAGATATTCCCATACACGCTTCGTGGAAGCAATATCCAAAACTTCCTCAGAAGTATGGATATCCTTCATGTTCGGTCCGAGAGATACACAATCCAGGCCTTCCATCTTTTTATAGAAAAGGCCGCATTCCAGTCCTGCATGGATAGCTACCACATTTGGTGCCGTTCCATACATTTCTTTGTATACTTCTACCATTTTGTCACGGAGCGGGGAATCCTTGCGGTATTCCCATGCAGGATAAGCACCCTGGATTTCATATTCGCCTCCCAGGAATTCCGTAAGATATTCAATTTTATCAGAAACAGCATCCCGTGCAGCTTCTACGGAGCTTCTCACACCGGAGCTTGCCATAAGTTCCTCTTCCTCCAGCTTCAAAATACCAAGGTTTGTGGAAGTTTCCACAAGGCCTTCGATCGTACCGCTCATTTTCTGAATACCGAAAGGAACCTGCATGAGATAGAACAAAACCTTTTCCCGGCTGGTTGGATGAAGGACATTCGCTTTTGTCATTCCTTCTCCCTTAATTTCAATCGTAATCCCTTCGTCACTTCCGGCATATTCTTCACGAAGCTTTGCCTGACAGAGTTCCGCATATGCTTTCACAGCAGCAACTTCTTCTGATGCTGTAAGAATTCCGGCATTTGCTTCTCTGGTAATAGCATTATCCTTCTGTCCGCCTTCCAGGGAAAGAATCTCATAGTCTGCATGTTTTTTCAGTTCATATAAAAATCTGCCCATCAGAATATTGGCACTGGCACGTTTTTTGTCAATCTCAGCACCGGAATGTCCGCCTGCAAGGCCGCAGAACTTAATCGTGAGTTTTTCGCCCTCAGCTTCCACTCTTCTTACAGGAATATGGCTGATTCCGGTAAGTCCGCCCGCACAGCTGATCCAAAGGCTTCCTTCCTCTTCGGAATCCAGATTGATGAGTCTCCTTCCTTTCAGCACACTGCAGTCAAATCCCACAGCACCGAGAAGTCCGATTTCTTCATCTACAGTGATCAGAAGCTCCAGTGCCGGATGCGCGATCTCATCGCTGTCCAGAAGTGCAAGTCCGTAAGCGACAGCAATGCCGTCATCACCGCCAAGTGTCGTGCCATTTGCAGAAATATAACCATTTTCCACGGAAAGATTCAGCCCGTCTTTTGTAAAATCATGCTCTACATCCGGACGTTTTTCACATACCATATCCATATGTCCCTGAAGGATTACGACAGGGGCATTCTCATACCCTGGTGTAGCAGGTTTATAAATTACTACGTTATTCATCTCATCCTGCACATATTCAAGGCCGTGCTCTTTGGCAAACGCAACCAGATAATCGCTGATCTCCTTTGTATTTCCGGAACCATGCGGAATTTTACAGATTTCTTCAAAATAGTAAAAAACTTTTTTCGGTTCGCAATTTTCTAAAACTCTCATGATCATTTTCCTCCTGATTTTATTCATCTATGCAAATAGCTTTCAGCCACGCTATCATATTCCAATCGTCCATTCCATATAATAAAGAAAAAAACAGGACAGTCTATGAAACGCAAATTAAGTATCGCAGGAGTTTTCCTGCTCCTTTTGTTTCTTCTGCGCTATCCCCAGGAAGCGCTCAGTGCCTCCCGGGAGGGTATGAAGCTGTGGCTGAACACCCTGCTTCCTACGCTTCTTCCTTTTCTTATTTTAACCGGTTTTTTGATACATACGGATGGAATCGAAAAAATTCTGTCACCATTTTCCGTAATGTGGAAGACTGTTCTTGGCCTGTCTCCTGCAGGGGCTTATGTTTTTCTCCTGGGGATGCTCTGCGGCTATCCCATGGGCGCCAAACTTGCATCCGAACTGTTTGCCTGCCAAAAGATTGACCGCAGAGAAGCGGAGTACCTTCTCACTTTCACCAATCAGGCAAGCCCGGCTTTCCTCACCACATATCTGGCACACATCTGCCTTGAACAGAGAACCTCCGCAAAAGAAATCCTTATCGTTATTTTTACTGCAAATATCCTTTGCATGATTTTCTTTCGATTTGTGATATTCCGGAACAATACGGCTACGAGAAGTAATGAGATCATCCCAAAAAAAGAGACATCTACTACCAGCTCACCAGGAAGCATCATAGATGTCTCTATTATGAACGGATTCGAAACCATAACCCGGCTGGGCGGTTACATTCTCCTTTTTTCCATTATATCGGCATGCATACGTCATTACTGGAAATGGTCGCCTTCCATATGCAGTCTGATAGTCGGAACAATGGAAATTACAACCGGTCTTCATCAGATTGCTCTGTCCGGTATTCCCTATGAGATACGCTATCCCATCTCCATGGCCCTGACGGCTTTCGGAGGATTCTGTATTCTCGCGCAGACACGAAGCGTTACTGATAAACGCCTGTCATTCCTGCCCTACATCAGTGCAAAATGCATGAATGGAGCAGTAACGGCCATACTGTTATTAATTCTCTCCAAGGTCATCTAACATGGTATCGTCTGCTTCTTCCGGCTCCTCATGATAGGAGTTGGACATTGCTGCAGCCTGGGCTGTCTGCGGAGCAAGTTCCTGACGATTATGATTCACAACCTCCAGACAGGTCTGGAGAGCTTCGATAAATGCTTTATATTTGCCGCCTGCATCATCCAGCGTCTGGCTTAAGATTGCACCGATATTTGCCATCATATCATCTGTATAAGTAATCGCACTGAGACGAATGCTGTTCGCATCCTGGGTTGCAGAATCCAGGATTTCCTGAGCCTGTTTATTGGCTGCATTGATCGTCTCATTTGCCTGTGCGTAGGCCTTCTGCATAATTTCATGCTGGGTAACCAGCTCCTGAGCCTTCGCCTGGGCATCTGCGATCAGATTGTCTGCCTTTACCTGGGCATCTTCCAGAATGGCATCTTTATTGCTGATGATCTTCTGATAACGCTTAATCTCATCCGGAGTCTTCAGACGAAGTTCACGGAGAAGTTCTTCGATTTCCTCTTTATTTACGACAATCTTGGTAGTAGATAATGGCTGATATTTACAACTGTCGACATACTCCTCGATTTCCTCAATAATCTGTTCAATTCTGCTGCTCATAGTACACTCTCCTTATATTTTCTCTATTTTTCGTACATCTTAAGCATAACTGCTTCGATAATCTCAGGCGGTGCAAATTTAGATAAATCCCCATTAAATTTCGCAACCTCTTTCATAATTGTGGAGCTTAAATATGCATATTCCAGACTGGTTGTCAGAAATACAGTATCTATATCCGGCGCCAGCACCCGATTTGTCTGGGCCATCTGCAATTCATATTCAAAGTCCGTAACAGCACGCAGTCCTCTGACAATCACCTTCGCATGATTCTGTCTGGCAAAATTTACAGAAAGACCATCAAAGGGTTTTACGATGACATTGGGCATGCTTTTTGTCGCCTTTTCTAATATATTAACACGTTCTTCCACAGAAAACAACGGACTTTTTGCAGAATTGTGCAAAACACCTACAATTACCTGATCAAAGGAAACACTTGCTCGGCGGATGACATCAAGATGACCATAAGTAGCCGGATCAAAGCTTCCGGGATAAACAGCTGTTACCATTGTACAATCTCTCTTTCTCTTACGGTAATTTTTTCAGGAAAACATGTTTATTGGTCTTATACTCTTTGGAACGAAGCAGACAGTATCCGATAGATTCCACATAAGAAAAATCTGTCTTCAAATCTGCTTCTATTATAATGAGAGTCTCTTCATCAATAATACTGCTGTCCTTCAGATATTCAAGCACCTGGCGCTCCAATTCCTGATTATATGGCGGATCCATAAATACACAGTCGAAAACGCCTTTCTTTTCCAGCGAACGAAGTGCCTGCAGAACATCCATGTTCAGAAGTTTACCATTTTCTGCGAGTTTTGTAAATGAAAGATTTTCCCTGATGCAGGCACATGCCCTGGGATTTTTTTCCACAAACACAGCATATGCGGCACCGCGGCTTAAAGCTTCGATTCCAATGCCGCCGCTGCCGCTGAACAGATCCAGAAACCTGCTGTCCAAAAGTTCCGGCTGCAGAATATTAAATAATGTTTCTTTAATTCGGTCTGTAGTCGGCCGGGTATCTGTTCCCGGTACGGTTTTTAACTGAAGCCTTCTGGCCTTCCCTGCTATTACTCTCATCTCAGATTCAGTCTCCAATCCAGATCTCCGCGGGATAATCCGAGAATCAGCAGCTCTGCCGTAGCAATATTGGTTGCCACAGGAATATTATACTGATCACAGCGCTTCACAATTGCCATGATGTCAGGCTCTTTCGGATCAATCATCACAGGATTGTAAAAAAGGATTACCATATCCAGGTTCTGACGTTCCACCATCTCCATGAATTGTTTATCACCGCCGATACTTCCGGCCAGGAACTTGTGTACATGAAGGCTGGTCGCTTCTTCAATCCTTCTTCCTGTAGTTCCGGTAGCATAAACCTCATGCTTCGCAAGAATATTCTTGTAAGCGATGCAGAAGTCTTCAATCAGAACCTTTTTGCTGTTGTGTGCAATGATTCCTAAATTCATAGTTCACCTCTCCATTTTTCCAATACAGTATATTTTAATCCTTTATGTCTTATCCATTATAACAACTTGCCAAAAGAAGTGCAATTAAATCTTACAAAATATACAAAATTCATAGTTTGTTAATAATTCAAACGTAACTGTTCAGTACCTTCACAGTTACGAGCCAAAATTCATTAGAGATCACCTTCGGTGAAGGAATTTTGGCTTGTATGTCTCGGGATTTTCATGAATAAATGCATGAAAACACCTCGCGGGATACTACCTGCTGAATAGTTACATTCAAACAACATATCAAAAATCTGCCAGTTCAGGCAGGAACTTCTAGTGTATTATTCTGCAAATGTCACATACTAGCATTGTAACATCAAAACAACAAAAACAACCAAGGAGGAAATGAATCATGTCAAACACAACTTCTTCTAACAGAGCAGTCGTACCGGAGGCAAAAGGTGCATTAGACCGTTTCAAATTCGAGGTAGCAAACGAACTGGGTGTTCCGCTTACAGACGGATACAACGGAAACCTGACTTCCAAACAGAACGGAAGCGTAGGCGGCTATATGGTGAAGAAAATGATCGAAGCACAGGAAAGACAGATGTCTACCGGAAGCCAGAGCGGCCAGTTCTAACAGAACCGAATCCGTATTTCTGATTCAGAAATCACTCTGCATCATATATAACGAAAAATAGATTGCAGACAAAGTGAAACAGCGTTGCTTTATATCTATTCTCAATAGTTATAAAGTGACGCTGTTTTTACTGTCCTGTGTTTTTACATCGGCCTTATATTGCTCTTGTGCTCTCCTTTAACCATTCCCTTTCATCCGGTTCAAGATAAGGGGAGATTTTTTCGTACACCTCTGTGTGATATGCATTGAGCAGTTCCCGCTCCCGTTGACTCATCTGTTCCGGCACGACTGCATCCAGATCGAAGGGAACCATGGTCAAATGTTCAAAACACATAAATTGACCAAATGCAGTTTTTTCTGCTTTTTTGCAGACGATCAGGTTTTCGTGACGGATTCCGTATCCGTCTTCCACATAATATCCCGGCTCATCGGAGGTGATCATACCTTCTTCAAAAACAGCGCTGTCGTTACGCTCCGGCACTATTTTCCAACGGAACCCATTCGGGCCTTCATGGACATTCAGATAGTATCCCACTCCATGTCCTGTTCCGTGATTGAAATCCTCTCCCATTTCCCAGAGCGGTCCTCTTGCCAGATAATCCAGGTTGATGCCCCTGCATCCATAACGGAATTTCGCTGCAGCGAGATTCAGCATACCGCGCAGGACAGCAGTAAAGAACTTTTTCTGTTCATCAGTGGTCGGCCCCATGACGATTGTTCTGGTAATATCCGTTGTTCCCTCAAGATACTGTCCTCCTGTGTCTGCCAGAAGCAGTCCTTTTGCTTCAATGGGTACATCTGTCTCCGGTGTTGCAGAGTAATGATTCATAGCCGCATGCGGACCGTAGGAAATAATCGGATCGAAACTGTTTCCCATAAAATGTTCCTGCCCGGCACGCAGACTCTCAAGTTGCTCTGCTGCACTCAGTTCCGTGATCGGGATTTTACCCACATTTTGTTTCAGCCAGAAAATGAATTTTGTTACTGCAACACCGTCTTTAATATGTGCGATCCGTTCATTTTCCACCTCTGTGGGGTTTTTGATTGCTTTTGGAAGAAATGTCAGGTTTTCTGTATCCAAAATTTCCACACCGTTCGGAATAGCGCTTACAAGAAGAGAATTTACCTTTGCTTTACATAAAAGAACTTTTGTCGGCGCTTCCAGCCGGGTGACATATTCATAAATCTCCGCATAAGGACGCAGCGTCACACCATTGGCTTCCAAAGCCTGCTGTACTTCCTGCGGAAAAGCTTTTTCGCTGGCAAATAAGAAGATTTCCTTCTCTGTCATGGCCAGATACGACAGTACCACCGG
Organism: Eubacteriales bacterium; assembly: GCA_030524545.1. Lineage (GTDB taxonomy): Bacteria > Bacillota > Clostridia > Lachnospirales > Lachnospiraceae > Blautia_A. The sequence continues at coordinate 43,036 of JAUNGM010000001.1, forward strand.
ATTGCAGCGTACATCTCCGCCGCGGATGTTCAAAAGCCAGGCAATATCATCCAGGCAGGTAAGGAGAAATACATCAGCTCCCTTGTCCTTCATGGCCTGGCGGATTTCTCTGCATTTCTCTGTCCTGGATTTTCCACACCAGCAAATGTCCAGTTCCTTAACCGGTTCACAGGAAAGGGCCGGCCGGTCTTTCCATATCTCTCCGATCAGATCCTCCCCGCAGGAAATCGTAACGCCGTTTTGGGAAAGCTTCGCAGACAGCTCTTCTGCCTCAGCTGCACCAACCGTTCTGCCGTCAAACCCGAGACACTGTCCCTCTTTCAGATTTTTTTCCAGAAACTCATGGACTGTAGGAACGTCAGGCTCTCCCATCTTAAAAAGTTCTACGGTGCTTCCCTCAAGCTGCTGAGTTGCCTGAATAAAGTACCGTCCGTCTGTCCAAAGTCCCGCCATGTCCTGCATCACAACAGCCGTTCCGGCTGATCCGGTAAATCCTGTGATAAATTTTCTGCATTTAAAATAATCTCCCACATACTCCGAAGCATGAAAATCATCGGTAGGAACCAGATATGCGTCGATTCCCTTTTCGCGCATCAAGGTCCGCAAAGAAGACAAGCGTTCCTGTATGATATGACTCATTTTCTTTTTTCCTCCTGTATCACTTCTTTCCGGCGCATCATCGCCGGGTCATCCTGCACTATTATACCAGATATACGCGGAGATTACCATAAAATCAAAAAACTCAGCAACCCGAAAAAGTCACTGAGCTTTTTGCAAAAAATAGTTCTTATAATCCGATAAATCCGGTGATGTCATTGTTGATGACATAGTGTGCACCGTTATCTTCCGGTTTGATATATACTTTTAAGTCTGCAAGATCTTCTTCTTTTTTGCCCATCTCTTCAGTCCAGATCTTCTTAATATTCTCTACAACGTCTTTAGCATATACCTCTTTACCCCAGAACTGCACATAAACCTCTGTGTTTACAGCAGCTTTCTTTGCTGTCTTTCTGGCAGCGGGTTTTCTTGTTGTTTTTTTTGCGGCTGGTTTTTCGGCTGTTTCAACGGCAGCAGTTGTTGCAGCTTCTGCAGCCTCTGCCTTTACTGCTTTCGCTGTTGTTTTCTTAGCAGGAGCCTCTTTTGCTTTTGTAGTCTTGGCTTCGGATGTCTTAGGTTCTGCCTTTTTGGTTGTTGTTTTAGTAGCCATAATATAAGCCTCCTTACAAGGTGAAAAATAATTATTACCCCCATAGAATACTACTGTTTTTTTGTTTTTGCAAGAATTTCTTTCGGAACATCCAGTATTTATGCGGATTTCCGGAGATATCGCAGGTAAATGGCAAACAATCTCCGGTACTTACAGTCCTAAATTTTCCAGGTCATCTTTCATATAGGACATCAGCTTTTCTCTCAAAAGTGTATGCTGGGGAAGGGAAAGATCCGGATCCAGGGCAAGGATTTCTCCTGCTGCTTCACTGGCAGATTTCAAAATATCCGCATCATTATAAATATCCCCGAGCTTAAATTCCAGCAGGCCGCTTTGCCGGATTCCGAACAGATCCCCTGGACCTCGAAGCTTCAGATCCTCTCCTGCGATATAGAATCCGTCATTGGACTTGTTTAAGATTTCCAGCCGTTTGGAGGTCTCTTTCACCTCATTTCCCTGCATAAAAATGCAATAGGACTGGTATTCCCCGCGCCCTACACGGCCGCGGAGCTGATGAAGCTGCGCAAGCCCGAACCGCTCTGCATTTTCTACCATCATGACAGTCGCATTTGGAACATTCACGCCCACCTCCACAACGGTAGTAGAAACAAGAATCTGGATTTCCCCTGCTGCAAATGCTTCCATAACCTGATTTTTTTCTTTCGCTTTCATTTTGCCGTGAAGGTAGGCGATCCGGATATCTTTTGGAAAAATTCCTTTTAGTTTTGCAGTGTAATCCAGGACGTTTTCTGCATCCAGCCCCTCGCTCTCCTCGACCATAGGACAAATGATATATGCCTGCCTTCCTTCACGAACCTGTTTTTCTATGAAAGTATATGCTTTAGGCCTGTACGACGTGCCAACCACACAGTTTTTAATAGGGAGGCGTCTGGACGGAAGCTCATCGATCACAGAAATATCCAGATCCCCATATAAAATAATCGCTAAAGTTCTCGGAATCGGTGTTGCACTCATAACCAGCACATTCGGCGGATTTCCCATGGTGGTCAGCGCTTCTCTCTGCTTCACCCCAAACCTGTGCTGCTCATCTGTGATTACAAGCCCCAGCCGCTGATAGGTAACCTTCTCCTGAATCAGTGCATGGGTTCCAATGATGATATCTGCTTCTCCCGATGCGATCATGGCATACCGCTCCCGCTTTTCTTTGGCCGTATGGGAACCGGTCAGCAAAATAGCTCTGCAGGCAAGCCCCTGTTCCCTGACAAGTTTCTGGAAAGCCTCAAAATGCTGGCGGGCTAGAACCTCTGTGGGAACCATCAGTGCAGCCTGGCAGCCATTTTCTGAAGTCATTACCATGGCCAGGAACGCCAGAATGGTCTTTCCGCTTCCGACATCCCCCTGTACCAGTCTCGACATCAGCGCCTGGCCGGAAAGATCTCTCTCAATTTCATGCCAAGCATTCAGCTGCGCACCTGTGAGCTTATAAGGAAGGTTTTCGATCATCTGCTCTGTAGTCCAGGTCTGCTTCATGGGAAATGCATTCGGAGCCTCTTCTGTTTTTTCTTTCAAAAGCTGGATAGCCAGGATGAACATCAGAAACTCGTCAAAAACCAGGCGCCTTCTTGCAGTCAAAAGCTGTTCCCGGTTATCCGGAAAGTGAATCGTCCGTATAGCAAAATTATAATCTGCCAGATGATACTGCTCCCGCAGCTCCTCCGGAAGATATTCCATCTGAAGATTTTCTTCTCTTAAGACCGCTTTGATCAGCTTGACCAATGTTTTATTGGAAAGTCCCGCGGTCAGACTGTAAATGGGCTGCAGGCTGTGCAAAACTTCCTCGTATGCTGCCGGGGTAAACATCTCCGGATGCTCCATCTGCAGTTTCCCCTGTTTCCGCACGATTCTGCCGCGGAAGACAAACACAGCCCCTTTTTTCAATGTGCTTTTCAAATAGGGCATATTAAACCAGGTCAAAGGCAGCCTTCCGCTCGCATCTGCAGCCGTTACCGTCACAACCTGCAGGTTCCTCACCTGATTCACATAAACCCCTGACACAATCGATACACGCACAGCAGCCAGCGTACCCTCCTCCACTTCGGAAACTGCCATCGGTTCTTCATAGGTATCATAGGTTCTTGGATAATAGCGAAGCAGATCATCCGTATCCCGGATACCGATTTTCTGAAAAAGCTTTTCTGTTTTTTCTCCTACGCCTTTTAAATCACGCAGCGGTCTTTTCATTTCTGATCCTCACATTTCTACAATGAAAAAGGCGGAAGTTCCCTTCCGTCTTTTTCAGACATCCGTAACATACAGCACAGACGTTTTGTTTCCATTTCGTTCTATGCCCGACGGCATTGTTCTCATTCTACAGAAATCACATAATAATAAATCGGCTGTCCGCCAGGATTCAGCTCTACTTCACAATCCGGATATTCTTCTTCCAGAGAAGCTGCAAGCACTTCCGCCTCTTCTTCGGGAATATCTGCACCATAGTAGATACTGATCACTTCTGCTTCTTCGTTCATCATTGCAGAAACCGTCTCCATGGCAACCTCTGCTCTCTCTTTCCCTACAGCAAGGATTCCATTGTCACCAATGCCCATGATGTCACCTTCATGGATTTCCTTCTCGTCAATTCTTGTATCGCGGACTGCGTAAGTAATCTGACCGGTCTTCACCTTGGAAACTGCTTCCATCATTGCTTCCGCATTCTCCTCGGAGGATTTCTCCGGCACAAAGCTGATCAATGCTGTAATTCCCTGAGGAATGGTCTTCGTAGGAACAACAATGATTTCTTTATCTTCTGTCAGGTCTCTTGCCTGGTTGGCAGCAAGAACGATGTTCTTATTGTTCGGGAAAATATAAATAGTCTTTGCATTCACCTTTGCAATCGCATTAAGCATATCTTCCGTACTCGGGTTCATGGTCTGTCCGCCTTCGATCAGGTAATCTGCACCAAGCTCCTTGAAAATATCCGTCAATCCTTTTCCTACAGATACGGAAATGAAACCGAAATCCTTCGGAGGCTCTGCCGCTTTCACAGCAGCTTCCTGCTCTGCCTGCTCCTTTGCCAGTTTTTCCGCATCCTTGATCAGCTTCTCCTGATGCTCTTCTCTCATGTTATCAATCTTCATACGGGAAAGTGCACCGTAAGTCAACGCACGCTCAATCGCCTGACCGGGGTGATTGGTATGGACATGTACTTTCACGATTTCGTCATCAGCTACAAGAACGATGGAATCACCGATGGAGGTAAGGAATTCTTTAAATGAATGCTCTTCTTCTTCGGGCATCGGCTGATTCAGCATAATGATAAATTCCGTACAGTAGCCGAATTTGATATCTGCCTCTGCCTGCGGAGAAATCTTTGTCACAGCAGGGCCTGAGCTCTTGCTGAAATCAGTATAATCAATTTCTTTGCCAAGGAATCCGTCAATTGCGCCTCTTAACACTTCCAGAAGGCCCTGTCCGCCGGAATCCACGACACCAGCCTCCTTCAAAACAGGAAGCATTTCCGGCGTTTTTGCAAGAGTAGCTTCTGCATGGGCAAAAATTTCATGAAAAAAGGCCTCCAGATCCTCTGCTTCTTCCGCAATCTCAGAAGCCTTGGCAGCTGCTTCTTTTGCAACCGTAAGGATGGTACCTTCTTTTGGCTTCATAACGGCCTTATATGCTGTTTCTACACCTTTTTCCATAGCAGCGGCAATATTCTCTGCATCCAGTTCCCGGCTCTTACGCACACTTCTTGTAAAACCGCGAAGAAGCTGAGAAAGGATAACGCCGGAGTTTCCTCTGGCTCCTCGCAGAGAGCCGGAAGAAATGGCCTTTGCCAGTGTCTCCATGTCAGGCTCTGTCAGGGAGCTGACCTCTGAAGCTGCTGACATAATGGTAAGGGTCATATTGGTTCCGGTGTCTCCATCCGGTACAGGGAAAACATTCAATTCATTGATCCATTCTTTTTTCGCTTCCAGGTTCTTGGCACCTGCCAGAAACATTCTGGAAAGTATCTTGGCATCTATGGTCTTCGTATTCACCACAAGTTCCTCCTCTAATTCACTAATCTATCGCGCGCACGCCTTCCACATAGATATTGATTTTCTCAATCTCCAGTCCGGTAAAAGCTTCCACTTTATATTTTACATTGCTGACAAGGTTGTCGGCAATTGCACTGATGTTCACGCCATATGCCACGATTACATGGAAATTCAGGCGGATCTTGTTCTCTTCCGTAATCATCACACTGATCCCGTGCTGCAGGCTCTCCCTCCGCAGAAGCTTCACAAGCCCGTCCTTCATGCTGACAGCGGCCATTCCGATAATCCCGAAACATTCAACTGCGACACTTCCCGCATAGGTTGTAATGACATCTGTATCAATGACAATCTGTCCCAATCCGGAATCTATACGTCCATTCATATGGTTACCTCCAATTTTCAGTTTAGTATGTATGTATTATAACCTGTTTTACCGGAAAAAGAAATAATATTTTTACAATTTTCCTTTTTTTGCTTGCAAAAGTCTACACCATCTGTTAAAATAAAACCTGTTGAAAAAAGCGTCAAGGAGGTGCTATCATGGCTAAATGCGCAATTTGTGAAAAAGGTGCTCATTTCGGAAACAATGTGAGTCATTCCCATAGAAGATCCAATAAGATGTGGAAATCCAACGTAAAATCCGTTAAAGTTAAAACCGAAGGCGGAGCAAAGAAGATGTACGTATGTACTTCCTGCTTAAGATCCGGCAAAGTGGAAAGAGCATAAGATTCCATCTCACCCTCGCAGACATGCGGGGGTATTTTTTTGCTGTCATGCACATAGAGATTTCTTAAATCTATCTCATAGAAAAAGGCATGCAGTTCTACCCGCACACCCTTTATCTGCAAAACATATGATATCCGCACAGCAGGCAGACTGCCGCTGCAATAATGATTACAACACTGTCTGCAACCATCATTCCAATAATCATACCGATTCCCATACAGAACAGCATCAGACCGATCAGTTTTCCCACACACATACAGCCCTGTCTCTTTGGTTTACTATAGTTTATGCAGAAATATGCTGTTCGAATACATCATTCTTTCTTTTTCTCTTTGAGCGTATTCCAATGTTACTTACTCTGTGGCTCCCAAATCATCTGCCCCGCTCCCGGAAGCTGTCTTTGGTGCAAAGCGATCCACAAAATCCGGTACCATATCCAGCACCTTAGTAAGTCCATCCTGATTCTTAATATTTACAAGCTTTGTACTTCCGTTCTGGATGACAAGAACTGCACACGGGGTCATCTTACCGGTCATACCTCCGCCGCCGTTATTCTTCTTATCTGCTGTAAAAGCACCTGCTCCCATTCCAAAGGTCACATCAACCAGAGGAAGGATGATGGTATCGCCTACATGAATGGCATCACCTACAACTGTCTTGGCGGAAATAAAAGCATCCATGCCTTTGAATAATGAATTCACAGTATCTTTGAAATTGTTTTCATATTTGTCTTCGTTTGTCATAACGACTCCTCCTTATGCTTCCATCGGTTGATGACATATTTGATGTTTTTATTAAAATAAATCTGCACGGCTGTCTTTACTATGACAATGCCATAGACTCTGCCTCGCAGTTTTACATCTCCTTTTAACAGATTGTTACCGTCAAACATCGGATTCACTTCTATGCAGTTCTTATGAAACGGGATTGTTATTCCAAGAACAGCCAGTATCGTTCCTGTAACAGAAGGGTCTTCGCATCCAAAAGCAACATGCCCTTCTATTCTGGTAGGGAAAATATGCTTAAGCAATTTCTTAACATTCTGCCACACAAATGCAAATGCTTCCTTTACTCTTGGATGGGACAAAAACTGTTTCCAGTAATTTATTTTATCATAAATTTCACTGATTTTGGAAATAAAATTCCTGATCGTTTCCGGTATTTTCTTTAGTTTATCCAAAAAAGCTGAAATTTTATTCCTGATCCGTCCAAAAGCACTTTCATGCTTCTTTTTATTTTCTTCAAGCGGAATGTCTTCCGACGCTTTTGTATTTATCTTCTCTTCGATGTCTTCTTTTATGTTTTCTTTTATCTCTTCTTCCGGTCTTCCGGCGGTATCTTCTATCTGTTCTGTATTTTGTTTTACGTCGGAGACTCTTTGCGGGGATTCCGGGTATGCTGAAGCTTGCTCTTTTTCTGCAGAAACAGCCTGCTGCCCTTGTTTTTTCTTTTCAGAAGAGTTTCTGCTGCCGGAAGAAGCGGATGGTTTCTTCCTATGCAGCAATTTTTCCGGCGAAATGCCGAAAATGCGTATGCTGTGGGACAACGATCCTTCCTCCAGCCACATCCTCACCATGATTCCACGAAACAACCAGCTTACAGAAACATCTGCCTGAGCCTTTCTCCACTCTTCCAAATTACCGGCAGCTTCCGCCTTATACCGTACCGGACAGAACAGAAGCAACAGAAGTGCAAGTACCAGCAACCCCAGGAGGATTCCAATTAAGATCAATATAAATTTCAAAATCATCCACAGTATATGTAACATGCATTCACCTGTTTTTCAAATAGTCTTCTATATTAAATGCCCCTGTTGCCTCATACACTTCCTTGAGAATTCTGCAGGCCAGGTCAATGGCTTCATCCTTGCTGTCAGCCATTCCGAATATCTCCGGGCAGAGTGATCTGGCAGCATTCTGCTTCAGTGAAACAGCCGGAAGAATCTCCAGAAGATTCCCGGGAGAATTGGAAAGTGTCAGAAGATATACGCCAGGCGTCAGTTTATTCTCATCCAGTCTGGCGCGGATCTTTTCTGAATCGCGGATTCCTTCTCCAACATAAAAATGTTCGTTCCATTTCAGCATTTCTGTACCACCGCCCTTCCTTTGTCACAGAGGCTTCCTCTAAAGGATTCCCGTTCCTTCAAAATTTAAACAGGACTGCGTTAAAAAACACAGCCCGTTTACCTTTCCATTCAATAATACTTATGCTGTTTTCCCCAGCGCCCCTCGCTGCGCATCTCAAGATATTCCTGATATGCTTTTTCCACAATCTGTTTCTCATTGGAAAAACGAAGGAGGTGATAAATCTCGTGAAATTTGTAATAGCCGGAATCCACGAAAAATTCCTCCCGCTGAGGTTTACTATGATAATTATCAGCAGTCATCAGATACCAATGTACTTCTTTTGTAACCATATCCTCAGGAACTGTAAAATTGTATTGGCTCTTGCCTATATACTTTACGATGGAAGCTCTCACATCAGCTTCTTCCCGCACTTCACGCAGGGCAGTCTGCTCATGCGTTTCTCCGGGTTCCACCGTTCCTTTAGGAAGAACCCAGCCCTCATAGCGGTTCTTGTAAGATTTGTATAGTGCCAGTATCTTTCCCCGATGAATTACCACACCGCCACAGCTCGTTGCTTCAATCATACTGCAATTCCTCCTGTAATGCGTGTGTATTCAAAACTGCCGGCAGTTTTCTCCCCAACCGTCAGTTCTTGATAAATCTGTATACAGTATAACTCTTTTTGAAGAGCATGGCAATAGAAACTTCTCATCCGGAATAATAGGCATCAAAAAGCTGTCCGGCAATCGGAACGGCTGCTTCACTTCCTGTTCCGCCGTTCTCAACGATGATTGCTACTACCAGATCCGGATTATCTACATTGGAGTATCCGATAAACCAGGAGTGGCTGGAACCATTCTCATCAAATTCGGCAGATCCTGTCTTTCCTGCTACTGAATAAGATCGTCCGCTCAAGGCAGAGGCCGTTCCTGCATCCACAACATTCTTCATCAGTTTGCCAAGAAGATTGGCCTCATTATCTGTCATCAGCCTTTTGTATTCCACAGCCTGCGTTGTACTGACTGTTTCTCCTGCACTGTTCTGCACCCTGTCGATCAGATATGGCTGCATCAGGATACCGCCGTTGGCTACTGCACTGGTGATCAATGCCATCTGAAGCGGACTTACAAGTGTATTTCCCTGTCCCATAGCGGTCTGCATGACAAGCGCTGTAGGCGAGTTCTTATCCAGGGTAAAGCTGCTCCTTCTGGATCCCTTCAGCGGAAGAGATTTATTAAACAGCAGATCTTCACTTGTCTCACGAAGAGATTTTCCGCCAAGAGAAGTTCCCATATCCGCAAAAGCACAGTTACAGGAATTTGCAAATGCTGAATAAAAGTCTTCCTGTCCATGGACGCTTCCGTTGTAACAGCGGATCGTATGCTCTTCCATAGTAATACTTCCCTGGCAGAGATAACTATATCCCTCTAAACTGCCTTTATTTCGGAAATAATCCAATGCAGTTACAACCTTAAAGGTGGATCCCGGCGGATACTGTCCCTGGATAGCGCGATTCAAAAGGCTGCTGTTATTTTCGTCATTCACAAGAGTATCCCAATTCTCGGCAATATAATTCGGGTCAAAATCCGGTTTGCTTACCATTGTCAGAATTTTTCCTGTTTTAGGCTCCAACGCAAGAACAGCCCCGCGTCTGTCTCCCAATGCATTGTATGCCGTTGTCTGCAGTCTGGAATCCAGCGTGGAAACAACCGTATCTCCCATATTCTTCTGCCCGCGGAATTCATTCATCATCTGATCCAGGAAAAACTCATGGGAGGTCAGAAGCTGGAAATTAGCTTCTGACTCCAGCCCGCTCTTCCCATTGGAATCATATCCTACCACATGTGCAAAAATATTGTTATAGGGATAAATACGCTGTTCGCTTCCATCTTCGCTTACATTCGTCTGTGCCAGCACTTCTCCATCGGAAGAAACAATTTTTCCACGGATAACACGGTCCGAAAAAGTATCCTGCCGTGTATTATACGGACTGTTGATAAAAGTCTCGCTCTCGACTACATTGAAATAAATCAGATATCCGATCAGACTTACGAAAATCAGCACAAAGAATCCGGATACCTGCGTATATTCCCTGTTCCGCGCACGTCTCTTTTTAGTAATTTCCTTCTCTCTGAGCCTGCGCTCTTTCTCTAGCTCTTTTTGTCGCTTCTTTTCTCCGTTTCTCAAATTCCTCGTCCTCGTCTTCTCTTAAAATATATAAGCCCTGAATAATTGCAAGCATCAGAATCGTACTCATGACAGAACTTCCTCCATAGCTCACCAGCGGAAGTGTCACACCGGTCAATGGGATAAATTTAGTCGCACCGCCGATGGTAAGAAACACCTGAAATGCATATTCCGTGCCCAGACCAAGGGCAATCAGTTTATAAAACCGGTTCTTGATCTTCAGGGCAATGTTTACGATCATCAGGAAAAAGCTCATGCATACAAGAATCAGGCAGGCAGCAAAAATTCCTCCCAGTTCCTCGCAGATGGCACTGAAAATAAAGTCATTCTTTACGATCGGAATCACTTCCGGTGACCCCTGACAAAGTCCCATGCCAAACAAACCGCCTGTTCCAATGGCAAACAGGGACTGAACAATCTGATATCCCTCATTCTGGTATACTGCCATAGGGTCCTTCCATGCACTGACTCTCTCCCGCACATGTCCGAACAGAAAATAGGCGATCACAGAGGCCACAGACCCTCCGGCCAGGCCAATCCCGAGATATGCTTTCTTCTTTGTAGAAACATAGATCATCACCAGATAAGCCACAAAGAAGATCACTGCACTTCCCAGGTCCCTGGAAAGTACCAGAATTCCCACATGCATCCCGGCAACCACCGTAGCCTTTACCACAGTGATAAAACCGGTATCCTTAGACAGCAGCGCCGCCATAAAGAAAACAAAAGTAATCTTGATTGCCTCAGAGGGCTGAATACCCATAAGGGAAAGCTTGGCGCCTAAACTTGTCTTCCCAAGTACCAGAACCGCTGCCAGCAGGACAACACCGATTCCTGCATAGATCCATGTAAGGTCCTTCAGGAACTTCATTTTCCTTACCATGACCGGAATCACCAGTGCCACAGCACTTCCGGCGGCCACGATCATAAGCTGCCTGGTCGCGGAAGCAATATCCAGTCTGCAGAGCATGATGAATCCGACACTCAGAAGCATGCACATATTATTCAGCAGCAGCAACGATGCTTTTTTGTAAAAAAACCGGTACAGGATCTGAATGGCTGCAAAATATGCCATCATCTCCATATAGAACAGAACCACCTCAAACTCAAATGTCTTCAGATAGATGACCAGAAACGCTGTGAAATCCATAAAAAAGATCATCATCAGCTGCTGATGGAGCAGTTCCTTTTTTTCTTCCTCGCTCTGACGCCGAACCATATAGAAACAATGGAAGGTATAAACGATCATCAGAGTCAGGATAATATACTTGGATAATTCAACAATTACATTAATCATATGCCTCTATTCGGCTCCTCTTTTAAAATGTCCCTTTGTAAATTCACGTTCGGACGGCTCTCTGCCGTGAAGATAAACGTCCAGAAATTCTTTCAGGATTTCCGCTGCTTCCCAGGGCTTTTCTATGGTGAATGCCAGTCTTACGGACTGCACGCCAAGAGCAGCGACACGGTCTTTTTCCCTCAAAAGTCCGAAAGGAATGCTGTTGTAAATCATATTATAACAATATTCCGGATTCCCTGTATTCTTAATTTTCCATGGATAGCAGCAGCAGACAGCCGGAAAAACTTTGTCATAGCGGTCTTTCAGGAAAACTCTCCCCTCCTGCCCGTCACAGCAGTAAAGATTCTTCTTTACACACTGGCTGGAAATCATCAGTGGAAGATATCCGTAAATCAGCATCTCGCTTTCGCAATTCTCCCTGTGCAGAAGTTCCTTCTCATTCAATTCCAAAGGAATGGTATTGCGGGAGATTCCTTCTTTTCTCCAAAAAGCCGCAGCTTCATCATTCCATGTGTAAAGTGAGGAATCCAGCACGCATTTCTCCGCATAGCCAAGCTCTTTTACCAGGGCATAGGACTCCAGGTTCCTTACAAGAAAGCCTGCCATGCCGCGTTTCACCCACTCTGCTGCCTTTGCAAAATAGCCCTCCGGTGCAGTTCCCCTTACCATATGGGGAAGTGCCAGATAAAGCTCAAGCTGCTCTGCCATTCCCTTTTCCATGCATTTTTCCATGGCATCATAAGGCAGGTAGATGCCGCTGATTTCTCTGTTTGCAGAAAGGACTTCCGCCTGCTCTATCGTCTCACATGAAACAAAAACCCGCGGACCCGCATGATTCTTTCGGCTGACGGCTGTATTTCCTCTTGTTCCGGAAGATACGCGAACCGTATCCTGCAGCTTACTTAATTTCCGCTGAGACGGCACGGTCAATGCATTCTCCAGCTGAAGCAGCGCATCTCTGCGTACTTCATTCAGAACCTTCACAGGAATAAAAATATTCCCATCCATTTGAATTTCCAGATGATTCCATTGAAATTCGGTATTACCCAGCTTTTCCATCTGTTGGCGGATACGTTTCTCCTCCATAGGCTGATTAAGGGCAGACTGTACTTCCCCGGCGGAAGCAGTCACGCAGATGTCACCGCACTTCACCTCCAGTATAGCAGGACTTCCCGGAAAAAGAATTAAATTCCCATTAATTTTTTCTTTTCTTTTTATAATTTCCGGAGAAATCTCACCGGTTTTCTTCTCATTGCTGAATGCCATCATGGACGGACCATTATGCTGCAGGAAATATCCGCTGCAGGAACCTCCCCTGTTAAAGATTTCCAAAAGAAATTTCCTGTCCTTTTCCTCCACCTGATACCCATCCTGTCCTTTTTTCAGAAACAGATCCAGATACTTTCGGTATATACCGGTCACACCCGCGGTATAGCGCGGCTGTTTCATTCTTCCTTCAATTTTCAGGGACATCACACCTGCCTCAAGAATCTCAGGAAGCAGGTCAATGGTACAGATATCCTTCAGACTCAAAGGGCAAAGTTCTCCATTTCCCTGAAATCTTTTTCCATCCTGGCTGGTACCATAGGAAAGCCTGCACGGCTGGGCACATCGCCCCCGGTTGCCGCTTCTTCCTCCAAGAAGGCTGCTCATCAGGCATTGCCCGGAATAACTGTAGCATAATGCACCATGAATAAATGCCTCGATTTCAATCGGACTGGCTTTATGCATGGCACGAAGCTCTGCAAGGCTCAGTTCCCTGGCCGCTACCACTCTGGAGGCACCCTGTTCCTCCAGAAATTTCATTCCCATGGGGCCTGTGACTGTCATCTGTGTACTTGCATGGAGATGAAGCCCCGGAAAATTCCGCTTAATAAAACGGAACACCCCCAGATCCTGCACGATCACTGCATCCAATCCCGCTTCATAATAGGGCGCAAGATAGTCATAAAGCTGTTCTTTTAATTCTCTGTTCTTCAGAAGTGTATTCACCGTAAGATAAAGCTTTTTTCCGTGGATATGAGCTGTGCGGATAGCCCGGATCAGCTCTTCCTGTCCAAAATTCTGTGCATAGGCCCTTGCTCCGAAGGATGCGCCTCCCACATAAACGGCATCTGCCCCGGCACCAATAGCCGCCTCAAAACTTTCATAAGAACCTGCAGGTGCCAGAAGTTCAATTTTTTGATGATTATTCAAAGTTTTCCCCAGCTTTCTGATTTTAAGCATTTGTTTTATCCGCACGCGGTAATCTAACAGAGTGCGGCAAAAAAATATGCCGATCTGTACTGATTTTCTGAATTGCCAAGAGTGAAAAAAGGAGATTACCGAAGCAATCCCCTTCTCTTTTTTACTTTAGTAATTCTTCCAGCTCTTTTTCAAGTTCGTTGACTTTTCCCTCCAGAAGGCTTCTCTGATCCAGAGCCTCCTTCTCTTTCTTCTGCGCCTCTTCAATCTGCATACGCAGAGAAATCAGCTCATGTTTCAGCTCGTACATTTCCTGTGCCGTCTGATTCAGATCCTGTTCGTAAATCTCAGCCTGTTTCTTTGCCTTAAAATAGTCATCTGTAATGTTCAGGCTCAATAATGTATGTTTTGTCTCCATCGGCTGCCTGGAATATCCCGGCATCCCACTTAATTCCGAAATTTTATTATTCATATAGGATGCCACCTTCTGGAAATATTCCTCAGATTCATAGCCTCCCAAAGTAATGATTTTCCCTCCGATCACTACCTGTGCCGTGTTCTTGACTGCCATAGTAAAGCCTCCTGTATTTTTCTCCAATGGTTCTTTTCTTTATCATATAAATGTAGTATGTAATTATTCAGGGCATGAATAGTTATCTTCTACTCATTATAATCGAATTCTGTAGAAAAGTATAGGATTTTTTTGCGAAATGTCTCCTTTCCCTGTCTTTCGGACACAAAAACTCCTTTACTTCCCGTTTTCAGGCATCTCATATCCCAGATGTGCAAAGGCAAGGGGAGATGCCATTCTGCCTCTGGGTGTCCTGTGAAGAAATCCGTTCTGAAGAAGATAAGGCTCATAAACATCCTCCAGGGTTCCTGCATCCTCACCGATCGCAGCCGCCAATGTCTCCAGTCCTACGGGGCCTCCTTTAAAATTCGTAATCATAGTCTTCAGTATCCTGCGGTCAACCTTGTCAAGCCCGTATTGATCCACTTCCAACAGATCCAGAGCAAAGGAAGCCACCTCAAATGTGATCCTGCCGTCATACTTCACCTGTGCAAAATCCCTGACACGCTTCAAAAGACGATTTGCCAGACGCGGGGTCCCTCTGGAACGCTTCGCAATTTCCGCAGCACCCTTGGTATCGATCTCTACACCCAGAACCTGTGCGGAACGGATAATGATCGTCTGAAGCTCCTTCTGGTTATAAAATTCCAGATGATGCATCACGCCAAAACGATCCCGTAATGGAGCTGACAGAAGACCCGCCCTTGTAGTTGCCCCAACCAGTGTGAACTTCGGCAGATCCAGGCGGATGGATCGTGCAGACGCACCCTTACCGATCATAATATCAATGGCATAATCCTCCATAGCCGGATACAGGACTTCTTCCACCTGGCGGTTCAGCCTGTGGATTTCGTCTACAAAGAGAATGTCCCCTTCCTGAAGATTATTCAGGATTGCAGCCATCTCTCCCGGCTTCTCGATTGCAGGTCCGGAGGTTACTTTCATGTGAACCCCCATTTCATTGGCAATGATTCCGGAAAGCGTGGTCTTTCCAAGCCCCGGAGGTCCGTAAAATAATACATGATCCAGGGCATCATGACGCTGCTTTGCCGCTTCTATATAAATTTTAAGAGTATTTTTCAGTTTTTCCTGACCAATATATTCTTCCAGAGACTGCGGACGCAGATTTCCCTCAAGGGAAAAATCCTCTTCCGTTACGTCTGTCGTAATAATTCTTTTCTCCATATACTACTCCGATAGTTTTTTTCTGGCATTCAATAAATGAAAAAATATTCTGTTCCACCCAAAGCTTCATGTATCACAAATGCTTCAAAGCGGCCTTCAAAAGCCCTTCCACATCCTCCGGATTTACATCCTCCACCTTTCTCACGGCACGAAGGGCATCCGTACTGCTGTATCCAAGAGCCACCAAGGCCTCCACAGCTTCCTGACGGCCGTCAAATCCGCTCTCATCAGCGGTTATTCCGGCAGATTCTTGTTCATGGGCAAGCTTCTGCTCAAAAGCCTCCTCCAGGCTTAATTTATCTTTTAACTCCAAAATCAGCTTCTGGGCTGTCTTACGCCCAATGCCCGGTGCTTTGGAAATAGTTTTCACATCATCGGAAAGAACCGCAAAACGCAGCTCATCCGCCGTAATCCCTGACATGACCCCCAATGCTGCTTTCGGCCCGATTCCATTTACTCCCAGAAGAAGTTTAAACATATTCAGGTCGTCCTTGTTCAGGAACCCGTAAAGCTGCATTACATCTTCTCTCACATGAAAATACGTATGTATCTTAATTTCCTGTTTCGCACGGCTTGCCTGTTCAATGGCAGCGCCCGTCATAAAAATTTCATATCCGATGTTCCCCGCTTCCATAATTACGGAGGTCTCTGTCACATCAGCAACAATACCGCGAATAAACGAAATCATACCTCTTCTGCTCCTATCCCTGTATTTCCATTTTTTAATACTTTCAATCTTACGATATCATATCATATTCAAAAGGAAAAAGCAAACACCTATTCGATTCTGTCAATGGCAAAAGCAGTTTGCAGTTACTGTTTCTGTCGAAGGCGTGAACAGTAATGTTTACAATAATATGATTATGGTAGACCAAGTAAAAAATAACGAAATCAAACGACACTGTCTATTCCATCCTGGGATGCGCTGCTTTCTCCAACCGCCTCAATCACCACTTTATTCGGCAGGCAGATGATCGAGCCGCCGGATGCATCTATGGCCCTCTGTTTCATGCAAAGCTTGTCCGGACAGTTCGCTTCGGTCATTTTCACTTTTCCATCTTTGATCCGGCAGATATTTGTCTCACCAATTGCAATCTCCTGATCTTCATTCAGGGAATATTCCCCATAAAACACACCATCCACGGTGATTCTGATCTTCTGGTTATTTTTTGGAAGAAGGAACAAGGTACACAGCCATACGGCAAAGGCCAAAGCCAGTACTCCCGCAGCCAGGATCAGATCTTTTTTTTTCATATATCCGAATCTCCTCTTGCATTTTTAAAAAGTCAGCCGCAGAATTTTCCGCGGCTGACTGTACAATCATTTCACGCTGCTGCAAACAGTAACTATTTTACACCAAATCCCTGCATTTGCAAAGGATTATCTTATTTTACAGCAGATTTCCCGTATTTCCGTTTTCTTGCTATTTACAATAAATCATTCTTATTTGGAAAGGATGATTCCTCTCGGACATGCTTCTTTGCATGCTCCGCAGTTGGTGCATTTCTCATAATCAATATGTGCACAGAAATCTGTTACTTTGACCGCACCGTTCGGACAGGTCTTCTCACATTTCTTACATCCGATACATCCTACCTCACAGGCGCTTGTCACTGCTTTGCCCTTGGCATGGGAGCTGCAGCTTACAAATACGTTCTGGTCATAAGGAACCAGTTCGATCAGGTGTTTCGGGCATTTGGCAACACATTTGCCGCAGGCACGGCAGGCTTCCTTGTCTACCACAGCAACGCCATTGATGATATGAATGGCATCGAACGGACATGCCTTCACACAGCTTCCGAATCCAAGACATCCGTAATCACATGCCTTTGCACCGCCGCCCGGAACGAAAGCCAGCATTTCACAGTCCTCCACACCGGTGTAAGTGTAATTGTCTTTTGTCTTTTCACAGGTTCCGGCACATTTCACATAAGCTACCTGGCGGGCTGTTTCCACAACTTCCTGACCCATGATTCCGGCAATGATCTTACCTACCGGATCACCGCCTACCGGACATCCGTTTACAGGTGCTTCGCCTTTTGCGATCGCTGCTGCCAGGCCGTCGCAGCCTGCATAGCCGCAGCCGCCGCAATTATTGCCCGGAAGCGCTTCACGTACCGCAACTTCCCTTTCATCCACTTCTACCGCGAACTTCTTTCCCGCAACACCCAGGAAAATGCCGATAAAGAGGCCAACTGCTGCAACGACGACCGTTGCCATGATAATTGCTCCAATATTCATATCTACGCCTCCTTAAATCAGTCCAGAGAATCCGAAGAACGCGATTGCCATCAGTCCTGCTGTCAAAAGGACAGTGGGAAATCCCTGAAATGCCTTCGGAATATCGTTGTACTCAATTTTCTCACGGATTCCAGCCATCAGGATAATGGAAATGGTAAATCCGACTGCCGTGGCAAATCCGTTGATGGTTCCCTGAAGAATGTTGTAATCCTTCTGAACATTGATCAGCGCAACACCAAGAACTGCACAGTTGGTAGTGATCAGCGGCAGATAAACGCCCAGCGCCTGATACAGGGACGGCATTGCTTTTTTCAGGAACATTTCCACAAACTGAACCAATGCTGCAATGATCAGGATGAATACGATCGTCTGAAGGTATTCCAGATTCGTAGGAATCAGAATAAACTTATAGATCACGCTGGTTACAAAAGAAGACAGTGTGATAACGAAAATAACCGCACCGCCCATTCCGGCAGCCGTCTCGATCTTTTTGGATACGCCCAGGAACGGACACAGGCCGAGGAACTGGCTCAAAACCACGTTATTGACAAGGGCGGAACTAATGAGAATGATCAATAATTCTTTCATATCTGTTTACCCCCTCTTTCCTTTGCACATGCTGTTGCCGCAGGATGCACATGCACCGCCGCAAGCATCCGGGTTACTCGGATCGATACCTCTCCTGGCTGCGCCAAGCTTGAATTTGTTCTGAAGTGCAGAGAGGAAGGCCAGTACGAAGAACGCACCCGGAGCCAGAATAAAGATCGTTACAGGTTCATAGCCGATCTTTCCTGCTGCCGCATCTGCCAGCGGAAGAATCTGCATGCCGAATAACTGTCCGGCGCCGATCAGCTCTCTCACTGCGCCGATACAGGTAATACTTAAGGTAAATCCAAGGCCCATTCCGATACCGTCAAAGAGAGAAGGAACCGGAGGATTTTTGGAAGCATAGGCCTCTGCACGGCCAAGGATGATACAGTTTACAACGATCAGAGGAATATAAATACCAAGGGATGCATACAGGCTCGGGATAAATCCTTCCAGCAGCATCTGTACGATCGTTACAAAGGACGCAACGACTACGATAAAAGCCGGCATACGCACGCCGTCCGGGATAAATTTCCGGAGCAGGGAGATCATCAGGTTGGAAGCTGCAAGCACCACCGTGGTGGTAAGGCCCATTCCGATACCATTCGTGGCGGATGTGGTAACAGCAAGTGTCGGACACATGCCCAGCATCAGCACAAAGGTTGGATTTTCTTTAATAATGCCGTTCATCAAACGTTCAGCAGGTGTATTTGCTTTCATTTCAGATTCCCTCCTTCCGCGTACTGGAATGCACATAAGCCGGCATTCACGCCGTTCGTCATGGCATTGGTGGTGATGGTCGCACCGCTCAATGCATCAATCTGGTTGTCTGCGGTGGCACCGTTTTTGGTGTATTCAAACTTTTCGACATTTTTGTCTTTAAACTGATTCTTAAAATCATCCGTGGTGGCTTTCATACCAAGTCCCGCTGTCTCACCGATAGTAAGTATGGAAATTCCGTTCAGTGTTCCGTCATCCTTGATACCCATGGCAAACTGGATATCTCCGCCGTAACCTTCGGAGGTGGTTACGGTAAAGGCATAACCGATCTGGCTGCCGGAGCCATCAAGCGCGGTCATGACTTCATCAATATTCTGGGCACCGTATCCGTTCTCATCCAGATAAGCTTCCAGGCTCGCAGAACTTTCCTCAGTCAGCTCTACCTGCTCAAAGGAATCGGCATCTGCAAATACAGCTTTATAAGCCTCTTCTTTTGACTTCTGCTGCTGCTCTGCGATCGGTCCTGCGGTAATATCCTGCACCAGTCCCAGTGCAAGGCCGGAAATCAGAGTGATCAAAGTAATTGCAAGCGTATCTTTTACGATATTGTTTTTCATGCCTTTTTCCCTCCTTTTCCAAATGCAGTCGGTCTGGTCAGTCGTTCGATGATCGGTACCAGAAGGTTACAGAAGATAATCGCATAGGATACACCCTCTGCGGAACCGCCGAAGAGACGGAAGATCGCGGTGATGATACCCAGGATACAGCCATATACAAGCTGCCCGTTCGGAGTGATCGGAGTTGTTACATAATCCGTAGCCATAAACCATGCACCAAGCATCAGGCCGCCGCCGAAAAGATGGCTGAAAAGATAATTCACATCAAATCCCATACCGGAAAAGAGCATATAAAGGATGATAAAAACGGCAAAGCTGCCGATGTATGTAAGCGGAACCTTCAGATCAATGACTTTGAAGGCAAGGAGGATCACTGCACCGATCAGAATCGCGATTGCGGAGGTTTCACCAATAGTACCCTGGATATTTCCAAGGAACAGGTTCTTAACCGGAACAGAACCTTCTGCAAAGCCCTGCGCCTTTAACGCGGCCAGAGGAGTGGCACCTGTGATCGTATCAACAACACCGCCATAGTTTTCGCCAACGGAGAAATCTGTCATCTTGCCTGCAAAGGAGATCATCAGGAAACATCTTCCTGCAAGGGCAGGGTTCATAAAGTTCTGGCCGAGGCCGCCGAATAACTGTTTCACAATGATGATGGCAAACGCGCTGCCAAGAACCGGCATCCACAGCGGAATCTGCGGAGGCATATTCAGTCCCAGAAGAAGTCCTGTGACAACAGCACTATAATCCGTTATGGTATTAGGTTTATGCATAAAGTGGTCGTAGAGCCATTCAAAGATCACGCTGGAAGCCACAGAAACGAGGACAACCAAAAGTGCATGAAGGCCGAAATTCCAGATTCCGAACAGCGTTGTCGGAAGCAGGGCAATTACAACCAGCTGCATGATTCTGCTTGTGGTCATCTTATCCCTGACATGGGGATTGGATGATACATTTAACATTTGTTCCATTTTTCTACCTCCCCTTATTTCTTCCTGCGGCTGGCAAGCACCATTTTCCTCATGGACTTGATGCTCTGGGTCAACGGTCTCTTAGCCGGACAGACGTAACTGCAGCAGCCGCACTCGCAGCATTCCATTCCGTCGAATTTCTGGAACGCTTCCATGTTTCCATGTTCTGCGAAGGTAGCAAGACGTGCAGGAAGTACATGCCCCGGACATACGCTCACGCATCGTCCGCAGTTAATGCAGGCTGTCTGCTGCGCCTGGGAAACAGGGTCATTTTCCAGGCATAAAAATGCGGATGATGTCTTTGTACAGGGTACCTGAAGGTCATACATGGCAAATCCCATCATAGGACCGCCGGAGATTACCTTGGCTGCACCGCTCTTTAAGCCTCCTGCTGCTTCAATCAGCTCTTCCATGCAGGTTCCGCACAGCACCTTAAAGTTCTTCGGCTGCTGAATCCCGTCGCCTGTCACGGTCACGATACGGCTCATAACCGGCATTCCCAGAATCACCGCCTGATAAATGGCAACGACAGTATCTACATTATCTACCACACATCCCACGTCAGCGGGAAGCATAGAGGAATTGATTTCTCTGCCTGTAGTGGCATAGATCAATGTGCGCTCACCGCCCTGCGGATATTTGGTCATCATTTCCTTCACTTCCATCCGCGGGATATCTTTTACAAGTTCTTTCAGCTTGGCAATACAATCCGGCTTGTTATCTTCAATACAAATATAACCTTTTGCATTGTCGAACAGGGTCAGCATGACTCTCAGACCCTCTACGATCTTCTCCGGTTCTTCCAGCATCCTGCGGTAATCGCTTGTCAGGTATGGCTCGCACTCCGCGCCGTTCACGAGAACATACTCAATCTTGTCCGGATCCTTTGGTGCAAGCTTCACATGGGTCGGAAAGCCGGCGCCGCCCATACCTACCACACCGCCTTCCTGAATACGCTTCAGGATTTGTTCTTTTGACAGGCTTTCCAGAACAGCAGGAGTATACTCTACCTCTTCGTACTGCTGGTCATTCTCGATGATAATGGAATTCACCATAGAGCCTGTGGCATTGAGACGGGATTCCATCCCCTTCACTGTCCCCGATACGGATGCATGGATCGGTGCGGAAACAAATCCGCCGGCATCCGCGATCTTCTGTCCCACAAGTACACGGTCCCCCTTGGCAACAACCGGCACAGCAGGTGCACCGATATGCTGGGAAAGGGGATAGACCATTGTCCCCTGCGGGAGATACTTCTCGATCGGATAATTCTTGGACAGTTCTTTGCCGTCATAGGGGTGAATGCCGCCCTTAAAGGTTAAAAGTCCCATATATTCATTCCCTCCTTCTTATTAAGCAGTGTAAATAACATTTTAATCAATCGTTCCATAGATTTTTGTGGTATTATTTAACCAAACCGCTTATGTATACTATAACTCTTTTTATGAAAAAATTCACTACCATTTTGTCAAAATTTTGTGTATAATTAGATACAATCCAGGAAAGGAACGAATGTTCATGATTGTTAAAAAAATGCCGATTTTACAAGGGTTTCCGGACTTTGAGAGCGTTAAAAAATTGTCGATTTTTCTTGTACATGAGAACAATTTTTGCCCTGTTTTTTACGACATCGAAACTACCGGATTATCACAATATTCCACTTTTCTCTATTTGATCGGAGCAATTGTCTGCGAGGATGGACAATGGGTTTTATACCAGTGGTTTGCAGAAAAAGAAATTGATGAAGAAGAGCTGCTGAAATGTTTTGCAGCTTTCGTTAAAAAATATACATGTACTGTTCAATACAACGGAAATCGTTTTGACCAACCCTATCTGGAAGCCAGATATCAGACATGGAACCTTCCCTCTCCTTTTGGAGAAATCCCATCTCTGGATCTTTATCAGGAACTGAAGCAGTGTAAGGATCTTTTGAAGCTGACGCGGATGAAGCAGCTTGATCTGGAACATTTTCTTCAGCTTTCTCCCAGACTGTTCTGTGATGGACGGGAAGGCATCCGCTGTTACCGGAAATACCTGAAAACCCATGAGGAAGATATCCGTCAGGAGCTTCTCGGACATAATCAGGAGGATCTCATGGGCCTTGGGAAGGTTATGGAAATGCTGGCCTACCGCATGCTGTACGATGGGTGTTACGAACCGGACAAGGCAGAGATCGCCGAGGGGCTGCTCCTGCTCTCTCTTCGTCTTCCGACTCCTGTTCCGGTACTATTCTCCAATGGCAATGAGCATTTTTACATAAGCGGTGAAAACAGCACTGTGAAACTGCTGATTCCTCTTGCCAACGGCAGGCTGCGCCAATATTATGCAGATTATAAGAATTACGACTATCTGCCCGCAGAGGATACCGCCATTCCCAAATCTTTAAGCGCCTACATGGATAAGAGTCTCCGCATTCCAGCCAAGCCCGATACCTGCTATACCTGGTTTGACTGTGACGAAAATTTCCTGAGGGATCCTGCGCGGCAGATGCAGTACCTCAGGCACACGCTTCCGTATCTGCTCGGTACGTTGAAGCAATAATTCCAAAGAAAAAACAGGGAATTTGCCGCAAAGCAAGTTCCCTGTTTTTCTCTGCAAATTATTTATTTGTTTCGATGATAAAAAATTATTCCTCTACAGGAGCTTCTTCAGCCGGTGCTGCAGTTTCCAGAGCTTTCATGCTCAGGCTGATCTTCTTGTCTTCACCGTTGAAATCTACAACCTTTGCTTCGATTTCCTGGCCGATGGACAGAACATCAGACGGTTTTGCAACGTGTTCTCTGGAAATCTGGGATACATGAAGCAGAGCGTCGATTCCAGGAGCCAGTTCTACAAATGCGCCGAAATCAGTCATTCTTGCAACTTTTCCGGTTACAATATTACCTACTGCAAATTTCTCTGCAGCAGTCAGCCACGGATTTTCTTCCGGGAATTTCAGGGAAAGAGCGATCTTGTCGCCGTTGATGTCCTTGATCAGGACTCTTACTTCATCGCCAACGTTGAATACCTTTTTCGGGTTCTCTACTCTGCCCCAGGACATTTCGGAAATATGAAGAAGTCCGTCAGCGCCGCCAAGGTCAATGAATGCACCGAAATCAGTCACATTCTTAACAACGCCTGTAACAGCATCACCAACATTGATTCTTTCCATTAATGCTTTCTGTTTTTCAGCTTTTTCTGCAAGAAGAAGCTGCTTGCGGTTACCGATGATACGGCGTCTTCTCGGGTTGAATTCGGTAATGACAAATTCAATCTCCTGATCTGCGTATTTGGACAGATCCTTCTCATATGTGTCAGATACAAGGCTTGCAGGAATGAATACTCTTGTCTCCTCAACATTGACACACAGACCGCCGTCCAGTACCTGTGTAACAGCAGCCTTTAATACTTCCTGGTTCTCAAATGCTTCTTCCAGGCGCTTATTGCCTTTTTCTGCTGCAAGTCTCTTGTAGGTCAGGATCACCTGTCCTTCACCGTCGTTTACTTTCAGGACTTTTGCTTCCATAGAATCGCCAACGTGCACTGCATCGGCAAGTACGATACCTGCATCGTTAGAGTATTCGCTCTTAGTGATAATACCGTCTGCTTTATACCCGATATTCAGGATGATTTCATCTTCTTTTACATCGATGACAGTACCCTGTACGATCTCTCCATTTCTGATAGTTTTTACGGAATCTTCCAGCATCTGTTCAAAACTTAATTCTGACATGTTCTTGAACCTCCTCAATAATTTTCTTTGGGGTGGACGCCCCTGCTGTAATACCTACATAACTACTGCATTGGAACATTTCAGAATCCAAGTCTACAGGTGTTTGTATATAGTAAGTATTTCCACATTCCTTTTTACATATTTCAAACAGCTTTTGAGTATTGGAACTATGCCTGCCTCCAATGACCAGCATAGTATCTACCTCTCCGGCTATTGTTTTTGCTTCTTTTTGCCGTTCTTCGGTAGCATTACAAATAGTGTTTAAAACATTAAAGATATCTAAAACATTATTATCATACCTCTTTTTGACGAGAATTTCAACTAATTCTTTAAATTTGTTGTAATTAAATGTCGTTTGGGAAACCACGCATACTTCTTTTCCGGGTTCCGGAATAAATTCTTCTGCCTCCGGAACAGTCTTCATCACTGTATAGGATCCCTTCACCCATCCGCAGATGCCCTGTACTTCCGGATGACTGGCATCTCCCACGATAATGATGTGGTTCCCCTTTTCGCTCTCCCGTTCCACAATCCTATGGATTTTCAGGACAAAGGGGCAGGTCACATCCACATAAGACAGTCCTCTTTCTTTCAGCTCGTCATAAACAGATTTTCCGACTCCATGGGAGCGGATTACTACAGTTCCGCTTTCCAGATGTGCCAGATCCTCCCCGGAAATCACCTGTACACCCTTTTTCTCCAAATCTGATACAACCTCTTCATTATGGATAATGGGCCCCAGTGTATAGATTGGTGATTCTCCTGATGCAATCAGCTCATATACTTTGTCTACGGCTCTTTTTACGCCAAAACAAAATCCTGCCGTCTTTGCAGTTTTTACTTCCATGATCTTTCCGCCTTCTCTTCAGTTTCCAGTTTTTTCATGAAAAATCTTTATAAGCGCAGACACCACCTCGTCAATGGACATATCGGAGGAATCCACCAAAACTGCGTCTTCCGCCTGGCGAAGAGGAGAAACCTCGCGGCTCATATCGCGTCTGTCGCGTTCTTCGATATCCTTCTGAATTTCTTCAATATTACATGCTTCTCCTTTTTCCAGAAGTTCTTTATATCGGCGGCCTGCCCTTGTTGAAGAGCTTGCTGTCAGATAGATTTTTACATCTGCATCCGGCAAAATCGTCGTTCCGATATCCCGGCCGTCCATGACAACACTCTGGCTTGCTGCAAGGCCTCTCTGCAGATCTAAAAGCCTTGCACGAACGCGCGGATTTGCAGAACTCACAGATGCCATATTGCCTACCTCTTCGGTTCTGAGATACGCATTTACATTTTCTCCGTTTAAAAGAACGATCTGTTCACCATTTCTATATTCAATGGAAATCTCTGCCCCCTGACATACCGCCGCAATCGCTTCCGGATCAGAACCATTTACATTCTGCTGCAGAAGATAGTACGCCATAGCCCTGTACATGGCACCGGTATCTACGTAGACAAAAGACAGCTCCTTCGCTACTCTCTTTGCAATTGTGCTTTTTCCTGCTCCCGCAGGCCCGTCAATGGCAATATTATAAACCATTCCCAATTCCTCCTTGTAATCCCAATATTAATTTTATCAAAATTGTAATTACTCTCTCAGCACAGATCATATTCCCTGCCGAACCCTTATCTTAAACACAGTATCACAATTCATCTATTCTTGCAAATAAAAATATTTCCACAGATACTCATACGCTCTTTCCTACAGCGTCCGCCGCCATATATGCAGTAGACCATGCGATCTGAAGGTTATATCCCCCGGTAACGGCATCCAGATCCAGCACTTCGCCGATAAAATAGAGATGCTTCATGATTTTGGATTCCATAGTACCCGGATTGATTTCCTTTACAGAAACGCCGCCCCTTGTGATAATAGCCTCTTTGAATTCTCCCATTCCAATAACAGTAAAGGGAAAAGCCTTTACCAAAGCCCCAAACCGCAGCCGTTCCTCACGGGAAATCTCATGAATTATTTTTTCCGGAGAGATACCTCCCAATTCCAGCATCACCGGAGTCAGGGAAGACGGAAAAAGCACCCCGATCACATTTTTAAACTGCTTATTCGGCGCTGCTTCAAATTCCCTCAGGATCCTGGCATCAAGCTGCTCCGGCGTAAGTGCAGGCTTTAGATCCAGCCATGCAGACAATTCATTCTTTTCCAATGCTTTGCCAATATGGGCACTTGCGGAAAGAATCATGGGCCCCGTCACGCCAAAGTGAGTGAACATCATTTCTCCAAAATCCTTGTACAAAACTTTCCTGCCATTTTTGATTGTAAATTCTGTATTGCGCAGAGAAAGTCCCTGAAGCTTTGGAATATAGTCTTCTTTTGTTTTCAGCGGTACCAACGAGGGTTTCAGATCAGTCACCTTATGTCCGGTTTCCCGGGCAAACCGATACCCATCCCCTGTGGAGCCGGTAGAAGGATAAGAAATCCCTCCTGTGGCTACGATCACATCATCCGCCTTAACCCTGGTACCATCAGACAGCTCCACACCTGCTGCAGTTCCATCCTCCTCCAGGATGCGCTTCACTTCTGTATGGAGGCGGATCTGAACACCTTCCTGCTTAAGCTTACGCTCCAATGCCCGGATGATATCTGAAGAGTGATCCGACACCGGAAACACGCGGTTGCCCCTCTCTACTTTCAGCGGAACTCCTGCATTCTCAAAAAACTCCATGACATCACGGCTATTATACGTATAAAAGGCACTGTACAGGAATTTACCATTGCTCATAACAGCCGGAAAAAGCTCTTCCGTATCGCAGGCGTTCGTTACATTGCACCTGCCTTTTCCTGTGATATACAGTTTTTTGCCCAATTTTTCATTTTTTTCAAATAGATGTACTTCATTGCCCTTTTGTGCCGCATAGATTCCTGCAAGCATTCCGGCCGGACCGCCGCCGATAATTACTACTTTTCCCATCATACATCCTTTCCCAGCATGACCCCTGTTTCAGCAGGCGGCTGCACATTATGAGACGATTCTATCAAAAAAATGGTTTAAAAACAAGCCCGCCGGGAAAATCCGACGGGCTGATTTCTGGATGTTTTTTTGATATAAAATACCTTATACCGGATATGCTCCGTTCTTGGTATCTGCTGCTGTTTCGTCCACTTTGGTCTTCTGTGCCTGACGGTATTTAAAGAAGTCAGTTGCAACCTGCGGGAACAGTGCGTAGGATAATACGTCCTCATCCTGTTCTTTGTACTGAGCCATTTCGCTCTCAAGCTTATCCAGCTCGTTTTCGATAAGGTCTGCCGGGCGGCAGGTGATCGGCTCGGTGTCACCGATACATTTCTTCTGAACTTCCGGATTAAACGGTTTAACGGTTGCACCGTACTTACCGCTTAAGATATCCTTGGTTTCTTTTGTAGCGATCTTATATCTCTCACCCATAACTACGTTAAATACTGCCTGAGTACCAACGATCTGGGAAGACGGAGTAACCAGAGGCGGCTCACCAAGGTCTTTACGCACACGCGGAACCTCTTCCAGAACATCGTAGAATTTATCTTCTGCGTGCTGTTCCTTCAACTGGGAAGTCAGGTTGGATAACATACCGCCTGGTACCTGATATAACAGGGTCTTGATATTAACACCCATGTTCTTCGGATTCAGGAGACCGCTTTCCAGAGCTTCGTCACGGATCGGACGGAAGTAGTCAGCAATCTCTGCCAGAAGGTTCTGGTCAAATCCGGTATCATACGGAGTTCCTTTAAAGGTCTCAACCATAACCTCAGTTGCAGGCTGGGAAGTACCCAGGGCAAACGGAGACATTGCGGTATCAATGATATCCACACCTGCTTCAACAGCCTTTAAGTAGGTCATGGAAGCAACACCGGAGGTGTAATGGGTGTGAAGGTCGATCGGAATCTTAACAGCTTCTTTCAGAGCTGTTACCAGTTCGGTAGCCTTGTACGGAACAAGAAGGCCGGCCATATCCTTGATACAGATGGAATCTGCACCCATCTCTTCGATCTGTTTTGCGATGGTAGTCCAGTATTCCAGGGTATAAGCATCACCCAGTGTATAGGAAAGAGCTACCTGTGCGTGTGCTTTTTCTTTGTTTGCTGCGGAAACGGCAGTCTGCAGATTACGCATGTCGTTTAAGCAGTCAAAGATACGGATGATATCAATTCCGTTAGCAACAGATTTCTGAACAAAGTATTCTACCACGTCATCTGCATATGGACGGTATCCAAGAATATTCTGTCCGCGGAAAAGCATCTGCAGCTTGGTGTTCTTAAAGCCGTCACGTAATTTACGGAGTCTTTCCCACGGATCTTCCTTCAGGAAACGCAGGGAAGCATCAAACGTAGCACCGCCCCAGCACTCTACAGCATGGTAGCCGACTTTATCAAGCTTATCAATGATCGGAAGCATCTGTTCTGTGCTCATACGGGTCGCGATCAGGGACTGATGAGCATCACGCAGAATGGTTTCCACTATTTTTACAGGTTTTTTTTCAATTTCTGCCATAATGATTTTCTCCTTATATTATTGTTTCAATCCATAAAGGATGTTCAGGACCTTCGCACTAAATACGAGCTGCACCTTCGGCTTGTTCTCAAAGGAAGTTCGATTCACTAAATTCGAGCTGCGCCTTTGGCTTGCTCTCATTAAGTTCCTTCGAACGACCTTCGCACTAAATTCGAACTGCGCCTTCGGCTTGTTCTCATTAAGTGCTCTAGGTCAAGTGCTCTAGGTCAGACTCCGAAAATAGCCATGAAGGTACCGGCTGCAACGGCGGTACCGATAACGCCGGCAACATTCGGGCCCATTGCATGCATCAGCAGGAAGTTGGTCGGGTCTGCTTCCGCACCTACCTTCTGGGATACACGGGCTGCCATAGGAACTGCGGATACACCGGCAGAACCGATCAGCGGGTTGATCTTGCCGCCGGACAGCTTGCACATAAGCTTACCAAGCATACATCCGCCGAACGTACCGAATGCAAAGGCTACAAGACCTAATACAACGATTTTCAGTGTGGCAACATTCAGGAATGCTTCTGCACTTGTGGATGCACCTACGGAAGTACCAAGAAGAATAACAACGATGTACATCATCGCATTGGAAGCGGTCTCTGTAAGCTGTTTTACAACACCGGATTCTCTGAACAGATTACCAAGCATCAGCATACCAACAAGAGGAGCTGTAGTAGGCAGAATCATGCAGACAACGATGGTGATCACGATCGGGAACAGGATCTTTTCCAGTTTGGTTACCGGACGAAGCTGATCCATTCTGATTTTACGTTCTTTCTCTGTTGTACAGAGTTTCATGATTGGCGGCTGGATGATCGGAACCAGGGACATATAAGAATATGCCGCAACCGCGATCGGTCCCATAAGGGTAGTCTGGCCAAGTTTACCGGCCAGGAAAATGGAGGTCGGGCCGTCCGCACCGCCGATGATGGAGATTGCTGCTGCTGCTTTTCCGTTGAATCCAAGGAAAATAGCCAGGAAGTATGCAACATAGATACCAAGCTGTGCTGCAGCACCCATCAGGAAGCTGATCGGGTTGGCGATCAGAGGACCGAAGTCTGTCATTGCGCCGACACCCATGAAAATCAGGGATGGGAGGATACTCCACTCATCCAGAATATAGAAATAATGCAAAAGTCCACCTACGCCATTGGACATATCTTCCGGATTTGCCATAATATCAGGATAGATATTTACCAATAACATACCGAATGCGATCGGTACCAGGAGCAGCGGTTCAAATCCATGCCTGATAGCGAGATATAAGAACACACATGCCACCAGGATCATCAGGTAGTTGCCCCATGTCAGATTAAAGAACGCTGTCTGATGAATCAGGTTGGACAAAGTTTCTGTTACATAAGACATTTGACTACCTCCCGTCCTAGTTCATCGTTGCTAAAGTATCTCCATTTTCTACAGAGGCACCTTCTGCAACGTCAATGCTTGCAACGGTTCCGTCCTGCGGAGCTACTACAGGGATTTCCATCTTCATGGATTCCAGAATAACAATGTTGTCACCGGCTTTTACTGTCTGGCCGGTGCTTGCAACAATTTTCAGAACCTTGCCAGGTACGGATGCTGTTACTTTTACGGCACCTGCACCTGCTGCAGGAGCTGCTGCTGCAGCCTTAGGAGCTGCTTTTGGAGCTGCCTTCGGTGCTGCGGCGGGAGCCGCTGCCGGTGCGGAAACACTTCCGGTCTCTTCTACAGTAACTTCATATGCTGTTCCGTTTACGGTAATTGTATAACTTTTCATTTTTTAAATCCTCCTAATGTTATTTACCATTTTTTACGATTTACTTTACGAATGGAACGAACAACGAATCCGTCGGTGCTGGTTCCTTCAGAAGCTGCAATTGCTGCTGCGATTACCGCGATCAGCTCTGTATCATCCGTTACCTCTTCCACAACCGGAGCTGCCGCCGGAACAGGTACAGGAGCCGGAGCCGCTGCTGCCGGTTCATCTTTCTTTTTGCCTTCAAGCAGTCCTGGAATGAATCTAAACAGGGAAATCACAAAACTCAGGAAAACCAGCATGATAAATACAGTTCCAAGTCCCATAAGAGTATTCAGTCCTGCTCTCTGCAATGTAACAGACAGAGGATACTGTACATCTACGGACATAGAAGTCGGCATTCCCTCTGCATCAAACACGTAAACAAAGTTTGCATCCACTTTTTCGAAATCAACAGGAACCGTTACGGTATACTGTTCATCATCGAATTCTACTTCCGCATCCTTTGTCTCTACCAGCTCACCAACCTCTTCTTTGGAGCTGTCCCAGGAAGTAACCGCCTGAACTGTAAACGCATCACTGGATTCCATATATCCGGCGATCTCCTCGTCAGACATTGGGATCAGTGCTTCTGTCAGGCCTTCCGCGGTTGTAATAAGCTGGGTTTTCACAGTCTCATCGATCTCGCTGTCAGCCGCTACGATGACTGCACCTGACACTGTCAGGGAAGCAGCGCATACAACAGCAGCACATACAGAAGATACTCTCTTTAAAATCTGCTTCATATGCTCACCTCACTTAGACCGTACCGTGCTTTTTGGACGGACGCTCTTCCCTTTTTGTGAACAGCATTTCGAAAGCTCCGATCACATATTTTCTTGTATCAGCCGGGCTGATGATGGTATCCACATATCCTCTTGCTGCTGCGGATTCTACGCCGGACTGCAGCTCTCTGTATGCAGCGGCTTTTTCATTAATAACAGACATGTCTTCTCCGGCATACATGATCTTCGCTGCCAGGGTAGCATCCATCATACCGATTTCTGCATTGTCCCATGCATATACCATATCTGCACCGATGGCCTTGCTGTTCATAGCCACATATGCGGTACCATATGCCTTACCAACGATCACATTGACCTTCGGAACGGTAGCAGATGCAAATGCATGTACCATTTCACCGACGGACTGTGCCATCATCTTCTCATTGCATAAAGTTGCCTTGAATCCGGTCACATTGGTAAGAGTTAATACAGGAATATCAAACGCATCACAGAATTTCACAAAGTCAGCGGCCTTTCTTGCGCCTCTTGCAGAAAGAGAGCCGTCAAATTCTTCTGTCCTGTTGCCTTCTGCGTCATAAATCTCGCTTCTGTTGGCAACTGCACCAATGGTAGCACCATTTAAACGAAGGAATCCTGTTACGACATCTTTGCCGTATGCGGACTTTGTCTCAAAGAATGCACCGTTATCTGCAATCCGGGAAAGTGCGATAGCTGTATCTCCTGCGCAGTTTGCAAGGTCTTCGCAGACACGGTTCAGGTCGTCTGTGCATTCCGCATAGCAGTCATTATCATCACAATTGGATGGAAGCAGGCTTACCAGGGTACGGATCTGTCCGAGGATGTCCTCTTCTGTTCCGACAGCATCGATCAGTCCCGTCTCCTCGCTCTGGAAATCGGCTGCAGCGGTATCGCATTTGGATACATGATTGCCCTCCAGTGCATTCGGGGTGTTTACAAACATTTTGCCCTTCTTACCTTCCATGAAAGTGAAATCGGTCAGAGCCGGAATCACTGCCATACCGCCGCCGCAGGTGCCGAAGATGGCTGTGATCTGCGGAATCATACCGGATGCCATGGTCTGTTTCAGATAGATGTTTCCGAATGCATTCAGTGCATCAGTTGCTTCCTGAAGACGAATACCTGCACAGTCTATCAGACCGATCACCGGTGCGCCCATCTTCATTGCCATGTCATATAATGCGGAAATCTTCTTCGCATGCATCTCTCCTACGGTACCGTTCAGTACGGATGCATCCTGGCTGTATACGAATACCAGATTTCCTTCAATCACACCATATCCGGTAATGACACCGTCTGAAGGTGCTTTCTTTTCAGTCATGTTGAAATCTGTACTTCTGGCTGTTACACTTTGTCCGATTTCAACAAAACTGTTTGCATCAAGCAAAGAAGTAATTCTTGTGCCTGCTAAGCCTTGTGTTGCATTACTCATTCTTGTTTACCCTCCATTTTCTATAAGAATTTTAAAGCATAACCAAAATTTTAGCCGATTATAATTGTACGCTTTTTTCTCCGTTTTTTCAATAGTTTTTGCAATTTTTGTTAATTATTTAACCGAAAAGTTTTTTATATCCGGTCAATAAATTTGTCCTTCAAAAAAAGAAAGAAGCCGGTGCCGAATAACCGCAGCCAGCTTCTTTATCAATATTTCGAACATAATATAAATCAAATCAATGGAAGAAATCGTGGAACACCCTGTCTGCACACCACAGATAGCTGTTCTTCTCCACGTTCCTGTCGGCAACAATGGGAAAACTGTAAATCTTCTCGTCTCCCAGATAATAGGATGCCTCTCCCACCTCCTGTCCTTTTTTTACAGGTGCGGTCAGAATTCCCGGAAGAATCACTTTCATGATCACACGTTCTCCTTTTTTTAAGAGAACCTTTTGCTGCTTTTCTTCCTCCGTAACAGAATAAACGCAGTTTATATAAACGGGATTTCCCGGAAAGAGTTCTTCCGTTACTCCTTCTTTTACTTCCACCTCTTTCAGGGAAGGTTCCTGCCAGAATGTCTGGTATTGGAAATTCTCGCCTCCATATTCCAGTAATGCCATGGTATCCTTCCACTTATAATTTTTATTTCCCGGCCAGCCGCAGCCGAGAAGAGAAACGATCAGAGTCTTTCCCTCCTTTTCGCAGGCGCAGACATAGCAGTATCCTGCATTGCCGGTAAAACCGGTCTTACCGGAAAGAACCCCGTCTGTCATATCAAGAAGCGCATTGGCATTATGCATGGAAAACTGACGGCTTCCCATCAGATCGGAAAAGGAATAATCCCGTGTCTCCGTAATTTTCAGAAATGTCTGGTTTTTGATCGCATAGCGCATGATCAGAGCCAGATCTTTGGCTGTTGTATGATGTTCTCCGCCTCCATCCTTTGCATCCAGCCCGTTCGGTGTCACAAAATGCGTATCCGTACACCCGATGGCAGCCGCCTTTTCGTTCATCATCCTGGCAAAGCCTTCTACGGAACCGCCGATGTGCTCTGCAATCGCCACAGCCGTATCATTATGGCTTTTCAGCATAAGGGAATACAGAAGATCTTCCAGATAATACTGTTCTCCCTCATGCATATTCAGTTTCACCTCCGGCTGGGAGGCCGCATTTGCAGAAACAGATACATAGTCATCACCCGGAGCATTTTCCAGGGCAAGAATACAGGTCATCACCTTTGTAGTACTCGCCATCGGCCGGGCAGTCTCTCCCTCTTTTTCATAGAGTATACGCCCGGAATCTGCATCCATAAGAACTGCAGACAATGCATACAGGCTTCCCGGACCATCTGCAGCAGTCTGAGATGTCCCGGTGTCTTTTGTTTCGGTATCCTGACCTTTTACAGCAGTTTCCAGAGCAGCCGCTTCTTCCGGGCTCTTTTCCCCGCTGGCTTCCATTTCCACAACAGACGGAATCAACTGTACTACGTGGGAAAGCTCCCCCGCATGTATGGTTACGGAAACACATAGCACTCCTGACATTACCATGGATATTACGGCACTCATTCTCCCTTTCATCATCCACCTCATTCCAGATCAGAGATCTAAACGATTCACAGGATTATTCTATGCCGTCTTGTCCAACTTTTATGCCGGTTCTGCCTAAAAAAGCCCGGATATTTATCCGTTATAAGTTTTGTCAAACCGCCCGGATAGAGTTCTTTCCTCTTTGGAAAGCGCATAAAGCTCCTCCAGATATTGCGGGGAGTCCAGGATTGTCTCCTCAAAAAGCTTTTTCAGCTCCAGGACAGGCTCCCTGCTTCCTTTAACGGGCTCTTTTTCCATAAAATGTTCCAGCGCCTCTTTCGTACCGCCTTTATACACAATCCCCCCGAGAAACGCCAGCGCCTTTTTACGTCTTCCTTTATTGTCGTAGACCATAGCATTGGTAATCACCTTCATCATATGCAGGGACCAGTAAATCTTATTTGCGCTTATTTCCGGGATTGCCTCATGAATAACCTCTCCATAGCTTCTTTTCGGTACAATGCAGTCGGAAGGATAATAACTCAGCGGATTTTTTCCTGTTTCCAGCATCAGTGTCCGATCCAGTTCTTTTTCCGACAAGGTATGGGAAATCACTCCATCCTCTGCCATTCGGTTCACCAGCGGATGACATTTGGAATCCAGCAGATAATGGCAGCCAAATCCCAGAAGATAGGCAAGAAGTGCTTCATCTTTGGTATCCCGTACTATTTTCATACCTTTTTCAAAAAACGGCCGGGCAGCCTTCTTATGCATTTCCACACCGGTTTTGGTCACATGGCGTGCCGGCAGAAGATAAAACAGAATATCCGGGCCATGAAGGCCGATCCGGTACAGATCCCCGTTTTCCCGGATGATCTTCCGCATATCTGCCGGAAGCTTTTGATAAATTTTTTTTCCAAATAAATCATGGGTATAAGTTGTTGGCATAATCGTATCCTTTCATACATCCAGCTTAAGCTGAATTTCTTCTTCTGCTTCCGCTTTAAAATCCTCTATTTTTACAGGATCAGGCACCGGAAGCTCGTCCAGCCCCTGAACACCAAAAGAACGAAGGAACTCCTCCGTTGTACCGAAAAGAATCGGCCGCCCCGGTGCATCCAGTCTTCCAAGTTCTTTCACAAGGTTATACTCTACCAGTTTATTCACAGCATGGTCGCACTTGACGCCGCGGATCTTTTCTATTTCTGCCTTTGTGACAGGCTGCTTATATGCAATGATCGAGAGCGTCTCCAGCATGACCTCTGTCAAAACCGGTTTCTTCGGCTGCATGGCAATGCGGATGAGAGCCTCGTAACATTCTTTTTTTGTGCACATCTGGTAGGACTGTTCCAGCTCAATAATCTGGATTCCACGGTCCTCCTCCTGATAGCGGTCCATCATATTGTTCAAAATCTTCCGGGTCGTCTCCGTATCCTGTCCCACAGCTTTTGCAATCTGAGACAGTTCCACAGATTCCCCCATTGTAAAAAGTACAGCTTCAATGGCTGCTTCTGTCTTCTTTACTTCCACAAATATAACCTCATTCCCATTTCCATTTTTTCCAAAAAATCAGAACTGTTTATTCATCTGCAAATTCCGTCAGGTTCTTC
The DNA here is from genome assembly GCA_030524545.1 of Eubacteriales bacterium. GTDB lineage: Bacteria > Bacillota > Clostridia > Lachnospirales > Lachnospiraceae > Blautia_A. The sequence continues at coordinate 78,912 of JAUNGM010000001.1, forward strand.
CACGTCAGCGGATCCGTTACCACACTCACCTGAATATCGTCAAAAAGCTGATCCTGCTCCACATGGATATGTCCCATTTTCATCAGCTCCAGGATGGAAAGGAACGTCACGATCACCTGCACTCTGGAGTGCTGTGCGGTAAGAAGCTGCCGGAAACTGAAATTCCTGTGACTCATGGCAAATTCCCTCATCTGCAGCATTTTGTCAGAGAGGCTGACCTCTTCCTTTTCGATTTTGCCGAACTTGCTTCGGATAGGGTCAAGCTTATTTTCCTGTCGTTTGATAATGGATTTGTAGATACTGTTCAGCTTTTCGATGGTCAGCCCCCGAAGCAGCTCCTGGGGATCTACAGGCTCTCTGTATTCCAGGACTTCCTCCGGTATGGTGGCTTTTTTAAAAAAAACACCGGCAGCATCATCCATACGATCCTTCAGTTCATAAGACATATATTTATACGTCTTATATTCCAGAAGCCTTGCCACCAATTCTGCTCTGGGGTCTTCCTCTTCCCCTTCTTCATTTACCTCTCTTGGCAGAAGCATCCTGCATTTGATGTCAATCAGAGTAGCAGCCATAACCATAAACTCACTCATGACACCCAGATCCTCTTTTTCCATCGCATGGATATATTCCATATACTGATCCGTGATCTCCACGATAGGGATATCATAAATATCAATCTTATTCTTATCAATCAAATGCAAGAGCAGATCCAAGGGCCCTTCAAATACATTCAGTTTTACAGGAATTGCCATAGGCAGACCTCTTTCTCCATTTTTTATCAGTATCCGGATTTTCCGTCAAAAGTCTTTCTGAAACAACATACAGATCAGGCGGCCGGCTTCAGCACCACCGATATCAGTTCCCGTGGATTGTGGATGCGAAGAGGAATCGTATGTTCTCCGAGTCCGGCACTGACGATCATATGGCTCCCACCCTCATGAAAATCTCCGCAGCAATACGGAGGAAACAGCAGAAACTGCGGGCATGTCAATCCGCAGTGCTCCGAAAGTCTTACCACTCCGCCATGATAATGTCCGCAAAAAATCAAATCTGCCCCCCAGGAAAAATACGTATTCGCATACTTGGGATTATGGGCCAGAAGCACATGGATACCCTCCATATGGGGAATTCCGATCAGACTTTCCATCTCTGTCAGGGACAGGACAGGTGATTTCGGTTTTCTATAAAATTCCATCGGGATTTCCAGACCATAGAAGACAAAATCTGTCCCTTTAATCTCCATACAGGTATGTTCATTGTGAAGAAAACATACGCCTGCACTGGTCAGCCGTCTTTCATACTGAAGATAGGCATCCCGAAAATACTCATTTTCCAGCAGGGCAAATTCATGATTTCCCAGGGCGTAATAGATTGTCAAATGCTCCGAAAGCTTAAGGAGCAGTTTTTCTGCCGGAGAAGCAGTCGAAAAATCTGAACGCACAAACATGTCACCCAGAACCAGAACGGCATCCGGTTCTTCCTCCATGACCGCGTCATAAAGCTTCTGATTATCCGTTCCGAATTCCACACCATGAAGATCCGTCATGATCACAAACTTTACTTCCCTGTTTCCTTTTAATTTCTCTGTCTTAATTTCGTATGTTTTCTTTCTGAATGTTTTCATGAATCTCCTTTAACTACTTTCCAAAACCGCAGTTTGGGAATGTGCACTTCCCGCAGTTCAGGCACAATCCGCCCTCCCCGTAAGCGGAAATTTCCTCCGCCAATATTTCATCATCTGCCATAAGCCGCGGTAAGATCAGGTCAAATACGGTACGTTTTGCATACATCACACATCCCGGAAGCCCCACTACGGGAATCTGCTTTCCGTCTTTCTCATAATAGGACACAAGAAGCATAGCCCCCGGCAGAACAGGAGCACCATAAGTCACGATCCGCACGCCGGAATCTTTGATGGCCCCCGGTGTACGATCATCCGGATCCACACTCATCCCGCCGCTCAATATCACCATATCGGCTCCATCTTCGATAAATTGCAAAATATCCGCCGTAATCTGTTTCCGCTCATCTCCGGGAATTGTCTGCCCAATGACTTCCGTCGGATATTCCCCCAGTTTCTCCCGAAGAACAGGAGTAAAGGTATCCCGGATCAGGCCTTTCTGCACTTCGCTTCCGGTCGTAATGATGCCGACCTTTTTTTTATGGTACGGAAGAATGGAAAAGATCGGTTCTCTCCCGGCAGCTTCACAGGCACGATCCATCTTCTCTTTCTCGATCACCAGAGGAATGATACGGGTTCCGGCAATTTTATCACCGGCTTTTACAGGAAAGTCTCCGTGTCTGGATGCGATCATCATCTCGCCCAGACTATTTACCCGCAAAAGCGCATCCCTGCGGATCTTCAGCACGCCGTCACAGTCGGCAACCAATTCGATCTTTCCTTCTTTTATATCTGTTCCATGCATGAATTCACCCGCAGAAATCCGGTACAGAATCTCGGCAGCTTCGTTCTCATGAAGAATTCCTTCCTGCTTTTCCCATACAAAGAGATGCTCCTTTCCAACAGAAAGCAGAGCCGGAATATCTTCCTCCCGTACTACATGCCCTTTTTTAAACAATACTCCTTTTTTTTCGTCTTTTATGATCTGCGTAATATCATGGCATAAAATATGACCAACGGCCTCTTCTGTTTTTATTTCTCTCATAACCGGCAGCCTCCTCTGTCTGTATTTTGCCGTAACAAAAAATCGTCACCTATAATCCTGCTTTGCAAAGTCTGGCGTAAACCCCGTCTTTTTCAAGAAGTTCCTGGTGTGTGCCCTCCTCTGCAATTCCCTCATCTGTAAGAACGAGTATCCGTCTGGCGTTGCGGATGGTAGAAAGACGGTGTGCAATGACAAATGTCGTCCTGTCTTTTGATAGAAGCTCCAGAGATTCCTGAACAACTTTTTCGCTCTCGTTATCCAGTGCAGAAGTCGCTTCATCAAAAATGAGAATCGGCGGATTCTTCAGAAATGCCCTTGCAATGGACAGACGCTGTTTTTGGCCGCCCGAAAGCTTCACGCCCCTCTGTCCGATGTCTGTATCATAGTCTTCCGGCATCTCCATGATAAATTCATGGGCATTGGCCGCTTTAGCCGCCCGGATGACTTCCTCATCCGTTGCATCCGGCCTGCCGTAACGGATATTTTCCATGATGCTTCCCGCAAACAGATAAACATCCTGCTGAACAATTCCAATCTGCCTGCGCAGATCTTTCAGTTGAATCTTCCTGATATCTCTGCCGTCCAGGTAAATCGTTCCCTCGGAAACATCATAAAATCTTGGGATCAGACTGCACAGAGTCGTTTTGCCCGCACCGGAGGTACCAACCAGGGCCACGTATTCTCCGGGCTTCACCTCCAGATTCACATGGGAAAGCACTTCCTCCTTATTGTCACCATAATGGAAAGAAACCTCCTCAAAACGGATATCCCCGTCCACATGCGTAAGCGGAACCGCATCCGGCGCATCTTCAATATCCGGTGCAATGGCCATCATTTCCAGAAAGCGGTCATATCCGCTGTATCCATTCTGGAACTGCTCCGTAAAGTTTACAAGCTTCGTGACCGGTTCTGTAAAATTGCTGATATAGAGCAGGAATGTCACCAGGTCTGTTGCAGTAAGCGTTCCGTTCGTCAGAAAAACTGCTCCGGAAATCAGTGCCACAACTGTGATCAGTGTGGTAAATGCATCCATTCCCGCATGATACCCGGCCATATACCGGTACGTGAGCCGTTTTGAAGAGACAAACCGCTCATTGCCGCGGTTAAACTTTTCCATTTCCCGTTTTTCGTTGCCAAAGGATTTGACTACACGGATTCCGGCCAGGCTGTCTTCTATCTGGCTGTTAATATCTGCAATACGCGCCCTGTTTTCTTTAAACGCATGCTTCATCCTCCTGTTATAGGCCAATGCATACGCCAGCATCACAACAACGACGCCAAAGCAGATGAATGCCATCTGGCTGTTCACATTCCCAAGAATGACCAGAGCACCCACCAGTTTGATCAGAGATATAATGATGTCCTCCGGTCCATGGTGAAGCAATTCACTGATATCAAAAAGGTCGCTGGTAATCCTGGACAAAAGATGGCCAACCTTCTGGTTATCATAGAACGCAAAAGACAGCTTCTGATAATGACTGAAAATCTCGTTCCTCATATCCCTCTCAATGTAGGTTCCCATCATATGCCCGTAATAGGTAATAAAATAGCGGCTTGCAAGCTGCACCAGGATCAGGGCCAGCATCACGGCACCGATTTTAAAAATTACGGCATTGGCCTCTCCGACGGGCAGGCTGCCAACCGTATTCATAATATAACGCACAAGCAGCGGCAGCACCAGCGTAACTGCCGCTCCCAGGATCGCAAAAAATAAATCCCAGAAAAACAGGGCTTTGTAAGGTTTATAATAACCGGCCAGAAGTCTTAGCCTGCCCGGTTTTTTCTTCTGTTGTTCCATACATCCTCCGCACATTCTCTTCTCATTTATTCATACAAAATTTATAATACCATGGTCACTAAATTCATGCGGCGCTAATGGCTTGCATTCATTAAGTGTACAGGCATATATTCTCACCGGATTCGCCCGGTGCTCATCAAGTGTTCCTATTATACCTCTGTCATAATACATTTGTCAAAAGAACTTTCATGATCTGCCCAAACCTTTGTCCTGTTAAAAAAGAGCTTCTTTCCACATTTTTTTCAGGCAGTCTCCGTACGTTGCTTTTTTTATGGATTTCCCATACAAAATCCCGATGCTTCCAAGCTCTTTTCCATTGGCAGAATAAATCAGTTCTCCCGCTTTATCTCCTTCTTTTAGAGGTGCTTTTGCCTCCCCGGGAATACGCAGTTCTTTTTTTACATCCGTAATGGCAGTTCCATCTGTACTAAGATACTGAAATTTTTTCTCATAAACAAGCGGAACCGATTCCTCGACACCGCCTTTTACAGGAAGATCCGCTAATTTTCCCGGTTCCTCATCCTCATAAAGGCTGCATCTGGAAAAGCCATAATTCAGCATGGCAGCCGCATCCTTTACTCTTCCTTTGGAATCCGGTGCTGCCATTACCACGGAGATCAGCATGATTCCGTTTCTCTCGGCAACCGCAGACAGGCAGAATCTGGCCAGGCTGGTGCTTCCGGTCTTCAGTCCCACGCAGCCCTCATACGCCCGCAGAAGCTTATTGGTATTGGTTAGTCCGAATTCACTGGTACCCTGCCTTGTCACATGAGTAATGGTGTCCATCCAGATAGAAGAATATTCCAGAATCTTCGGGTATTTTGTAATCAGTTCACGGCTCATAAGTGCAATGTCCCTTGCAGTTGTATAATGCTCCGCAGAGTCCGTCAGGCCGCAGCAGTCCATAAAATGCGTATGATCCATTCCGAGCCCGGCTGCCCGTTCATTCATCTGTCTGACAAATTCTTCCTCACTGCCTCCGATGTGTTCTGCCATGGCAACACTGGCATCATTTCCGGATGCAATAACAATGCATTTGATCATTGTCTCCACATCCTGTGTCTCCCCCTCTTCCAGAAACACCTGGGAACCTCCCATAGACTTGGCATGTGCACTTGTCGTAACGATATCATCCATCTTCAGAGTCCCTTTTTCTATCGCGTCGAAGATCAGGATAAGCGTCATGATCTTTGTAATGCTGGCCGGACTGCGTTTTGTATCCGCATCCTTTTCAAAAATCACCGTTCCTGTCTGTGCTTCCATCAAAAGCCCGCTTGGTGCCGTGATCAGAGCCTGGTCTGCACCCTCTCTTTCCTGTCCCGTTTCTTCCTCATACTGTATGTACGACCGTGCTGATACTGCCGGAGGCGTAAGAAGACTGATGATCATAAGCCAGGAGCATACGATCCATTTCCATTTCCTGTGCATAAAAGTCTCCCGATATTTTTATTCTATTCTATTTTAAAAGACCAGTGCCGAAAATATGTCTCCAATTATGCATCATTTCCATTCAGATGATCCTCTTCTCCGTATCCGCTCAAAGTCTTGATATGCTGTCGAAGAAAGAGCGCATCCGGAATAATCCCGAATACGCTCTTCATGCCGAACCGGCTCTCTTCTTAAAGCATCGGTGCCAGAAGTCTCAGAATACTCTGTGTCCCCCGCACAAAAATATTTCTGCTTCTGCAGAACTCCATATCTACAGGCCGGCAGTAATCCAGCGTCTCCATAAAATCCTGACGGATGTCCTCGATCACACGGTTTTGATACATCCAGACGCCGTCTTCAAAATGAAGATAAAGACTCCTGTAGTCCAGATTGATCGTCCCGACAACACCGATCTCATCATCACACACAAAAGATTTGGCGTGAAGGAATCCGGGCTGGTATTCATAAATCTCTACTCCTGCTTCCAAAAGCTGTTCATAGTAGGACTGAGTGAGAAGGAATACCATTTTTTTATCAGGGACTCCGGGGGTCATGATCTTAACATCCACGCCGCTTTTTGCGGCAAGACATAGCGCTGTCATCATCTCATTATCAATGATCAGATACGGTGTACAGATATAGACATAATGCTTGGCTCTGTTAATGATGTTCAGATAAACATTCTCCCCCACAACTTCCTTATCAAGCGGGGTATCACAAAACGGCTGTACAAAACCATCGCTTTCAAACAGTTCCGGATGATATGTGTGCGGAAGATAGTCCTCAAAATGCCACAGTTCTCTGGAGCCTGTGATAACCGTCCACATATCCAGGAACATTGCTGTCATATTCCACACAGCCTCACCCTTCAGCATAACTGCCGTATCCTTCCAGTGGCCGAACCGTTCTTTCTGGTTAATGTACTCATCAGCCAGATTAATGCCCCCCGTAAATCCTGTATGGCCGTCAATCACGCAGATTTTGCGGTGATCACGGTTATTCTGGATAATATTCAAAAGCGGACGGAAACGGTTAAATACCTGACACTGAATTCCCTTGGCCCTGAGTGTTTCCTCATATTTATGCGGAAGTGTTGTCAGGCATCCAAAATCATCATAAATCAATCTTACATCCACACCTTCCGCAGCCTTCCGTTCCAGAATATCCAGGATTGTCTGCCACATTACTCCATCATTGATGATAAAATATTCAATGTAAATATAATGTCTGGCCTGCTCCAGCTCGCGGATCAAAACCGGAAACATGTCATCTCCCACCTGGAAATATTCCGCCGTTGTGTTTTCATGGAGGGGAAATCCGGAATATCTGCGGATATATTCCGATTGGTTCGCCGCGGAAAAATCTTCCTGCTTCAGCTTCTGCATCGTCATCGGATCCTGCTGCATATATCCCGAGCTTTCCCGGAGGATTTCTTCATAGCGTTTCTGAATAGCAGCGGCAATCCTGGATCTGCCGAATAAAATATACAGCACAAGCCCAAAAATCGGAACAGCCATGATCAGCAGTGTCCAGCCGAGCTTGTAGGATGGATTGATCTTCTGATTTACGATCCACAAAACTACCAGGATGCTGACAATATTCAGGGCAATGGAAATATACCTGGAATAGCCGGCAAGACGCCAGGCTATGATCAAAATCCACCCGAGCTGTATCAGCAATGCAAATACAACATAAAAAATCCGGTTGAATAACAGTTTCAATAGTTTTTTCAGCGGCATTAAAATATAATTCATATAATTTCTCTTTGCTTTCTGTGTCACTCTTATCAGCATTTATAGTTGTTAAAAATCCCTGACGAAACCGTCAGGGATTTTTTGCGCACAATTAATTATATTTACGTTTTCTTGCGGCTTCAGATTTTTTCTTACGACGAACGCTTGGTTTCTCGTAATGCTCTCTCTTGCGGATTTCCTGCTGGATACCTGCTTTAGCACAGCTTCTCTTAAATCTGCGAAGAGCGCTATCTAAAGTCTCGTTCTCTTTTACGATTACATTTGACATAGACTCACACCTAACCTCCCTCCAGTTGTAGATTGTGCTTAAATACAACTGTCTGGGTATTTTTCTTGCACGAATGTTATTATATAACATTGCCCGGCTATTCGTCAACAACTTTTGGGTATTTTTACAAAATTTTTCCCAGGAGCGTCCTGACTCAGACAGCAGAATCGAGGTGTACAGCGCTATGGTACACTTATTTTAACTGGCTTTCCAGAATGCCGGAAACCGCATCGATGGCTTCCTGGGCATTTTCCGGTTTTTTGCCGCCTGCCTGTGCCATATTCGGACGTCCGCCGCCGCCACCGCCTACGATGGCTGCTGCTGCCTTGATCAGGTTTCCTGCATGAGCGCCTGCTTTCTGTGCGGCATCTGTTGCCATGGCAAGAAGGTTGACTTTGCCTTCATTTACTGCCGCAAGAACAACAACACCTTCTCCCAGCTTTTCTTTCAGCTGATCTCCCAGGTCACGGAGACCGTTCATATCAACGCCTTCTACCTTTGCAGCCAGAAGCTTCACGCCTTTGACCTCCACTACCTTGTTCATGACATCACCAAGGGCACCTTTGGCAAGCTTGCTCTTCAATGACTCATTCTCACTCTGGAGAGATTTCACTTCTCCCTGCAGATGTGCAATCTTATCCAGAACTTCGGATGGATTAGCCTTCAGAGCTTTAGCAGCTGCATGAAGTGCTGCCTCCTGTTTCTTATAGTATTCCAGAACAGCGCTGCCTGTAAGCGCTTCAATACGGCGCACGCCTGCAGCGATTCCGGATTCGGAAACGATTTTAAAGAGCATGATGGAACCTGTATTATCTACATGAGTACCGCCGCAAAGTTCCTTGGAAAATTCGCCCATGGAAACTACGCGTACCTTTTCGGAATATTTCTCTCCGAACAACGCCATAGCGCCGGATTTCTTCGCCTCTTCAATATCCATAATATCGGTGCGCACATCCAGTCCTGCCTGAATCTGCTCATTGACGATTTCCTCTGCCTTTGCAAGCTCTTCCTCTGTCATGGCCTGGAAATGTGCAAAGTCAAAACGAAGTCTGTCAGGAGTGACAAGGGAACCTTTCTGTTCTACATGAGAGCCGAGAACCGTCTTCAGGGCTTTCTGAAGCAAATGGGTTGCACTGTGGTTCTTCTCAGTATTTTTACGGCCTTTTACATCGACCTTTAAAGTTACGGTCTCTCCCTCGGAGATCATGCCGGATTCCATATAACCCACATGACCGAATTTACCGCCGCGCAGCTTAATGGTATCTTCTACCACAAATCTTCCGTTCGCTGTTTCGATAATACCTTTATCGCCTTCCTGACCGCCCATGGTTGCATAGAACGGAGTCTGTTCCACAAAAACGGTACCCTTCTGGCCTTCCATCAGGGAGCTTACCAGTTCTTTTTCGGTTGTCAGCACGGTCACTTTAGAATCGTAGGTCAGATGGTCATATCCCATAAATTCTGTTGTCACAGAAGCATCAATCTCATCGTATACGGTAGCGTCCGCACCCATATAGTTTGTAACTTCACGGGCTTCGCGGGCCTTTGTACGCTGTTCTTCCATTGCTGCATGGAAGCCATCCTCATCAATATCGTATCCCTTTTCTTCCAGAATTTCCTTTGTCAGATCCAGCGGGAATCCATAGGTATCGTATAATTTGAATACGTTTTCGCCGGATAGAGTCTTCACGCCGGCTGCTTTCATGGTTTCTTCCATATCTGCCAGAATGCGAAGTCCCTGATCAATGGTCTTATTGAACTGGTTCTCTTCGTTTGTGATCACCTTGAAGATAAACTCTTTCTTTTCTTCCAGCTCCGGATATCCGTCTTTGGATCCGCTGATCACTTCTGCGCTCAATTTGGCAAGGAAGGTTCCTTCAATGCCAAGAAGACGTCCGTGTCTTGCTGCACGGCGGATCAGACGGCGGAGCACATATCCCCGTCCTTCATTGGTCGGCATGATTCCGTCGGAGATCATAAATGTTGCGGAACGAATATGGTCTGTGATCAGACGGATAGATACATCATCATTGTAGGTCTTTCCGTATTCTTTGCCTGCGATCTCGCATACGAGACTTCTCAAAGAGCAGATCGTATCTACGTCAAAAATAGAATCCACGTCCTGAACGACCACTGCCAGACGCTCCAGGCCCATACCGGTATCAATATTCTTCTGGGTCAGTTCCGTATAGTTGCCGTTACCGTCGTTTTCAAACTGGGTGAATACATCGTTCCAGACTTCCATGTAACGGTCACAGTCACAGCCAACCGTACATCCCGGTTTGCCGCAGCCGTATTTTTCTCCGCGGTCATAGTATATCTCGGAACATGGTCCGCATGGGCCTGCGCCGTGTTCCCAGAAATTGTCTTCCTTTCCGAAGCGGAAAATACGCTCTGCAGGAATGCCGATATCCTTATTCCAGATTTCGAATGCTTCATCATCCTCCAGATAAACAGACGGATACAGTCTGTCCGGATCCAGTCCCACTACTTCCGTAAGGAACTCCCAGGACCAGTGAAGTGCTTCTTTTTTGAAGTAATCCCCAAAAGAAAAGTTTCCAAGCATTTCAAAGAAAGTACCGTGGCGGGCTGTTTTTCCGACATTCTCGATATCGCCTGTACGGATACATTTCTGACAGGTAGATACTCTTGTTCTCGGCGGAATCTCTGCACCTGTGAAGTAAGGCTTTAATGGGGTCATTCCTGCATTGATCAGAAGTACACTCTTATCTCCCTGCGGAACAAGGGGAAAGCTCTTCATCACAAGGTGTCCCTTGCTTTCCATGAAGTCCAGAAACATCTGGCGAAGTTCGTTCACTCCATATTTTTTCATTGTTGTCTCCTCCTAGTGACTATATATTTATTTCACATAAATCCTGTTAAATTTCTTCTTGCCGCGTTTCAGAACAAGTCCTTCACCTGCAAGCGCATCTTTTGCAACTGTATATTTGATGTCTGTGATCTTCTCTCCGTCAATAGACACACCACCCTGTTCGATGGCACGGCGTCCTTCGGAACGGGTCGGTACCAGGGCTGCTTTTACAAGCAGGGAGATCAGGTCAATGGAACCGTCCGTAAAGTCCTCTTCCGCAAGCTCGGTAGTGGGCATGTTGGCTGTATTGGCGCCTCCTGCAAATAAGGCTCTGGCACCTTCCTGAGCCTTTTTGGCTTCTTCCTCGCCATGTACCAGATTGGTCAGCTCATATGCCAGGATCTCTTTCGCTTTGTTTAGCTGGCTGCCTTCCCATTTCGCCATCTCTTCAATTTCTTCCAGCGGAAGGAAGGTGAGGAGACGCATGCATTTGATCACATCCGCATCCCCGACATTTCTCCAGTACTGATAGAAATCGAACGGAGATGTCTTATTCGGGTCAAGCCATACGGCACCTGACTGTGTCTTGCCCATCTTCTTGCCCTCAGAATTAAGAAGCAGGGTGATGGTCATGGCATATGCATCCTTGCCAAGCTTACGTCTGATCAGCTCCGTACCGCCAAGCATATTGCTCCACTGGTCATCACCGCCAAACTGCATATTGCAGCCGTATTTCTGGTATAACATATAAAAATCGTAGCTCTGCATGATCATGTAATTAAATTCCAGGAAACTTAAGCCCCTTTCCATACGCTGCTTGTAGCATTCTGCGGTAAGCATACGGTTTACGGAAAAATGAGCACCCACTTCTCTTAAAAGCTCTACATAGTTCAGATTCATCAGCCAATCCGCATTGTTTACCATCAGGGCCTTGCCATCGGAAAAGTCAATAAAGTGTTCCATCTGCTTCTTGAAGCAGTCAATATTGTGCTGGATGGTTTCTTTCGTCATCATCTGGCGCATGTCGGTTCTTCCTGACGGATCACCGATCATACCGGTGCCGCCGCCTAAAAGGGCGATTGGCCGGTTGCCTGCCATCTGCAGACGTTTCATCAGGCAGAGTGCCATGAAATGTCCTACATGAAGGCTGTCTGCGGTCGGATCAAATCCAATATAAAAAGTCGCCTTGCCGTTGTTGACCATTTCTTTGATTTCATCTTCGTCTGTTACCTGGGCAATCAGGCCTCTGGCCTTCAGTTCTTCCCATACTGTCATGTTTCATTCCTCCTTGATATAAAAAGCCCGGTTCCTGTCCTGTTTAGGACGAGAACCGGGTCCCGCGATACCACCTAAATTCACAGAAGACTCGCATCCTCTGCCTCCGCAAGTGACAGACACCCTGCCTTCTTTCTCTGCAGCACTTCTGTCACTATGGCACGTTAACGGGTGCCGATCCGACGCAGCCTACTTTCCAAAGATTTCGGTGCGCAGCTCCGGGATGTATTCACATAAGTTCCGCAGGCGCCTCTCACCGACCGGCTGCTCTCTGTCAGCTTTCCTTATCCTACTTCTTCCCTTCCAGGCCTTTCTCCATATAAGTTCCCATAAGTTCATAAGTTATTGAAACTTCAATAAAGAAAGTATACAAACAGTCATTTTATTTGTCAAGAAATTTCCCCGGCATTTTAACAACTTAAAGCAGCAAATTGATTACTGTTCACTCCCAAGTCTTGCACCGGCTGCAAGGAGATGGGTTAGTAAGGTGGAATTGCCATGAATTCGGCACATCAGTCTTGAGCCCATGGCTGTAACGTCAATTCATATGCAATCCTGTATCCACAATTAGATTCTTTCCATCCGCAGCAGTTGTCGCCAGCTTATCACACCGTTCATTTTCCGGATGACCGTCATGGCCTTTTACCCAGTGGAAAGTCACTTTGTGCGGTTCTTTTGCCTTTAAAAGGCGCTTCCACAAATCCGGGTTTTTGACCGGCTCGTTTTTTCCTCTCTTCCATCCTTTCTTTATCCAGGAATCGATCCAGTGCTGGTTAAAAGCATCCACCAGATATTTCGAATCCGAATAAAGCTCAACCTCGCAGGGTCGTGTCAGTGCTTCCAGACCAACGATCGCTGCCATCAGTTCCATACGGTTATTCGTCGTCCGTACATACCCCTGGCTATATTCCCTTGTATGGAGATTCCCTTTGGAATCCGTATAATGAAGGACGGTCCCGTAGCCGCCCGGCCCGTCAGGGTTTCCTCTTGCAGCTCCGTCCGTATAAATTTTCACCAGCATGTTTCTGCCTCCTGTCATTCCAATCTCATAAGTCAAAGCGGATGCCCATTCCGGTCAATAAGCCTTCCATGCTCCTGTCCGCTCAAACTCCTCTGCCGCCTTCCCGGCATCTTCCACGATTTTTCCGTCATATTCCAGCATGTCCAAAAGCCGGATGGCGTTTCTGGTCGCCGCCCTTCCTTTTTGGAGAAGATAATTAAATACAACCTGATGTTCCTGTACTTCTTCCTCAAAATGATAATTTCTGTAATATTTCTCCAGAATATAGGAAAGCTCAATGTCATGGGTTGCAGCCATCGGAAGAACCCATTCGCAGGCAAGCTCTTTCAATATCCGGGAAGAAGCAGCAATCCGCTCAATGGTATTGGTTCCCCGCAGCACCTCGTCAATAATGCACAGCATCGGTTCGTGTTTTTTGCTTTCGTCCAGAATTCTCTTGAGAGATTTGATCTCCACAATAAAATAGCTCTCTCCACCCAGAAGATCATCCCGCAGGGCCATAGAGGTCATCACTTTCAAAAACGGCGCCCGATAAGCGGTACAGGTACAAGTATTCAGCGTCTGGGCCATGATGGCATTGAGTGCCATATTTTTCAGAAACGTGGATTTGCCGGAAGCATTGCTTCCTGTGATCAGAGTTCCGCCCTCCACACAAATACTGTTGGCGACCGCCTCCGAAATCAACGGATGGTAGAGATCCGTTACCGTAAGGCGGATACCTGCGTTTTTGTGCTCGCAAAATTCCGGCCTGCACTGCAAAGGCAGAAGCGTACGGAATGATGCAATGGAAATAGCCGCATCCAGCTCTCCGATATGTTCTACAAGGCTCATGATCGTACCCGTTTTGTCCTGTACTTCCTTCAAAGTGGCATTATACGTAAGAATGTCTACATGAAAAACCATACGGATATAATCCATGAGAATCTGCATCGGATCACCGGATCCATTGTTTTTGCTGGTAAGGAAAACAGCTCTCCTGCGTAAATTTGCAAAAACCTTTTTCACCTCCCGAATGTGTTCCATATGTTCCTGAACCTCCGGCCATTCCACGGCCTCCATCCGGTCAGCCGCACCAAGCATACGAAGAAGGCTGGAAAAGCAATCCAAATAAGCCTCGATCAGCTTCCTGTCCCTGCCGGCATAGTAAAGTGTGATATTTGCAATACTCAGCAAAAAAACAAGAAAGAATCCCTGAAGGGGGAACAACGGCAGCACCACGCAGATCGATCCAAGCAGTACTGCCAGCATCACCGCATGAATGCCCACGGAAACCTTCGGCGCATGTTCCAAAGCAAGTATCGTCTCCGACAGGGAGCCAAATCTCGTCTTCCCAAGCTCAGAAAGCAGGAGCTGCATCTTCTCCCTTTCTTTGTCATGTTCCGCAAAAAACGTGACCAGTCGTTCTCTTTTATGAATCTCTTCTTTTGAAAAAAGAGGCATCCGCATCATAGCATAGAGAACCTCTTCCCCCGGCGAGGACATAGTCTGATTCACCAGCATATAAACCCGATCCATATCCAGGTCATTCCAGGTAATATCGTCAATGACAAAGCCCTCATCCTGCTTCCGCCTAAAATATTGAGAAATGTTTTTCAGATCACCTGCATCGTACTCTCTTTCCGGAACACTGCCGTAGATACGCCGGATTTTCTTGCGTATCATGGCCCTGCGTTTGCGGTTATCACGCCAGATCAGCAGGATAAACGCCAGCACGATGGCTGCTGCCCACAGAATTACGGTAATATATGGATTCATAGGAACTCCTTTCACGAAACTCCTGCCATAAAAGGGCGCCCCCAAGGCCGATCTCCGGCTTACAGGGCACCCTTTTTCGCAAACAAAGGTACTCACAAATCTATGCTTTTACCTCATGTCCGGACATTTTTATCACAGCCAGTGTTCCGATCATCAGGACAATACCAATGGTCAGGCTAAGAGCTGCAACGACCACACCACCCAGGAAATTCTGCAGGATTCCCGCAATAACGTAAGTCACGCAGGATACAACCGCCGCTGTAATTGCATAGGGAAGCTGGGTAGTGACATGATTCACATGATTACACTGTGCGCCTGCCGATGCCATGATCGTTGTATCGGAAATCGGGGAACAGTGGTCACCGCATACGGCGCCTGCCATACAGGCAGAAATGGACATGATCATCATGGTTTCGTTGTTTCCTGCAAATACCTCTACTACGATCGGGATCAAAATACCAAAAGTTCCCCAGGAGGTACCTGTTGCAAATGCGAGGAAGCAGGCTACCAGGAAGATAATAGCCGGCAGCAGGCTTAAAAGGCCGCCTGTGGACTGTTTCACAACTGCTGCAACAAACTCTTTTGCCCCAAGGCTGTCTGTCATGGCCTTCAATGTCCATGCAAAGGTAAGGATCAGGATTGCAGGAACCATAGCCTTAAAGCCTTCCGGAATACAAGCCATGGAGTCTGAGAATTTCAGCACTTTACGGACTGCGTAGAATACAATAGTGATCACAAAAGCAAAAAAGCTGCCAAGCATCAGTCCCACAGAAGCATCACTTCCGGAAAATGCTTCCACAAACCCGCTTCCCTCAAAAAATCCGCCTGTATAGATCATACCGATCACACAGCAGATGATCAGGGCAATTACCGGAAATACCAGATCGATCACTCCGCCCCTGCTGTTTGCCGTGGCTTCTTCCGCATTCGAAAAAGGACGGTCCGGAGTTGTAAAAAGGTCGCCTTTCTGTGCATTTCTCTCATGAAGCCCCATCGGGCCGTAATCCATTTTCAGCAAAGTGATGGCAACCATCATGATGATCGTGAGGATCGCATAATAGTTAAACGGAATTGCACGAAGGAAGATAGAAAATCCGTCCTCTCCTTCTACAAATCCCGTCACCGCCGCTGCCCAGGAGGAGATAGGGGCGATAATACAAACCGGTGCAGCCGTAGCGTCGATCAGATAAGCCAGCTTTGCCCTGGAAATATTATGCTTGTCCGTGACAGGACGCATTACGCTGCCTACGGTCAGACAATTAAAATAGTCATCAATAAAGATCAGGACACCCAGAAGCACAGTGGCAAGCTGTGCACCCACACGGCTTTTGATATGAACTTTTGCCCAGCGTCCGAAGGCTGCGGAGCCTCCCGCCTGATTCATCATACATACCATGATTCCGAGAATGACCAGAAAAACCAGAATTCCCATGTTGTAGCTGTCTGTAAGAGAACCGATAATACCATCCTCAAATACATGGAGGATCGTTTTCTCAAAAGAGAATCCGGAGTAAAAAACACCTCCGATCAGAATACCGATAAACAGGGAACTGTAGACCTCTTTTGTGATCAGTGCCAGTACGATCGCAACGATCGGCGGTACCAGCGACCAGAAGGTGGCATACACCTTCGGTACATACTCCGCAGCTTCTTCAGCAGCAAACACATTGGTACTGCCAAGAGCGAGGATGCAAAGAAGCATCAGCGCTCCCATAAGTACTTTTTTCTTTCCTTTCATCTTTCCGTTTCCTTTCATAAGAAATGCCATGAACAACACTTGCGCGCGCTCATGGCATATAATCATCTGTTTCTTTCATACTCATATATACCCCGATAGCGCTCCACAATCGTGACAGTCCGCAGCATCTTCTGCTGCGGCCCAGAAATTATCTTGGGAGGATAATTCCTTCGGCAGATTCCCCTTTCCTTCAAAGCAGTCTCCCGGACTGTTGCTGAAAAGTACTGATGAAATCCGCACCTCTATCAGGACTTGTTATTCACTTACTACATACTTATCACAATCCGGTAGAATTGTCAATAAACTTCTCATATTTCATTGGCATAATCCTCTTATATTTCCTTGAAGAGGGTGTCCGTAAATAAACCTTTATGATATATCAGACCCAGTTTACAAAGAACACGTGGTCTTTGTACTTAAAATATTCAACCTTGTTAAAATTTAAAGGCTGTTTCCAGAAAGAAGATTCCATCATAAAATACATATAATTAAAATCTTTCTTAAATCCGGTAAGTTTTCTTGCCGTACCTTTTTTTACATAATTGTTAAAAATCTTTAATGCGGCATCCGCAGCTTTATAGGCCTGTGTCCGGTTCTCATACTGTCCCTTGATCCGCTTAAGCAGCGCACCATTTTTGACTACGGAATACTGCGCAGAGGTACTGCCCTGCCTGAGTTCTTCGTAAATGACATACCGTACCTCAGAGGGGAATTCCTTGTTTTTCTCAATAGTACGGTTAAGCACACACAGAGCAACTGCTTCCATACCGATCAGTCCCTGGTTACCTGCCTCTGATTCACAAAGAGCAGCCAGAAGATCCCTGTCCGTCACCTTGCCGTTTGCAACACCCGGATGTTCAATGAATTCCTTTGCCAGATAGTAGTATTTCTTATTCTTGGAATCATAGACCTTTACATTATTGTTGGTAACCGTATATTTGGTTGCCTTGGCAACACCATTGGAATCAAAGGTATATGCTTTACCGTCAATTACCAAAGTAGTATTGCGGTACAATACTCCCTTGCTGTCAAGATAGTATTTCTTGCCGCTCACCGTCAGCCAGCCTGTTCGTGCCCTGCCATTCGTTTTTGCGAAATAATACTTCTTGCCGCTTAATGTCAGCCAGCCTTTTTGATATCGGATGCCTGTACTTTTATTCAGGTAGAAGTAATAGTTTCCGATTTTTTGAAGACCGGTCAGCATAACACCCGTATCTTTTTTAAAATACCGGTAATTACTTGTACCGGATTTCTGCCATCCGGTCAGCATTCTGCCTGTGGTCTTGCTGAAATAGCGTTTCTGGTTCCTGCTGTCTGTCAGCCAGCCCTTGGCCATGATTCCGGCCCCTTTGGAAAAGTAATATTTATAGCCGGAAGAATCCGTCATCCAGCCCCTTACCATCAGGCCTGTTTCCGGGTCAAAATACCGTGTATTCCCGGCTGAGTCTTTCAGAAAACCCGTCACCATGTAACCCTTGCCGCTGGTGAAATAGCGGATTTTCTGACCCTTGCTGTCTTTCATCCAGCCTTTGAGCTGAACCCCCGTCTTTTTATCAAAGTAATATTTCTTGCCGTTTAAAGTCAGGAATCCTTTTGCTTTCTGGCCATTGGATTTTATGTAATATGTCTTGCCGCCCACCGTTTTAAATCCGGCAGTTGCGGCCTGTGTTTCCCTGGCCGTAGAAGGAATCATCGCACTCACGCCAAATAACAGAAGCGCCAGGAGACATGCCCGCAAACATTTCTTCCACGTTTCTCTCTTCATACCTTTTCCTCATCTCTTCCTTAACTTTCTGTCGAAATGTGTCAAAAACATTTCACAGATTACAGAATTGTTACATGTCTGTTCACATTATAAAATAATTTCATATTCGTGTCAACTATTTCTGTGTCACCACCTGCCTGTCCCCTTCATAGTATGGAGTGTAAAACAAATTTTGGAGGATTTATCAATGAGTGATTTAGCTGCAACAAACTGCGGATGTGCTGAGGAAAGATGTGGATGCGGATGCGCTGAAGAAAGATGTGGATGCGGAAACGGTTTTGGTTTCGGCGGATTTGGTAACAGCTCCTGCAGCTGCATTCTCTGGATCATCATTCTCTTTGCACTGTGCGGCAACAACGGCTGTGGCAGCAACAACGGCTGCGGATGCGGCAACAATGGTGATTGCTGCTGGATTATCATTGTCCTGCTTCTGTTATGCGGCAATGGTTTCGGCAACGGCTGCGGATGCGGATGCTAATTCATGCCTGACCGAAAGAAGATTCTCCGGATCTTCTTTCAGGTATCCCGGCAATCTAAAGGCAGAGGTTAATCCCTCTGCCTTTTCCATTTGCCTTCATATTTTTCTGCTTTTTTTCTTGTCTCCCGCTCTGTTTTCTTCTTCAGACATTCCAGATCCAACTCATAAATCGCATTCCCATCTATTACAAGCTTCTGCTTTTTTTCTTCCATCAAATTTCATCCTTTCATAAACTTTTCCTTTTTTATCATATGTCAGGACATCCATATCCGTCATACATTATGGTTAGAAAGCATAGAATTTCAGAAAAGGAGGCACCCATGAATTCGTCTGAAAATTCCCCTTCAGAACAGGATTTTATCGGCCAGACTGCCCTGGATCAGATGGTAGGCAGTGACCGTTGTCAAATGCTGAAAGCAGCCATCCCCTATCTGCCGCCGTCAGGGCGCCGGTTTGTTTCCCTGTACACCAAGGTACAGGAACTTGCCAATACCGTGGAGCTTTTTTCTCCCAGCAATCAAAGTATGGAAATGTGTGCAGCTTCAGTCCCGAATACGGACACTCTGTCCATGCTGCAGGATATCCGCAGATTCTGCTATGGTGAAAGCCGTAAAAAGCTGGATGAAATGGTAAATATGATGGCAGTTGTTCAGATGCTGCAGATGCTGCGCCAGTAAAATGGCTGATCAAAAACCAATTCAGTATTTAGGAAAAGAAAGGAAAACCGCTATGAGTGATGTAAACGAAGACTGGAAAGACAACCCGAGATTAAACGGGATGGACAAAACCAAGCTGGATATGCTCCAGCATCTTGCAGAACAGGGGAATGGAAAAAGTGCATCCGATATGCTGCCATTCCTTATGAATGCAGCTTCCCAGGGGCGGAACAGCGGGTTAAACTTCTCCTCCCAGGAAATCTCCACCATCATCGAGGTTCTGAAAATGGGAAAGTCTCCCCAGGAGGCTGCCAAGCTGGATCGTATTGTAAACCTCATGAAAATGATCCGCTGATATATTTCCGCATACGGAGAAAACTGCCGCCTGTCCTGCAATTCATGCAGCACAGGCGGCAGCCCAGTCTCTGAATCCTTTATCCTACATGGAATTTACTCTTTTTTACTTACGCCTTCCAGCATACACTCCCTCAAAAAGGCAAGTGCATGAGCGGTTGACTGCTCACGGATCTTCGTACGGTTTCCGGTAAAATGAAATTCCCGTGCGATTATCTTATCATTATAGCAGCATCCCATAAACACGGTCCCCACCGGTTTTTCCTTTGTGCCGCCATCCGGGCCGGCAATTCCCGTAACAGACAGACAGATATCAGATTTTGCGGCTGCACATCCTCCTCGTGCCATCTCCTTGGCACATTTCTCCGATACTGCACCGCAAGCCTTCAGCGTTGTTTTCTTCACTCCAAGGAACTTTCTTTTGGCACGGTTGCTGTATGTCACGAAACCATGGCCAAATACCTCGGAAGCTCCCGGCACATTTACAATCCTTGCCGCAATCTCACCGCCTGTACAGGACTCTGCCAGAGCCAGAGTCAATCCCTGATCCTTCAGCATATCCACAACCGCCTCTTCCAGCGTCTTATCCTCATCCGTAGCAAAAATGTTTTTACCGAAACGTGTTTTGAGTTCATGGACTACCGGTTTGATCAGTTTACGGCATTCTTTCTCGCTTTCTCCTTTGGCAGTGATACGCAGATGCACTTCTCCCGTTTTGGCATATGGCGCAATGGTCGGGTTGCTCTGCTCCTCAATCAGATCCTGGATTTCTTCTGCCACCTGACTCTCTCCAATGCTGCAGATCTTGACCATTTGAGAAAAAATAATTTCCGGCTGCAGTCTGCGCAGATAAGGAAATACCTCTTCCTCAAACATAGGCTTCATTTCCATCGGCGGCCCCGGAAGAAGCACGGCAATTTTTCCGTTCTTTTCCATGATCAGGCCCGGAGCAGTACCGTTGTGATTGTCAAGGACAAGAGCACCTTCCGGAACCATCGCCTGCTTGTAATTGTTTGCAGTGATCCTCCTCTGTGCATTATTCTTTTCATACTGCTTCAGATAAGCTTCCAGAAGCTCCCGGGAATGAGGGTCTTCTACAAGCGGAAATCCCATAACGTCTGCTGTCACTTCTTTTGTCAGATCATCTTCCGTAGGACCAAGTCCGCCGGTCAGGATCACAACATCCGAACGATCCAGAGCTGTTTTGATCACAGCTTTCATACGTTCCTCATTGTCTCCTACCACTGTCTGATAATAGACAGATAAGCCAAGCTGCGCACATTTCTCAGAAAGGTACGCGCTGTTTGTATTTACAATGTTCCCCAACAGTATTTCGGTTCCTACGGAAATCAATTCTGTAACCATGTTTCTTCTTCCTTTCTAATGCAGGCACTACTCCTGCATGGACAGAACGTTTCTGTTCTGTGCAATATACGTTACCAGTGAAACTATTGTCAAAGCCAGGGACAGCCAGATAAAGACCGTTTCAAGCACGTCAAATGCACCGCCGAAATCCAGAATCAGCAAAATGATCATGACCATCTGAGATACGGTCTTAAATTTGCCCCAGTAATTGGCAGCGATAACAATGCCATTCTCTGCAGCGATCAGACGAAAACCGCTGATAATGAACTCTCTTGCAATGATGATGATCACGATCCATGCCTCCAGCTTGTCAAGCTCCACGAGACAGATCAATGCGGAACAAACAAGAAGCTTGTCTGCCAGAGGATCCATAAATTTGCCGAAATTGGTCACCAGATTATTTTTTCTTGCCAGATATCCGTCAAACCAATCTGTAATGCTGGCAATCACAAAGATACCCAGGGATATGTAGCGGTTCGCATCACCGCCCCATTCCGTCAGAAGAAAAATTACCAGAAACGGCACAAGTATCATTCTTGCCACAGTTAATTTATTCGGTGTATTCATCAGCCAACTCTCCTATCAAATCATATTCCAGTGCTCCGGTCACCCGCACTCTTGCAAAATCTCCGGTCATCAGGAGTTCTCCTGTCTGTACAAAAATATAGCCGTCCACCTTCGGTGCATCGCCATACGTACGCCCGATATAGGCACTCTCCCCCGACACCTTGCCTTCGATCATGACCAGCACCTCCTGGCCAATACGGGCATTCCCCTTATCCAGGGAGACTTCCTGCTGAAGCTCCATCAGTTCGTCACGACGTTCTTCCTTCACTTCCTCCGGAATCTGATCCGGCATAGCCGCTGCCGGTGTCCCTTCTTCCGGTGAATATGTAAAAACTCCGAGACGGTCAAATTCCATTTCATCCACAAATTCCAGCAGTTCCTGATGATCTTCTTCGGTTTCTCCCGGAAAACCTGTAATCAGTGTTGTGCGGAGAATCATATCCGGTATTTCTCTCCGAAGTTTGGATACGATTGCCTGAAGCTCTGCTTTTGTGGTTCTCCGTCCCATTCTCTTCAGGATGCGGTCGCTCGCGTGCTGGATGGGCAGATCCAGATAATGACAGACCTTTTTTTCTTTTTTTATTACCTGAATCAATTCATCATAAATTTCCTCCAAGTAACAATAGAGCACACGGATCCAGCGTATCCCCGGAATCCGGCACAGCTCCCGCAAAAGCAGGTGAAGGGATTTCTCACCATAAAGGTCTTTTCCATAAACGGTAGTCTCCTGCGCTACCAGGATCAGTTCCTTCACACCTTTTTCCGCCATATCCTTCGCCTGGGCCAGAAGACGCTCCATCGGGACACTGCGGAATCTTCCCCGAAGGCTTGGAATAATACAGTAAGTACAGTGTTTATCACATCCCTCGGCAATTTTCAGATAACCATAGTGTCCTCCTGTGGTAAGGATGCGGCTTCCTTCCGTATCCGGAAGATAATTGATATCCTTAAATTCCTGATATCTTCTGCCTGCATCCGCCTCCTCCACGGCTTTTACAATTTCCTCATAGGAAGTGGTGCCAAGAACAGCATCCACCTCCGGAAGCTCATCCAGAATTTCCTGCTTATATCGCTGCGCCATGCAGCCGGTAACAATCAACACACGGCAGCTTCCGGATTTTCTGTACTCTGCCATCTCCAGGATTGTTTCCACGCTTTCTTCCCTGGCATCATTAATAAAACAGCAGGTGTTGACGATGATTGCTTCCGCCTTCTCCTCCTCATCGATGATCTCGTGTCCGTTTTTTGTAAGAAGGCCCAGCATTTCTTCGGAATCCGACAGATTCTTGTCACATCCCAGGGAAACAAAAAATATTTTCATAATTTCTCCTAATGCGCATAAAGGCTGCACAGGCAGCCTTTGTTTTTATGCTTCTTCAGTTGTTGCAGTTTCTTCCATGACTGCATCTGCCGCATCATCAGCTTCTGACGGTGCCTGTGCACTTTCAGACGCAGTCTCCTCCTCAGGAGCCTTGGCAATGATCTTTACCTTGCCTTTGTAGAATTCATCAATGGCTGTAGACAGCGGTTTCTTCCCTGCAGCACCTTCTACCATAGGCTCGGCACCGCCGATGATCTGACGTGCACGCTTACTGGTAGCAAGTACCAGAGAATAACGGCTGTTCAGCATGATCGTGTTGTCGTCTTCCTCGCTGTTTGTATTAATTGCCTGAATTAATTCTGAATAAGATGGATGTATCATAGAAATCGTTCTCCTTTCTTCGGCCATGGGCCATACAGTTCTTATTTATATTTTGGAAAGGGTATTTGTTTTTTCTGATGTTCAGCTTTCAGAATGTATAAATGCCCTGGATTCCTCTTTGATCTTCTGTACAAAAGCCGTATTTCGCTCCATTCGGAAATGCTCGCTCATGATGATCCGGTGCATGCGTTCCACACATTCATCCAAATCGTCATTCACAACAAGATAGTCGTAGGCATCCATACCCTCCGCTTCTTCTCCTGCACGGCTCATTCTGGACGCAATTACCTCCGGAGTCTCAGTACCCCTTCCTTCCAGACGTTTCTTCAGCTCCTCCACGCTTGGCGGAGTGACAAAAACCAGCAGGGCTTCCGGAATCTTTTGCTTAACCTTCATTGCTCCCTGAATCTCGATTTCCAGAATCACATCCTTGCCTTCGGAAAGCTTCTCCTCCACATAGGAACGGGGTGTTCCATAATAATTCTCCACATAACGGGCGTACTCAATAAGAGCATCCTCCCTGATCAGCTTCTCAAATTCTTCTCTTGTACGAAAAAAATACTCTCTTCCGTCTTCTTCCCCCGGTCTGGGCTTCCTGGTCGTGACGGATACGGAAAGTGCATAATTTTCATAACGTTTCAGAAGTTCTTTCATGACCGTGCCTTTTCCTGCACCGGAAAAGCCGGAAACAACTACTAAGATTCCTTTACTCATGTCCCTCTCCCCTGTCTTCGAAATCATATACTTCTGCAAATCGTCTGGCAATGGTCTCCGGCTGCAGAGCCGAAAGCACCAGATAGTCATCGGATGTAACGATCACCGCTTTCGTCCTGCGCCCCTGCGTAGCATCCACCAGGGAGTTCGTCCCCTTTACACTCTGCACCATCCGTTTCACCGGTGCGGCATCAGGACTGACCACTGCCACGATCTTATCTGAATTTACAACATTTCCAAAACCGATATTAATTAGTTTGGCCATATAGACGCCTTCCTCTGCTATTCAATATTCTGAATCTGCTCGCGGATTTTCTCGATCTCCGTCTTCAGTTCAATGGCGATATTGGATATGGTAAGATCATTGGATTTTGATAAGATCGTATTGGCTTCACGGTTCATCTCCTGAGCCATGAAATCCAGCTTTCTGCCGATTCCCTCACTTTCGGCAAGGATCTTCGCCATGCTCCTGATATGGCTGCGAAGCCGGACAGTCTCCTCATCATTGCAGATCTTGTCCGAAAAAAGAACCACCTCTGCGGCAATACGGCTCTCATCAATCTGGGAATCCTCAAGAAGCTCATGAACCTTAGCTTCCAGCTTCTCACGGTATGCCTGTACCACCTCCGGAGACCGTTCTTCCACAAGGCGCACTTTCTCATCCAGACCCTGCAGTTTCTCGAGCAGGTCAAGCTTCAGGTGCTCACCCTCTCGTGTTCTTGTCTCCACGAATTTCGCACATGCTTCACGAAGGGGGCCCTCCAGACTGCTCCAGAGCTGTTCTTCATCCATCGTCTGCTCTTCCATGGTCAGAACTTCCGGATAACGGGAAAGGACAGAAACTCTCACATCATTCTCCAGTCCGAACTCTTCTGCCATCTCATTCAGATATCCCAGATATTCCTTCGCCAGTTCACGATTGTATTTCAGTGCCACACGGCTTTGCGCATAGTCTTCGCAGGTGATAAAAACGTCCACCTTGCCCCTCTGCATGTATTCCTTCATAAGACTGCGTATATTTCCCTCAAGAAAGCCGAGTTTCTTGGGCATCTTGATGTTCAGATCCAGATACCTGTGGTTGACAGATTTCAATTCTACGGTAATCTTCCGTTCTGCGGTCACTGCTTCGGCGCGGCCGAATCCTGTCATACTTTTTATCATAGTTTTTCTCTCTCTGCAAATGTTTGCTCTTGTTTTTACAGTTACAGTTCCATTCCTTTTTTACCGAAACCGTAACTTGTATGTCCCGGGATATTACCTGTGAACAGTAACACCCTGTGCATACAGATTTATTATAGTTCATTCTAAAACCCTAGTCAAACCCTTTTTTTATATGTTATACTGTTATCGAGAAGAACAGGCCTGCGGGCAGCAGACAAAATGCACAGCCAAAAGCAGGCCGCAGCAAAAAGGAGAATTGAACAAATGGCATTTGACGGAATCACCATTGCAGCAATGGTTCAGGAATTAAATAAATATCTGGGCGGTGGCCGCTTTAACAAAATCGCTCAGCCGGAGGCGGATGAACTTCTGATCACAGGAAAGGGGGCTCTTGGGCAATGCCGGCTTCTGATGTCCGCAAGCGCATCCCTGCCCCTCATTTATTTCACGGAAAAAAATAAAGTCAGTCCTCTCACTGCGCCGAATTTCTGTATGCTTCTTCGAAAACATATCGGAAGCGCAAGGATTTCCGCGATCAGGCAGCCCGGCCTGGAGCGTGTCGTGGAATTTGAGCTGGAACACCTTAATGAGCTTGGAGACCCCTGCAAAAAACTACTCATCATGGAACTGATGGGCAAGCACAGCAATATCATTTTCTGCGATGAAAAGCAAATGATTCTGGACAGCATCAAGCACGTCTCTTCCCACATGAGTTCCGTGCGTGAGGTTCTCCCGGGAAGAGAATACTTCATCCCGAAGACGCAGGAAAAGCTTGACCCGCTTACTGTCACGGAAGAAGCCTTTCTGGAAACCGTATGCAAAAAGCCCTGTAACATTTCCAGGGCGATCTATTCCTCTCTGACAGGATTAAGCCCTGTGATCGCGGAAGAAATCTGCTTCCGCGCCTCCATTGACGGCAGCGAAGCGGCACAGTCTCTGGACAACGCGGCGTGCGTGCATCTGTATCATACATTCCGCAGAATGATGGATCAGGTGACCGGGGGAGATTTTAATCCGAATATCATTTACCGCGGCGAAGAACCTGTGGAATATTCCGTCCTTCCCCTTACCCAGTACGGGGACGAATATCATTCCAGGACATTTGACAGCGTTTCTTCCATGCTGGAAACCTATTACGCATCCAAAAACACTCTCACCCGTATCCGCCAGAAATCCTCCGACCTCCGCAGGATCGTGCAGACCGCCCTGGAACGCAACCGCAAAAAGCTGATCCTCCAGGAAAAACAGATGAACGACACTGCAAAAAAGGATAAGTATAAAGTCTACGGAGAACTGATCAATACCTACGGATACGGATTGGAGGAAGGCTGCAAATCCTTCCGGGCACTGAATTATTACACCAACGAGGAGATTACCATTCCCCTGGATCCTACACTTACCCCATCGGAAAATGCCAAAAAGTATTTTGATCGTTACGGAAAGCTGAAGCGGACAGAGGAAGCCCTCACGGAACAGATTTCAGATACCCGGAGCGAGATTGACCATCTGGAGTCCATCTCCAATGCCCTGGACATCGCCCTTGCAGAAAGCGATCTGGCGCAGATCAAAGAGGAACTGACGGAATACGGTTATATCAAAAAGCATTTTACAGGCAAAAAAGGCCAGAAAATGCAGGCAAAATCCAAGCCCTTCCACTATGTTTCCAGTGACGGTTTTGATATTTATGTAGGGAAAAATAATTATCAGAATGATGAACTGACCTTCAAAT
Source organism: Eubacteriales bacterium (assembly GCA_030524545.1). GTDB lineage: Bacteria > Bacillota > Clostridia > Lachnospirales > Lachnospiraceae > Blautia_A. The sequence continues at coordinate 105,921 of JAUNGM010000001.1, forward strand.
TTGCCACAGGCAATGACTGGTGGTTCCACGCAAAAAAAATGGCCGGTTCCCATGTAGTCGTCAAAACAAAAGACGGCGAGCTGCCGGACCGTACCTTCGAGGAAGCCGGAAGGCTGGCTGCCTATTATTCCAAAGGCCGAACCGCTCCCAAGGTGGAAATTGACTATATCCAGAAAAAACATGTAAAGAAACCGGGCGGTGCCAAGCCGGGATTTGTAGTGTATTACACGAACTATTCTCTCATGGCCTCTCCGGATATTGAAGGAATTCAAGAAGTACAATAAATAGTTCGATCCCTGCTCCGGTGTATTTTCCTATTCAGACAGTACTGCACATGTCCTGAAAGTACACCGGAGACGGGGATTTTTTGCATACCTGAAAAGAAATCAGGCGGATCTGTTTCCGGTATCGTATTATATCTGCTGCATTTCTTCCTGAATCTGTGCTTCACAGGAACGCATGGCAAGAATAGTCTTTTCAAATAATTCATTCAATTCCCATCCAAGCATTCCGGCGCCCTTTTCAATCACGTCGCGGGAACATCCTGCTGCAAAACGTTTGTCCTTAAATTTCTTTTTCAGGCTCTTTGTCTCCATATCCATCACACTTTTGGACGGGCGCATCAGTGCGGCAGCCCCGATCAGTCCGGTAAGCTCATCTGCTGCAAACATGACTTTTTCCATAAAATGTTCTGGTTCCACATCTGCACAGATTCCGTAGCCATGGCTTACGACAGCGTGAACAAGTTCTTCGGAAGCATGAATCTCCGCAAGCAGCTCCGGTGCCTTTTTGCAGTGCTCCTCCGGCCATTTTTCAAAGTCTACATCGTGGAGAAGGCCTGCAAGACCCCAGAATTCTTCATCCTCTCCATTTTCTTTTGCATACCATTTCATCACGCCTTCCACTGTCAGGGCATGCTGGATATGAAATGCTTCCTGGTTATATTTTTTCAGAAGCGCGAGAGCTTCCTCTCTTGTAACATTTGCGTTCATCTGAACATCCTCCTTGCGATTACTTTTTTGTCTCAAAACATTATACTCCTTCCGGCCCTGCAAAACAATACGAAGAATACGCTGCTGTTTTTCATTGCCAAATCTCTTTACTTCCTGTAAAATGGTGTACAGCCATTTCATTTATGAAAAAACCGGCCTGACGGCCTGTAAATAAAGGAGTTTATTCATGAGTATCTTAAATGTAGAACATTTGACCCACGGCTTTGGTGACAGGGCCATTTTTAATGATGTATCCTTCCGCCTGCTGAAGGGAGAGCACATTGGCCTTGTAGGGGCCAACGGCGAAGGAAAATCCACTTTTTTGAATATTGTCACAGGGAAATTAATGCCGGATGAGGGCAAGATCGAATGGGCCAAAAACGTCCGCGTGGGATATCTTGACCAGCATACGGTCCTCACACAGGGAATGACCATCCGGGACGTACTGAAATCCGCTTTTGCCTATTTATTTGAACTGGAAGAAAAGATGAATCAGATCTGCGATTCTCTGGGCACGGCCTCTGAAGAGGAAATGATGGATCTGATGGAGGAACTTGGTACGATCCAGGATACTCTGACCATGCATGATTTTTATGTGATCGATGCCAAGGTAGAGGAGGTTGCAAGAGCACTTGGACTTCTGGATATCGGTCTGGACCGGGATGTAACAGATCTGAGCGGCGGACAGCGTACCAAGGTGCTTCTCGGCAAGCTTCTTCTGGAAAAGCCGGATATCCTTCTTCTCGATGAGCCTACCAACTATCTGGATGAAGAGCATATCGCCTGGCTGAAGCGTTATCTCATTGACTATGAAAATGCCTTTGTGCTCATCTCCCACGATATCCCGTTTTTAAATGAAGTCATCAATCTGGTCTATCATATGGAGAACCAGGAGCTGAACCGCTATGTAGGGGATTATGACCATTTCCAGGAAGTTTATGCTGTAAAAAAAGCCCAGCTTGAAGCCGCGTACCGGCGTCAGCAGCAGGAAATCAGCGAGCTGAAGGACTTTGTTGCCAGAAACAAGGCAAGGGTTTCCACAAGAAACATGGCTATGTCCCGTCAGAAGAAGCTGGACAAAATGGATGTCATTGAACTGGCTGCCGAGAGGCCGAAGCCGGAATTTCATTTTAAACAGGGACGCACTCCGGGCAAATATATCTTTGAGACAAAGGATCTGGTCATCGGCTATAACGAGCCGCTCTCCAGGCCGCTTACCCTCTCTATGGAACGAGGACACAAGATTGCTCTGGTAGGTGCCAACGGAATCGGTAAAACAACGCTTCTTCGCAGCATCCTCGGGCTGATTCCCTCACTGAAGGGTTCCTGTGAGCTTGGGGATAATCTGCAGATCGGTTATTTCGAGCAGGAAGTCAAGGGAGACAATAAGACCACCTGTATCGACGAAATCTGGGCTGAATTTCCTTCCTACACCCAGTATGAAGTACGTTCCGCCCTTGCCAAATGCGGTCTTACCACCAAACACATTGAAAGCCAGGTACGTGTCTTAAGCGGCGGCGAGCAGGCGAAGGTGCGTCTCTGCAAGCTGGTAAATAAAGAGACAAATGTTCTTCTTCTGGACGAGCCTACCAATCATCTGGATGTCGATGCCAAAGAAGCCCTGAAACAGGCATTGAAGGAATACAGAGGAAGCATCCTCCTCATCTGCCACGAGCCGGAGTTTTATCAGGATATCGTATCCGATGTCTGGGACTGCAGCAAGTGGACCACGAAAGTCCTGTAAAAGTCATACGTCGGATGTGCTGAATCACTCAGCTATCCGACGTTTTGTCTGATAAAATCAATCATCATAATGACCTTTTCTGTATTGTGCCGGTGTCTTTCCATAATATTTTTTATAATAGCTGATGTAAGAGCTTACTGACTGGAATCCGATCTGCAGGGCGATTTCTGTGATTGAGGATTCCCTGTCTTTCAGAAGACGGGTGCTGACCTGCAAACGGTACCGAAGCAGGTACTGATAAGGGGAGTAGCCGGTATATTTCCGAAAACAGCGCAGGCATTCCGTCTGGCTGACAGAAGCCGCATCTGCAATATCCTGCAGCGATATGGGACGACTGTAATTCGTATGAATATAAGAGATCAAAGCCTGAATACGCTGATGACTCCGTCCGGGGATCCCTGCGTCCGGCTTCCGCCCTTTTTCCAGGGAATTCCCCTGTATTTTTGTTCCTGCCTTCTGATATGTTTCTATACTCTCTGTCACTTCAATAAAATCCAGCCAAAGCTCTCCGAGACATACACTCAGCCTGTATTCCCAATGGGCAGGTCTATTTTCTAAAAAATAAAGCTTATCCAGCTCCTCAATCTTTTTTAACAGTTCCCTATGATCCGCCCGGTCCGTCTCCATTACAAAATATGCAAACAGAGGATTCCTGACGACACTCTGTACTTCCCGCTCCTCCATTAAGCTCCCCTCAAAAAAGCAAAGCATTTTCGGCGGAATAAGAAAACTGTGATACCGGCAGTCCTCTTTCTGTGTAATATGATGCATGACATTACTATTAATGAATAAGCAACAGCCTGCACCGAAATCCATTTCCTCTTCCCAGATTTTAAAATGTACCCTTCCACTTATAATATAAATAAACTGAAACTCCTCGTGCCAGTGAAGCACGCGGAAGCCTTCATTAAACGGCTTACATACAGTTCTGTGTACATCCAGTACAAGAAGCGGAAACTTCGTGCTGTCATAGGGATTGTGGGAATATATAGGAGTATTATCCTCCGAACCCGTGTTTCTCATTTTCCTCGCCTTCTTATTTTGTGATTTTTTTTATCATTTCGTTAGTTGGTGATTTTTTTATATATTTTAGAGGAATATAGGATATTTTTCAAGGTTGATCTGCGCTATTATTACATATGTCAAAAGCATCTGCTGTACTGGGCAGCAGTATCTTGAAACGAAACAGCTATAATCATTCATATCACAACCCAAAGGAGAGTATATCTATGCAAAATCAGACAACACAGGATCTTCCTATGCAGATAGATGGGAATAAACTGGAAAAAAGAGCAATGGAGGAATTTCACAAAGGAAACCGCGCGGAAGGACTTCGTATTCAGGAAGAATTTGCTTCCCAATTCCGCAGGGAATATGCCGACAAAGACCACTGTCCCTGTCTGAAAGCCTGCCGCTATCACGGCAGCTGCAGGGAATGCGTGGCAATCCACCGCGCCCATGGGGAACATGTCCCCAACTGTATGCGTCCGCTTCTTAACCGGAAGATCCGTCTTCTTTCCGAGCTTACCGAACACACCATTGCAAACGAGATCCAGCCGCCCAGGGAAATCCTCCGTAAAAAATAGGAAAAGGACGCTCTGCCGGACATCCAAACACCGGCAGAGCCATCCTCCATACTCCGTTTATTCTCCTATATCCATAGCCGTTCCCAGAAAGATTGGAAGATTTACTTCCGTATCGATCAGCATGTATACAAAGGGACGGTCTAAATAAACCGTCTTGGGAGGCTCTGACTCCTCCGCGGCAGACTCCAGCAGCATCTCCACTGCTGTCGCAGCCCCTGCCTTTGTCCCTCTCTCATTCACTTCCATAAATGTCTTATGGAGTACACGGCCGATATGCACCTCTCCCGGAGTGCAGGAACACATCTTTGTGAAATCCGCATTATCCTCTGAAAAAGCATCCGGCATTCCCATCTTCTGAAGCACATCTGAAAGATTCACTCTGTATTCTTCCTGGAACTTTGGAATTGCAGCATTTACGGTGCCGCTCTGTACATTGGAAAGGATGCTGTACATTCTCTCACCTGTCAGATTCCCGACATATTCTGCTACAGTTGTTCCCTCCTGCGGAAGTAGTGCGGCAAAAGCGTATTTCCCGTTTTTATAATATTTCAGAAAGCCTTCCGCTCCCTCATCCTGCAGATACGAATATTCTTCCGAATACATGAATTCTGCGTTCTTTATGCTGCCGTCCTCTTTTGTAAATTCTCCTTCGCTCACTTCCTCAGACGAGTAAATCTTCGCCCACTCCGCATCAAACGCCAAAGCATTGATCAGATACATGATGGCATTGTCGGGAATCTCATTCAGGATTTCCGGAATCATCCCGTCTGTTTTTTCATTGACCCATCCATTGATTTCCTCAAGAGAGGATTCATCCATCGGGGTCTGGTAAACAGCCGGTTCATACCATTTCTTACATGTCTCCAGGAAATCCTCTCTGATTTCAATCGAGTCATCCTCTTTCACCCAGATTGAATTTGCAGCAGACAGCTTGTTTTCTTTATCCTCTGCCAAAAGCCCCTGATAGGTATGCAGATATTCGTTAATTTCTTCTACGGAAAGACCAAATACTTCCTCCATCTGGGTTCTTGTATTTCCGTCAGCCCCGTTAGCCGTCATTGCCAGAGCGCTTAAAACAGAATACGGGGAGAGCAATGTATTTTCTCCGTCTTTCATGGTCTCCTGCAAAAGATTTACGGAAAAATCTGTCAGTCTTTCCGTATTCTCATAATCAAGCTCCGCATTCCAATCATACTCTGCTGCTAAATCATTCTCTACGGTTAAATTATTCTCCGCTTCTAAATCATTCACTGCCGCCATCACCTCTACAGCCGCAATCTCCGTGCCATAAGCCACTGCCTGCGGCAGACCGAAGCCAAGCAGCACAATGACCGCCAGCGCCATAGAAGTGTTCTGAATAATGGAAACAAGCTCCTTTTTACTCATATCGAACGCACCCTCCTTTACCTGTTTCGTAATTGTTTTTGTGAAAAATCGACTACTTTTCCGCTCTGTTATTTTCAAATTTTAACATAAGGGTGCAAAACAATTGTAGTTCTGTCTTTCTATACATGATTTACTCTGTCAGAGGGGATGCTTATGAGTGATTACGAGATTTTCATGATTATCTTGACAACTGCAAGCTTGATCGTGTCCATCCTTACATACACACATAAGAAATAGCCGCCCTGCTCTCTGGTAAAGAATAGGCGGCTCTTTCGTATCATTTTAGTATCATTGATACAAAAGTAAGAGCCTAACCCCTTATACTTCAAGGGCCAGGCTCTCTTACTATCTTTATTTCATTACAATATTGATGATTTTCTTCGGAACATAGATTTCTTTGATCACATTGCCTGTAAGCTTGTCTGCAATGGCTTCTTTTCCTTTTGCAATAGCTTCTTCCTTAGAACATTCTGCCGGAATGCTGATAACAGCACGGGTCTTGCCGTTAATCTGTACCGGAACCTCGATTTCGTCGTCCTTCATGGCATCCTCATCATGAGCCGGCCACCGGGTATGGAAGACAGAATCGGTATGTCCCAGCATTTCCCACAGTTCTTCAGTAATATGCGGAGCAAACGGAGCAAGCAGAATCACTGCTGTCTCAATGGTTTCTTTGTCTACTGCACCGCCGGATTTCTTTGCCAGGTCGATCAGCTTGTTGTTGTATTCCATGAAACCGGAAATAACCGTATTCAGGCTGAAGGACTCCAGACGCTGGGTAATATCATAAACCATCTTATGACGGATCTTGATCATTTCCTTGGTTGCAGGCACATCCTTCTCAATGCTGTCCAGAGCCAGTCCCCAGAAGCGCTTCAGGAAACGGGAAACACCGTCGATTCCGCGGTCATCCCATTCTGCATCCAGTTCCGGCGGGCCTACGAACAGCTCGTACATTCTTAAGGAATCGCATCCGTAATCACGTACCAAAGCATCCGGAGATACAACGTTTCCTTTGGACTTACTCATCTTGATACCGTTCTTGCCGGTGATCATACCCTGATTGAACAGCTTGGTAAACGGTTCGTCAAAATCAACGACTCCGATATCGTACAGGAATTTGGTATAGAATCTGGAGTAAAGCAGATGCAGCACGGCATGTTCCACACCGCCGATATACATATCTACCGGAAGGTATTTGTCTGCTTTTTCTTTGGAAACCAGTTCCTGATCATTCTTGTTGTCTACATAGCGCAGGAAATACCAGGAGGAACCTGCCCACTGAGGCATGGTGTTTGTCTCACGTTTAGCCGGGGCACCACAGCACGGACAGGTGGTGTTTACCCACTCGTCAATAGCAGCCAGCGGAGATTCTCCTGTTCCGGTAGGCTGATAGCTCTCTACTTCCGGCAGTCTTAATGGAAGCTGGTCTTCCGGTACCGGTACGGCACCGCACTTCGGGCAGTGGACGATCGGAATTGGCTCGCCCCAGTAACGCTGGCGGGAGAATACCCAGTCACGCAGCTTATAGTTGACCGTTTTGCGGCCAATGCCCATTTTTTCGATCATGATCGGGGCTTCTTTCTTCAGGACAGCAGATTCCATGCCGTTCCAGTCACCGGAATTGATCATGGTTCCGGATGCTTCCGTGTAAGCTTCGGTCATGTTTTCAATTTCTTTGCCGTCTTTTGCGATAACCTGGATGATCGGAATGTTGAATTTTGTTGCAAATTCAAAGTCACGGTCATCATGAGCAGGTACACACATGATCGCGCCTGTACCATAGTCAGCCAGTACATAGTCAGAAAGCCAGATCGGCACTTTGGCACCGTTTAACGGGTTGATCGCATAGGTTCCGGTAAATACGCCTGTCTTTTCTTTGTCCTGCAGACGGTCTACATTGGACTTCATGGAGGAGTCAAAGATGTATTTCTCAACGGCTTCTCTTGTCTCGTCCGTTGCCAGGGATTTTGCCATGGCATGTTCCGGAGCAAGTACCATGAAGGTTGCGCCGTGAAGGGTATCCGGTCTTGTGGTGTAAACGGTAATCTTCTCGTCTCTTCCTTCTACCGGGAATTCTACTTCTGCGCCGTAGGATTTTCCGATCCAGTCGGTCTGCATTTTCTTAACCTTTTCCGGCCAGTCAAGCTTGTCCAGGTCATTCAGGAGACGATCTGCGTATTTGGTGATGCGCAGCATCCACTGGCGGAGATTTTTCTTGGTTACGGTTGCACCGCAGCGTTCGCAGCAGCCATTGACTACTTCCTCATTGGCAAGTCCGGTCTTACAGGACGGACACCAGTTGATCGGGAATTCTTTTTCGTATGCAAGGCCTTCTTTGAACATTTTTACAAAAATCCACTGGGTCCATTTATAAAAGTTCGGGTCTGTGGTATTGACTTCCATATCCCAGTCATAGATTGCTGCGATATCGTTGATCTGCTTTTTAATGTTCTTTACATTCTCTGCCGTAGAGATTGCCGGGTGTACACCCATCTTAATCGCATAGTTCTCTGCAGGAAGTCCGAATGCATCCCAGCCCATCGGATGGATCAGGTAATATCCCTGGAGCATTTTATAACGGCTCCATACATCGGAGATGACATAGCCTCTCCAGTGGCCTACGTGAAGGCCGTTTCCGGACGGATAAGGGAACATATCCAGACAGTAGTATTTCGGTTTCTTTCCGTCATTGACGTTTACCGGTTTCTTTTCCCAGTTGGTGCGCCATTTTGCTTCAATTGCCTTATGATTATAAGGTGCAGCCATGATTGATTCCTCCTAAAAAATATAGTATGCGTAAATGAATTGTGGCAGGTTTTTTCTATGAAGTATAACAAAAAACCCCGTCTCCTGGCTAGAGACGGGGAAACCGTGGTACCACTCTAATTCACCGGCACGGATGCCGATGCACTCTTCCTCCTGTAACGGGGATTACCGTCCGAAACTACTGATGAACATCCCAAAAGGATTCACCGTTCATCCCGGCAACTCCAAGGCGAGTTCGGAAAAACACATCACTGCCTCGCACCTTCCGGCAGCTCTCTGAACATGTCAAATCTCCTACTATTCCTCTTCCAAGTCTTTGTTTATTTAGCTATTAGTCATTCTAACCAGTCTGTTCCCATTTGTCAATATCCTTTTTTAAATGGGTGTTATTATATCCTTTTTCCGGTAACCATTTTTCATGGTTGCCATATCACATACCGTCAGCTTTAAATACGGCCCGAACTGTTTGAAAAATAATTTTCCAATCCACCCAGAAGCTCCGCTCCGTGATATATTTCAAATCCAGCTCCACCCATTCATCAAACGAAAGAGTGTTTCTGTTCTCCTGAATCTGCCAGTAACATGTCAGTCCCGGCTGTATGTACAGGCGCTGCCTCTGATAATCATTATACTGTTCCACTTCTCTTGGAAGAGGAGGGCGCGGGCCGACAATACTCATATCACCGATCAGGATGTTCCAGAACTGCGGCAATTCATCCAGGCCCGGCTTGCGGATAAATCGTCCCACACGGGTCAGGCGAGGGTCATTCTGTATTTTAAAGACCGGTCCGTCCGCCTCATTGTTTCGAAGCACTTCCTGCAGCCGCTCTTCTGCGCCAACCACCATGGACCGGAACTTATATAATTTAAACGGCCTGCCGTCACGTCCGCAGCGGATCTGGGCATATAACGGGCTGCCATGGGGATCATCTATATAAATCGCCAGTGCGATCAAAAGCATCAGCGGAAAGAGAACGATCAGCGCTGCAAATGAAAAAACGATATCCTGTGCCCGCCTTCCAATCCAATATTTCCGCTTGCTTCTTAACACTTCTTCGCGGTCAATGATCTTAAAAGTAGTTTTTTCTTTTTCCATACCGTTCTCCATCATCGGTTCAGCTTGCTTCGATCCCTTCGCTATTGTATGATCTGATATTCCTCATTTACTTCATCTTCGGATTTTAAACATGACTTCTTTATCATGCTTACTTATTTCGAAGCTTGTTCTTTCCTGTCTTCAAAAAATTTATCAACAGCTCATTTTTTGTTTTATAGAAATATGTGAAAGATAGGCTGCAGTAAACAACTATACCTATGATAACCTCTAATATCACCCATGAAACCGTAGTCCGGGCAATTGTATCCACTGCCCGCAGCACGAGCATCATAATTCCTCCCATCACGCCAAAAGGTATTGCTTTTTGCAGGTATTCCTCAAGATGTATCTTATTTCTTACAAAGATACATTGGACAAGCCATACCATTATTTCTGCTATAATGGTTCCAACAGCAGCTCCTAATGCTCCCATTCTCGGTATTAATATCAGATTTGCTGTCACATTCGTAATTCCTCCTGTCATAACTGAAACGATATACGCTTTATCCATACTATTTGGAATCAGATATTGCGTTCTGATAATATCTGCAAAAGCCTCAAATGGCAGTGCTGCGCTTAACGCGATCAGCAAACCGGCACACGGAATAAATTCTTCTCCCCAAAATAAAGGGGCAAAAATATGTGCTACACTTGATATTCCGAATGCCATTGCAAAAGCAACTGCCATCATTATCTCAACAGACAAAGACATATATCGGTTTCCAGCCTTAATATCTCCATCAGAAAACAGCTTTGACATCCGCGGCATCATAACAGTTCCAAATGCTGTAATAACAGATTTTACACAGGTTGTTATTTTTTCCGAGGCCTCATAAAAACCCAATTGTGTTTTATTACTCAAATTCCCAATCATGATTTTATCCATAATACAGTACAAACTGACTGCCAAAACCGGAATAAACAGAATCAGCATCGGCTTAAAATGAGATAACATTTGATTAAAGTGTATTTTGGTATAGCAAATGTATCGGGATAGCTGTACCCACAATATTAACTGGCTAGCCAGACATCCCCCTGCCATAATCCCGCAATAAAGCAGAATATCATCAGCACTTCTGACACAAAGAAACACTAATGATGCCGTAATCAACTTGATTATCGTATTTCTGGCAGATGTAATTTTGAATTGCTCTGTCCCAAAGAAAAACCAGCTTATATCCAGCATGCACGAAATCACATACAGCGTAAATACTAAAGAACAGCCTGTGTTGTCAGAAGAAAAGCAGAAAATGAATATCATATACGCGATTAATACTATCACTGAAACTCCGCACTGAACTGCATAAATACTCCAGAAGGTTTTTGTAAGGCATTCTATATTTTCTCTGTTTTTGGCAATCTCCCTGTTTCCATAGTTTTTTACTCCCAACATCGCAACCATACCAAAATAAGAAGCCACGGAATACCAGTAGGAATATATCCCCAGCTTTTCCGCACCCAGAATTCTTGAGACATACGGGGCAGTAAGCAAAGGAATAAGCATCGCAAAAACCTCATATACCAATTGATATAACACATTCATTTTTATACTGCTTTTTTTCATATCTTCCTCCCGAAACGGATACTGCTTCAATAGATATTTTATAAAACACTCTTCAGATAATCTTCTGCTGTTTTCTCGCTTGTCATCTGCCGTATCGTTTCTATGCCTGCATACGCAACACGCATTTTCTCTTCCAGTGAACTTTCCGCAATAGCAAGTATTCGGGCAGCTAATTCTTTTTCATTACCCGACTGTACAAGATAACCATTTTTTTCATTTAATAAAATTCCATCAATTCCTTCATCTCTTGAACCAATCGTAATGCAACCCTGAGACATAGCCTCTAGGTAAACCAGCCCCAGAGTTTCTCTCTGGCTTACCATAATAAAGACATCCGCTTCTCTCATTTGGGAAATTGTTTCTGCTCGGGTTAGTCTCCCCAGGAAATGGCATGCATCTATTATTTCATTTTTTTCTGCAGTTCGTATACAGTCTGCTTTACAATTCCCCTCTCCAATAACGGTAAATGAAAACCGTACCTTTGCCCGCAGTATCCCCAGTGCTTTTATAATCGTTCCAACATTTTTATCGGTTGTTATGCCTCCTGCATAGACAATTTTTAATCCTTCATTCCCTCTGTTCTCCCATTTATCCCGGAAAGAAATATCCGATAAAATTATATCTGCATCAATTCCTGACTGCGCCACAAAAGTTGTATTTATCCCGCACTTTACAAGCTTTTTCTGAAGCTGTACGGATCTTGTTCCTATTATGTCATATATATTCTGAAGCTTTAATCTGGCTTTTGGAATTGACAAAAGTGTTCCCAGATCCGTTTTATGAAAAACTGCTGCTTTCCTGCACGTAAAATCAAGCCTTTCCGTAATTCCAATATACTGTGTAGGGAAATGAACCAAAAGAATATCCGGCTTATAGTCCGGCATTTTCTCCTTAAAATATTGGTTTATAGATGATGCAATCTTCTTTTGCTGAACAGGCAGATACCATTTTGCATTTCTTACCCAATACTGATTTTCTGTAAGAAGTACCCGTACTCCTTCATTTATAGAGCATTCTTGTATCTTTACAAATCGGCGAAAATCATGTTTCCCCGGTTCCTTTATCAGTTCTCGGAAATAATGTCCGTAGCAATGTATTACCGTTACATCATGCCCCTGTTTTACCCACTCTCTTGTAATATAATGGATTGCTGATGTATCTTGTATCAGATCTTTCCTGCCCGGCTGCGGATAAAATGTTGTAATCACAATCACATTCATACACGTGTTCTCTTTTCCTTCCTGTTTTTGTCCTTTTTGCCTGAAACGATTGACAAAAAAACATTTGCACAACTATCCCAGCCGTATTTCTCCTTTAGTTTTTCTGCACTTTCCGCCAATTCCTTTTTCTCAGGATATTTCCCCGCCAGCCAGTCTTCGACATCCTGGTCTGTTATACACAGCTTGTGGCCTTTCATTCCCTTCAAAGTAACGGATGGCCCAGGCGCTATTGATGCAGCTACAGATACCTCATAGTACATTGCCTCTAAAATTGCCATTCCAAAAATTTCAGTTCCACATAAATTTACGAAATAGTCGGAAATCGCATACACCTTCCAAATATCTTCATACGGAACACGGTTCAGTACCTTTACCTCGTTTTCCAGTCCAAGAACCTCTATTCTCTTTTCCACCTCTAAGCTCTGAACCCCTTCTCCTACAATAAGCAGCTTGCACTTTTTTTTCGCCTTTACCCGCATAAAAATATCCAGGAGATCCAATGGCCTTTTTTCCGGATCAAGTCTGGAAACAGTGCAGATAATGACTTCATCCATGTCAAATCCAAACTGCGCCCGAAGCAACCCCTTGTCATACTTTTTAAAATCCTTCTTCATCACCTCAAAATCAAGGCCTACTGGTGCTACTGTCACATTCTTAACACCAAGTTTCTCCAGCTCAGTCTTAATTTTTCTTATTTTGGCAATTACAGGGGTTTTCCTGTAAATTTTAAGTGAGCCTAAAGCGAAAAGGGTATTCAATATTTTTCCATGAATGCCATTGTTATTGCTGTGCATTGTACCAATATAAGGAACAAAGCATATTTTGTTTTTTTGGCAGAAACGATAGATATGCGGAAGGAATATCTGATTATCGGCAAAACATAATACCGCATCCAAATCTTTATCCAGAACTGATGAAGGGAAATATCCGTGTGCGCCAAAATGCCAAACAGGGATATATTGGATGGAAAGCCCTTTTTCAATCTTCAGGCATTCCCTTCCGACTCTCTTATCCTTTTTCAGACTTTTATATATGTAAACAGTATGCCCACATCTGGCCAATCCTCTTCCCAACCCTATTTCCTGTGAGTTGTAATATCCTTTTCTGCCAAATCCATTAATCATAGTACACAATATACCAAATCTCATTTTTTCTACAATTTTTCTCCTTTTCTGTTATTCATTCTCCAAATCAGCAGCTCCAATCTCCGCGGACACTTGAAAGCAGCACTAACGTTATTTTACAAGAACCGACCTCACACTTTTTTCTCCTTTAAGCTTTTCCAAGTTTTCCTGATTACAGCTCATTGCCATAATGATAAAGAAAATAAGCAGCCTGTAACCATATGCATTTTCAAAAATACGCTCAGTCAGTCCGCACAAAAGCAGATAATAGAAAACCGGACTAATAAAACCATATATTTTATCGGTTAATAAATCAGCAGTTCTCAACGACCCTAAAACAGCCAGAAAAAACGAACCAATTCCAATCAATCCCGTATTAAGCCAGAGTTCTAAAATCTGGTTATGTGCCCCTGTTGACATCCGGCTAAAATATGAGGTATGGTCAAAACACATATGAAGCCCTGCAACAGCTTTCCTGTCCATCCAAAATCGACCGTATCCAAAACCTGTAAAGGTGTTGTTTCCTGTCATAAAAGTAATAATCCCATTCCAGAGTTCCGTCCTACCGGTAAGTGTAGCATCTTTTCCAAATAATTCCAAAACAGGAGAAAAGAATGGCAGAACCGTCAATGCAATAAATAAAAAGCCTATATTAACGGCAATATACAACCACGGCAAGGGCGGCCGGATTCCCGTAAAAAAAATCAAATACAGAATAACTAAGCCAGCAATTAACACAGCCCCTGTTGCCTGACACATAACCAGCAAAATCAAATGTATACCCATAATTGCCAGCCAGAGGACACACCTTTCCTGAGCCCTGTACTTTTCCAGCAGCAGCATAAACACCATGATTGTCCCAAACGAAAGCTCCGATGCAAGTGCGTTTTTCGCCGTATAAACACCTCTTAATGCATGTACATATACATCCGCATCCTGAAAAGCAACACTGGGATGGATAAACGCAAGTAAAATGATTGAAATATCTAATATGATCTGTGCTATGCAGATTAGTTCTACTATTCTATTTACAGCAACATTTTCACTCATCCAAATCGCAAAAAGGATAGTCACTGCCAGCCGGACACACGTAATCAGCTGAACAGACGGTTCTCTCGCACCCAGCATGGATTCCGAAAAAACGATGATAATAAACTGATACAACGGAAGATACTGAAATTTTATATTAACAAGCTGGATATCCAGTACAGAATTACCGCTTGACAGCAGCATAGCCAATATTTGCATTCCAAATGATGCATATTCTATTAAAATGCCGAAGGTGTCCCCAAAAACCTCTGTATAGGTTCCTGGAAAACCAAGACTATTTAAAAAAATAAAAACAAGCAATAATTCAATTTGGTAGCTGTTTTTCATTTCATGATTTGAATTCAAAAGTAATTCCTGTCCTCATTTCTAAATTATTTACAATATACTTATCACAATCTCCAATATCTCAATCCGGAATTCTTTAATTCGCTTAACCCATACAGCCCTTTAACATCAATCAAAACTTTTTGGGCATCCGGACTGCTTTTATATAGTTTTTTAATATCATTTATGCATAAAGCTTTAAAGTCATCATGCCCAACAGCAATGATCACACAATCGGCTCCGGACACATCTGCAAGCTCTGTAAGAACAATTCCGTACTCCTTCTCAGCCTCTTCAGCACTGGCCCAGGAATCAACAACGGAGGGCGTTATACCGTATGCTGCTAACTGTTTTATAATGTCATTAACCTTACTGTTTCTTATATCCGGGCAATTCTCTTTAAAGGTCAGTCCCAATATAATGACTTTTGATTTTATCGGTGCCTGCCCGGCAGCTATCATTTGTTTAACAGCTGTATCAGCAATATAGGCTCCCATGCCATCATTCAGAATACGTCCGTTTAAAATAATCTGACTGTGATAGCCAAGTTTTTCAGCTTCATAAGTAAAATAATATGGATCGACGCCTATGCAGTGTCCCCCTACCAGTCCTGGTCGGAATCCCAACGCATTCCACTTCGTATTCATTCCGTCAATTACCTCATTTGTATCAATATCCATCTTATCGAAGACAATTGCCAGTTCATTCATAAATGCAATATTAATATCCCTCTGGCTATTTTCAACCACCTTAACTGCTTCGGCTGTCCTCAGATTTGATACCGGATGTGTGCCTGCTTTAATCACCAGATTATAAACCTTTTTTATTTCCTCAAGCGCCTCTTCATCCGTACCTGATACAATTTTACAGATATTTTCCAATCGGTGTATTTTATCCCCTGGATTAATGCGCTCCGGGCTATAACCTGCTTTAAAATGAACATTACATGTAAGTCCAGATAACCTTTCAAGAATCGGAATACACACATCTTCCGTACAGCCAGGATACACAGTAGATTCATAAACAACAATACTATTTTTCGTTAAATTTCTTCCTACCAGCTCAGACGCAGATATGATAGGAGTCAGATCCGGGGTATGATCACAATTAATCGGAGTGGGAACTGCAATAATATAAAAACTGGCTTCCCTTAATTTGCATTCATCACAGGTAAACTCTACAGAGGTTCTTTTAATTGCATCGTTCCCTACTTCTTTGGTCGGATCTATTCCTGATTTATAAAGATCAATTTTCCCTTTATTCAAATCAAATCCGATCACGTGTAGCCCCTTTTCAGCAAAGGCCACTGCTATTGGCATCCCGACATATCCCAGCCCAACCACTGCAAGTTTCTTCCTTCCGCCCATCAGTTCCTCGTATATTGACATTGTTATCCCCTCCAATTTCCAGTCCTAAACAGATTTATATGTAATACATTGCTCTGCCCTGTTCAAACACGAAGCAAGGACTATCTCCAATGGTTCTCCGTCTGCATAAATATTCCCTGCTTCGCTGTACTGCTTTCGTTTCCTGTCAACCAGTTTTCCCTCCGAATCATAATCAGGATGTACCATAATCTCTGATATTCCTTCCCTCATATACTCATATTCACCCGCAGCTCCAAAATAATCTGTATGAGAAAATCCATTTACTCCTAATCTGCTATTATATAAAAATGCATAAAAGATATTCCAAAATAAACTTTTTCTGTCTACATTTCTGTGAATTCGAATCCTTGTAATGGAATGTTCCCGACACACTCGAAAGATGATCGAAGCAAGCTGCCAATTATTATGCACATGATGATGAGAGTCTGCATGGGATATGAGGATTCCCTTTGACAACAAAAAATCTATTTGTGCAGTCAGTTCTTCATAAATATCCTTCTTATCTCGCCTGGATAATCTCTTAACATAGTTCCTTTTATTCTTAAAATAGGAATTAAAACGACCATCCGTAACAAATTTGGAATTTTTTTTCATAGTTTCTGTTAACGGTATTCCTTCTGTAAGAATAAAATGAATTCCTACTCTATCTCGGATAGCCGGATGATTTCTGATTAATTCAAAAGCCGTATCCAGCGCTTCCCCATTAGCAACCATCGTCACATCTGTAATCATTCTTTTCTCAAATGCTTCAAAGATGGCACGCGTACAGGACTCCGTCTGTCCAAAATCATCAGCATTGATAATCACTGTTTTTTCGTTTCCTTGCATGTATCTTTACCCATTCCGTATTAATATTTCATTTTTCTATTACTTTTGATGCAAATTCAAGAAGAGAGCATACCGTTCTGTCCTGACCATAATCTTTTACTTCTCCTGTTACGATCAATGCGGTCTGGCATCCGGCATTTCTGCCTGCCAGGATATCATTCTCTGCATCACCCACCATCCAGCTATCCGCAAGGTTAATATGATAGTCCTTTGCAGCCTGAAGCAGCATTCCCGGTTTCGGCTTCCTACAAGAACAGTCAATTTTTAATTCAGCTACTTCTCCTTCAAACCCCTTATGCGGATGATGCGGACAAAAATAAATGCCATCTATATGAACACCTTCTGCACCAAGTAAGGTTTCCATTTTATTATGAATTTCTTCAAGTCTCCCAAAATTCACTTCACCTCTTGCAATAACCGGCTGATTGGTTGCTACAATGCATAAATAACCCTTTAAATGAATTCTTTTAATTGCTTCTGCAACTCCATCCAGCAATTCAAACTCATCCGGACTTCTTAAAAATCCTACATAGCGATTCAGAGTACCATCTCGATCCAAAAATACTGCTTTCTGTAGTTTTTTCAGATTCTTTGCCTGAACCCTTCCTGCTTTTAAATCCTCTGTCACAGAATGAAGTCTCTCAGGAGTTCCCATATCCTTTACATATTCCGGGGAGTCATAACAAAACATCTTTCCTGTCCCGGCCAAAGGCTTTAATAATTGTCGGTCTAAATCTACTGTTATAATCTTTCCTGTCCCTGAATCCCTTGTTCCTATTTTTTTCGGATCAAGTTTCAGACCATCCAAAACCTTCGGGCTGATTATATGGATTCCTCCGTTGACACGGTTTCTATAATAAAGCGGTCTCTCATCTTCCTTTGTAAGCCACTTCAAAACCGACTTATCCGGCTTTGCAACTATCAAGCCGCTGTCATAGGGATGGGAGTTTGGATGCGTAAAAAGTGTCACATATCCGCCTTTTTTTTTGTGAAAATCTATCATTCTAACAAAGTCAACATCAAAAATCACATCACCGTTAAGGAGAAGAAAATCCTCCGTCAAATATTTCCTCAACTGAATAAGAGCCCCGGCATTTCCAAGAGGTACTGACTCTTTAAAATATCTGATTTTCACACCGAATTTACTGCCATCCCCAAAATAATCCTCAATAATGTGTCCCATATGAGAGATTGTAATAATCAGTTCTGTAAATCCCTGACTTCTAAGACATTCTATTTCATGCTCCAAAATCGGTTTTCCGTCAATTTTTATCATTGGCTTTGGAATACTACCGGCAACAGTTGAAATTCGTGTTCCCTTCCCGCCTGCCATAATTACAGTTTTCATAAGAACCTCCGGACATACTATTCTTTATTACGATATTTCCAGATTAATCGAATAATCTTTATGTCATCTATAAAATATCTTTTGAATAAGCGCCTTGGCTCATTGAGGAACCGGTAAAACCACTCAAGTCCATGATTACTCATCCACTTTGGCGCTCTTTTTATTCTTCCCGCAAGAAAATCCACGGTTGCTCCTGCACAAACAGAAACCTTTGCTCCGTATTTCAAATAATTTTCAAATATCCACTTTTCCTGTTTCGGGCATCCCAGACATGCCAATAAAATGTCAGGATGAACCCTTGATATCATATGATTTATTTTTTTTAGTTCCTCCTCATCTTTGTCAAATCCCAACGGAGGTTCATAAGTTCCGGCAATTACGATATCCGGAAAATCTTTTCTTAAATTTTCTGCTGCCTGTTCAGACACTCCATTTCGTCCGCCTAAAATGAAAATCGTGTATCCTTTATCTTGAGCCAGCTTACAAATGCCTAATACCAGA
This sequence comes from Eubacteriales bacterium, assembly GCA_030524545.1. Lineage (GTDB taxonomy): Bacteria > Bacillota > Clostridia > Lachnospirales > Lachnospiraceae > Blautia_A. The sequence continues at coordinate 124,841 of JAUNGM010000001.1, forward strand.
TCCGATCCGGAGACTTTTTCCTTGACTGGCCTTTTATGCCATTTTGCGATCCACACTAGCGGCTGTCCATCAACCAGCACCATATCGGCTCGGTCTGCAATCTCCTTAAAATAAGAATCGTTCTCAAGTTTCAGAACAACATCAACATTAATCTCCACAACAAAAGCTGGAATTCCTTTTAAAATCAACTGATCTATAGATCGTACAGCTTCTTCGAAATTCAGGTTATTGACATATGTATTAAGCAACGGTTGTTTTAACATACTCTCTCCTTCTTTTATTGCATTTTTATGTACAGGCCTGATTTTCCTTACAGAATTTTCTTTCTTAAACACATAGTTCAGAAAAAATAATCCTCCAGCATTAAACACCAGCAGTGATATACCGGGAGATGCAATTCCTGAACCTTATACGTCTCCACCTCGGGTACTTTTACAGCTACATCAGAAACTGCAGCCAGTTCTCCGCCTGCCGCACCTGTAAGTCCAATTACTTTTATGCCAAGAGCTCTGGCAACAATCGTTGCACTCATAATATTCTGACTGTTCCCAGAGGTAGAAATTCCCAAAAACACATCTCCCGCTCTACCAAAACCATACAACTGCTGCGCAAAAACCCCCAGCCCATCCACATCATTGATATAAGCCGTTGTCAATGCTTCATGAGCCACCAGCGGAATCGCCATCAAACTCTGCTCCAAATTATGTGCAAGATTTGTCCCTCTGACAGGATCCAGGCTTTTTAATTTCTGCGCAAATTCCGCAGATACGGGACGAGGTTTCCGGAAACGCTTCATCAGTTCCCCTGCGATGTGCTCCGCATCTGCCGCCGAACCGCCATTGCCCGCAATCAAAAGTTTTCCACCGCAGGAAAAACATTCCTCCAGAATAAAATAAGCATCAATAATTTCCTGCTTAATGCACCTCAATGCAGGATATCTGTCTAATAAACTTTCAAGATGCTTCTGCAATTTTTGTTCTAACATTTCTACTTTCCCTGATATCCTTATAAAATAGCTTAATCCTCTGTTTTCGAAGAATTATAAATCACTCTGGAACCATTACCTTCAAATTTAAACGGAATATACATCAATTCCTTCAATACCTCTTTTACCCTCTGCTGATTTTGGGGAGGTACATAGAATATAAGAAATCCTCCGTTTCCAGCACCAAGAAGTTTGCCTCCATAGGCACCTGCATCCATTCCCTTCTGGTACAGACAGTCTATACAGTCTGTCGAAATCGCTCTCCCTGTCCGTTTCTTCATCTTCCATGTCGTATCCAGTAAATATCCAAACTCATCCAAATCCCTGGATTCATCTGTAAGAACCTTTTCTGCCTGTTCAACAAGCCCATACATACGCCGAAGAACATCATGGTTTTTTTTATCTGTTACATGATTTGAACGCTGTACATCCGAAGAAAGCCTGCTGAAACCGGTAAAAAACATTAAGAGATTTTCATTCAGTTTTTTCTTTCTCTCCAAAGAAAAAGCAATTGGAGTCACTTTATATCCGTCTCGGTTAAAGTCCACCCTGTTAAAACCTCCATAAGCTGCCGCTATCTGATCCTGCCATCCCCCGGCTTCCCTGCAAAGTTCCCGTTCAAGAAAAATTGCTTCGTCCGCCAGCTTTTTCTTATCTATACCCGTATTCCCCCGAAGCGCATGAAATGCATTCAACATTCCAACTGCAAAAGAGGAACTGGTTCCAAGTCCGGATCTGGCTGGCAGATCAGCTTCATAAGTCAATCGAATCTTATGCATATTCATCATTTTCATAGCATTCCGAATCGCAGGATGCTGAATATCTTCCGTATCAGCAACCCTTTCAATTCTGGAATAGGAGAGTTCTGTTGAATAATCAAAAAATCCCGGCAAATATCTTACCGTCACATAACAGTATTTATCAAATGTTGTGGACAGTACAGCCCCTTCATTCTCCCTGAAATAATCTTCTATGTCTGTCCCTCCGCCAAAAAAAGACATACGGAACGGGGTCTTGGTTATAACCATGTCTCTATTCCTCTATTCTATGTTTTTTGCGTTCCCTCGCCCTCCATATCTCAACTGCCAATGCTCCCAAAGCAGTTCCAATGGTATTCGAAAGAATATCGTCGATATCACATGTTCCGGAATGCATAATAAGCTGTCCAGTTTCGATTACAACCGTAAAAAGCAGACCGAAAGAGACCGCAGAAAGAAATTTTTTCTTATAGCAGCCGCTGGTTATAAGAGGAAACAGGAGTCCCAGAGGAATAAACAACGCTATATTCAGCAAAAAATGATTAAAGTTTTCCAAGCCATCATCCTGCATCCAATTTAGCAGTTCCATCTGCACAGCGGAATTCGACCCTCCCTCACGCATAAAAGTAGTAATATATAATACCGCGAAAATATAAGCAATAAATGTAAGCAATACACCAATTTGAAATTGGGGCTTCTCCCTTATGATCATATAGATTTTCCACACTGAAAATAAGCAGGAATATATAATAGCAACCGCATACAGAATCAACCCAGCCTCACCCAGATATCTCCCAACAGCTATAAACATTCCAACGATACATCCGTATATCAGCAAGACACATCCTGCCAAATTGGATATAACTCTTTTATTTTCCGAACGTATCATTACGATACTTAACAATGTAAAATATCCAAGTATGATTAAAAGCATGCTAAAAAAGAAATCCATAATGTTTTCCTTTACCTCAGTGTAAATCCATCCTATATATTATCCTGCTCATCTTTTTCATTTTGCTGATTACTTTCAGCCTGGAAGAGCAGATCCACGAAGCTGTCACTCGTGGTCACTTCTGAAGTTTCCCTTTGTGTTTCTGATCCACTGTCTCCGGCAAATCCGGCAACCAGCGAGCTGATATTGCTGTCATCGCTTTCCGGAGAAATACCGTCCTGATTTTCCGTATATTCCAGATTCAGGTCCATCAGCGGTTCCGCCTGGCTTCTGGCTTTATTTTCTGCCTTTTTTATTTTTTCTTTTTCCTTGACAGGGTTTTTGATACCGCGTTCACTGACCTGGACTCCGTTTACAATACATCCCAGAATGCTGATGCCTGATTTTTCAATACGCTCCAGGGCATCCTTGATCTCCTGCATGGATGCCGTATCATAGCGGACCACAAACAGGGCATCGGATGCAATCTGGTTCAGGCTCATAGGATCGGCAGTAAGTCCTACAGGCGCAGTATCCATTAGCACATAATCATAATGTTCCGCCAGCTTCCGGACAACGCTGAACAGGTTGCTGTCCAGCGGAATGGAACTTCTCTCAAGTACAGTAGGAAGGATATCCAGATATCCTGTCAGGTTAGTGACAGCCTCTTTCTCCGTAATATCCCCCGCATACAGTGCATTCAGGGAATGTTCGTAATCCACTTTATTCAGAAAAAGCCTTCCGAGAGTCGGATTTTTCATATCAAAGTCAATCAAAAGCACATGCTTCTCCAGATCCGACAACTGGATTGCCAGATTTGCGATCATGTTTGTTTTTCCCTCGTTTCTTAATGCAGAGGTAATGTAAATGATATGGGGCCCTTCCTTCTTTCTCAGACGGTTGCGGATAATATGCGCAGCCGAAGCAAAGCTCTCTCCTACCTCCGAACGTGAATCGTCCTCTACCAATATGGACTTTTTCTTATCAAAATAGGCTTTGTCATCTGCAATCTCACACAAAATTTCCAGTCCGTAGGCAGTCTCGATATCCTGTACATTAAGCAGGGTCGGGTGCATGATCAGTTCCAGCAGGGTAATTCCGATCCCAAGACCGAAGCCCAGCAGCGCCATGTAGCCCCAGAGAATGATATTGATACTTCCGCCGATCAGGTATTTGGAACTTGGTTCATTGATCACGGAAACACTGCCGATACTTAAGGTTTCCATCAGGATCTCGGGTGCCGTGCTGTTGATCTCGGAAAGGATCGTAATTCCTTCCTTCGAGCTGCGCCAGTACAGGGACATTTCAATGATCTGGGTTTCATTGTACTGAGTGAGAGACAGATTATCTGCAATATCCTTTGTCGTGACTCCCAAAAGCCCCAGAGAATCAATGATCTCTTTCAGCATCTTATCGCTTTTTAAGACATAGGCAACCGCATCCACCATATCTTCCGCCATATTGATGTCATTGTAATTGGGAAAATCGTATCCGGAAGTAAACAATCCGGAATGCGTCTGTGTATTCACGGAAAAGGAGCTCGTAATAATGTATTCCTTGCTCATTTCGCCCCGCAGGTAGGAAATACCGGAGAGCACGATACCGATCAGCAGCCCCGCCGCTGTCAGCGCAGTTATCAGAATACGATGTTTGATAATTCCATACAGGACATCGCCGATCCTTATATGAATCCCGTTATTCCTCACGTTTTGTTTCCTTTCTTGTTTCTTTCCTGTCTGAAGGTTTCTTTTTCTTCAGAAGCATTGTCACTGCAAAAATGCCAAACAGAAGGATACAGCCGCCTGCAGCCGCTATCACAATATTCTGCATGGTCCAGATCGTTACGGAAAATTCCTGCAGAGCCTTATTTTCTGCAAATTCAAACTCATACTTTTTATTTTTATCTCCGTTCAGAAGTACGTAATAGCTTCCTCCCGGAAGATTTTCAAAGGTCTCTGCCGATCCGCTGGTCGTCCAGGTACGAATCAGCTCGTCATCGCTGTTATACAATGCCATATTTGCATTTGAAACAGGTTTGCCGAAGAGTTCATCTTTCGCATCAACGGTTACACGCACCACATAGTTCATAAGATCCAGGGAAATTTCTGCCTCATCCTCAATCCTTCCCTCTTCAGAAACAAAAATCTCTGCCGGGGTGTCATCAAACTTATAATTTTCAGGTGCACTGATCTGCTGAAGCTGATAGGTGGTATTTTTTTCCAGATCTGTGAATATGATCTCTCCGTTTTTATCCGTCACCGCACTCTTCGACAGCTCCGGATCCTTCTCACAGATCAGGGCAAATTCCGCCCCCTCCAGCTTCAGATTTGTATAGAGTTCGTCTGTTAATTTCAGTTTGATCTTTGTTTTTTCACAGGAAAATTTCAAAGCTTCCGGAATACTTCCGTCCTTCTTTTCCACCGTGACATCCGTACTGTGTTTTATGCTGGCATAATACTGCGGTATGGTTCCCTGGGTGACCGTATATTGTCCCAGATACAGTTCCTTGCTCTCACCATAGCCTTCTTCATCGAAGGTTACTGTGTCAGCCAGCTCATTCCTGGCATAACGTACAGAGTTATCGGCAGTAATGATATCTTCTGCCGCAGTCACCTGAAAGGTGCCGTCCAAAAGCGGTTCGTGGGTTTCCATATCCTCGATCGTAATGGGAATCACGTTCTTGGATGGCGAAATCTCGATGGATACCACATAGGGATCCGGCCAGTCATAAATATCATCAATATCAAATGGTACGGCCTCCGTCAGGTCATACCCCTCCAGTTCTGTGATCTGTTTAAAATAGTAATGGCCTTCCTCCACCTTTTCCGGAAGATAGAAAACACCTTCTTCTGTGGTTTCGTAATTCCGGTATTCGATCTTCTCAGGATAATAAGTATTCAGGAAACGCAGCGCACCTCCGTCGCCTTTGACCTGTTCCTCGTATAATTCAAAGGTGATTCCGGCTTCCCGGATCGCACGGCCTGTTTCTTCATCAACGACAGTCGCATAAACAGCAGCCTTGTTCCAGTCCTCCCCATTGTGGGTAGGAAGGGGGTATTCGTAATTATATTCCGGGTCGGTTCCTATGCCGGTGCCGCTTCCACCGCCGCCATCTCCGTCATAATCTTCCGTACCGTCATCCTCTTCCTCCTCATCTTCTCCTTTGTCGTCATTGCCTCCGCTGTCCTCGTCGTTTTCGGTTTCCGGATAATGGTATGCCTCCTGTGTTTCATCACCCAGTTCATCATCCACGTTATAGCTGTCTCCGACTTCAGCATCCGGCTGCGAATTCTCCGGTATCTGCATCAGATACAGGATCAGCAGCATAATGATCAGCAGAAGGACAAGTACGAGAGCTGACATAAGATCCGTATTGGACTGCCAGTAATTGATCTCCCCATGAGTCCCTTTCTTTTTTTTCATGACTCCTGTCTCCACTTCATCATTTTCTCAAACTCCTCAATCGAAACGGACTTTGACAGATAGAATCCCTGTCCTTCCGTAATTCCGTTTTTGCGGAGGATTGACATCTGCTCCATATTTTCAATCCCTTCTGCCACCATAGATACACGCATATTCCTGGCCTGCTCGGCAATGGAAATAATGTTCTTACTGTCCTTGCAGAAACGGAGATCCAGCTTATACGCATCTGCATACGGATGAATCTCTCCTGCCCGCAGTGCAAAAAAATCACCTTTAAATCCGTCTACAACAATCCGGAAACCTTTTTGCTGCACCTGTTTTTCAAATTCCGAAGTAATATTCCGCGCTTCCAGATAAGCATTCTGGGCAATGTCAAACTCGATACATCTCGGCGGAAGTCTGTATTTCTGGATCAGTTCGGAAAACAGCTCGGAAATATCAAGTGCCAGAATATCCGTCTTGGAAATATTTACGGAAATCGGAACCGGACGGATGCCTTCATCGATCCATTCCCGCATCTTCGCACAGATCTGATTCCAGATATACTGATCAAGCTTTGTTATGTATCCGTTCTTTTCCAGTACGGGAATAAATACAGAGGGTGCCACCATTCCAAGCTTCGCATGATTCCAGCGCACCAATGCCTCTGCACCGATGATCTCCTGTGTGTTCAGGTCATATCGCGGCTGCAGGTGGAAAGTGAATTCCTTTTTCTGTAAGCCTGACAATATCTGCGGCATTAACACAGACTCACTGCCTGCATTGCTCTGAAACGCCATATCCGAATTTGCCAGGGAAAAGTTCCCATTCTGCGGAAGCCGGTTCAAACGTTCCTGAATCTGCTGCATTTCTTTTTTCTGAGAATATCTTGTTTGTTCTTCCACGGAAGGAATCACATTCCGCTGAAACAACGTTGTGAACATACCAAGGTCACGAACCATGACATTCCAGAGGATTTTGTACATGATATTAAATACGATGGAAAGAATAACGCCGGAAATGGATGTATAAAATGCCACCTGGATACCGCCGAAAAGTGTCTGTATACTGGTCAGCGCAGCATCCACAGAGCTGACCTGAATACTGCTGATACCTGTGATCAGACCGATAAAAGTACCCAAGAGTCCAAGTCCTGTCAAAGTACCCGGTATCTGCAGCAGAACTCCCTGCCAGCATCTTAATGACAGCTCCTCTTCATTGATTGCTTCATCAATTCCGCCTACGATCATGCCGTTTTTTCGTTCCTGCTCTACTTTTCTTTTATATTCCTCAAATAGCCGATCCAGCAGCTTCTGCCCGAAAAAAGATTCCATTTTGGATACGACAAGCCATGGCATGGATGCCTGTGTTTCCCGGGCCTTTCGAATATTCCCGATGGCATTGTCAAATCCGGTGCTGTACTGAATCAGCGGTATGACGCCGAAGATATCCCCCAGCAGAATGATTGCTGTCATCGTCCCGACAATGATCATAGAAAGCCAGTCCGGTGCGGAAACTGTCAAAGCTCCCGCTCCTGCCAATATGGCCAAATTCACACTATAAGAAATCCATTTCTTCATGAAAGTCTCTCCCATCTAATCAAATTCTCATAGTTGCCCCGTTTCGTTTATGATTTACATATTTGTCAGCAGTCTCACACAGAATACCCCGTCTTCCACAGAATAGCGGAACACTGCATGATTCTTATTTGCATATGCTTTTACACTCCTCATTCCGTATCCATGGCCTGTTCCTTTTGTAGATAACGGCAATCCCGTAGAATGGGAAAATCTGCATGTCCCCGTAAACGTATTGGAAATTTCCAGCATAAGCTGTTCCTTTACAGGAAATACGCGGATACTCACCTTGCGTTCTTCTGTTTTTTCGATGTCGGATACCGCATACATGGCATTTTCCAATAGATTGGCGATTACAGTAGCCAGTTCAAATTCATTCACTTCATTCAGGTGCTTCGGAACATCCGCTGAACAGGTAAACATGATATTCTCTTTTCTGGCTTTTGCCTCGTATCCGGAGATAATTCCGTTTATTGTAATATTCTCACAAAATCTTCGGATGGGAACAGCAGCAAGCTTGGTATCCATCTGTTCCAGCAGTGATTTGATCTGCTCGGTCTTCCCCTCTTCCAGATAAACGCCTATCATCTGATATACATGACGGCTGTCATGTCTCATCAGCTTCAAATTCATCTCCGATTCCCGAAGCACCTCTGCTTCTCTCCGAAGCCCGCTTGCATAAATCTCCAAAAATTCATTGCTTCTCTCCAGGTCATTTTCCATATGCTGCTGGGAAAATGATTTGATTCCCATAATATAAATAACACCCATCAATATCATAAGGAAAAAGGCCGACAGCCAGATTTCCTTTCTTTCACAGATAGTATAGGGCCAGCAGGTCATGGTATAAGCCACTGCATAAAATAATGCAGGAATCACGCAGAGTCTCTTCCAGTTCATGGAATCTGTTTCCATTGCATTTAAGTAGTGCCACCGCAGCATAATGACCAGAATTACAAGCAAAAAACCATGGATTGCTGTCTGAACCAGTAAGGCCGTAACAATCTGCCGGGTATAGTCAAACACAGCCATAGAGATGATATTGCCCGGAAGCACATAGGTAGCAGAGGATATTCCTGTAAAAAAGGCACGGAAATCCCTGTAATCAGAAAGCAGCCATGCAGTTACCTGTACAATCACAATCTGAACAATTGTAATAGGAAGCAGTCCCCCTGCACAAAGCTCTGTCATAAAATACAGATAGTCCAGTATTCCTGTACCTATCAGACAACCCAACGTCAGAATTCCTGAGATATACCTGTTATAACGAAGCGTTAAAAAGAGCAGCAGAAACATCATCAGAAAGATCATTGAGATACGATACTGAAGAAACGAACAAAAAGGACTTACCATGATTTTCTGCCCTCCTTAGAAACAAAACTGATATATCTGTCCTGTATTTCCAACAGCCTTCTGCGGGCAATGGGAATCTCTTTTCCGTTTTCCATGATCAGCACATTCGATTGCAGTGACTGAATATATCTCATATTGACAAAAAAAGATTTATGAGGCTGAATAAACCCTTTATCCTGTGCAACTGATCCAACTGCTTCTTCAAAAGAACCTCCCCGCCGGACGCTTACCACTTCATTGCCATTGCATATGGTATATGTCATCGTTCTCAGGTTGTTCTCTATATACATGATTTCTTCCATTACAATACTGGTCATGGAATCCCCGTCGCTGACCAGCAGTTTGTGCCTTGGCCGCATGCGGAATATAGCATAGGCAAAATCCAGGGCAGAGAAGAGTTCATTCAGGTCCACCGGCTTTACCAGATAGCGGATCGCATGATTTTCATAAGCTTCCAGTGCATATTCCGATGATACAGTCACATAGATGATAGACGCGTTAAAATTATTTTTTCTGATCAGTTTCCCTAATTGGATTCCATCGGTCCCTTGCAGCATAATATCCAGCAGATATAAATCAAAATCCAGCTTTTTCTTTAAGAGATACTGCTGTAAATTCTCTGAATCCCGCAGTGTGTCAATCCTGCCTGTTATTCTGTCATTATGATCAAGCCATTGCTGTACACCCGAACGCAGTATTTCCAAATCCTGTATCTTATCATCACAAATTAAGATTCGAAACATATAAACCTCCGGTTTTTTATAATATGGCATTTTTCATTTCGTTTATTATTTGGTATTATAATTACCGCCATTCTGTCAGTATAAACTATTTCTTATATGTATGATTTTCTTTTTCTACGCCATATTATCCTTTTCTGAACATAAAAAGTCAGATATAAAACAAAAAAGACGAAAACCAGATAATGGCTCTCGTCTCTTTCTTGATTATTTTCCTCGTACTTCACGAATTGCTTCCAGCAGAATCTTTCGATCTTCCTTTGCCCTTACAGCATCCATATTTTCTACACCCTCCAATGGGTAGGGAATTCCAAGCTTTTCGTACTTTACTTTTCCCATAGTATGATATGGCAGCACCTCCAGCCCTTTCAGGTTGCGGTATCTGCCGATCAGACGGCCAAGCCGCTTCAGGTGTTCTTCCCCATCGGTAATTCCGGGTACGATCACATGACGTACGATCATCGGGATTCCTGCTTTTTCCAGGGCATCCGCAAATTGCAGGACATGTTCCTGCTTCTGTCCGGTAAGTTCCATATGGCCCTCGGGTGTACTGTGTTTAAAATCCAGCAGCACCAAATCCAGATAAGAAAAAAGCTCCCGAAACTCCTTCTCCCGGCTTTTGCGGTACGTAATTCCGGAGGTATCCAGGCAGGTGTGAATTCCTTCTGCTTTTGCTTTGCCAAACAGCTCTGTGAGAAAAGGAAGCTGCATCAGAGGCTCACCTCCGGTCGCTGTGATTCCGCCGGTTTTATAAAACGATTTGTTTCTGCGGTATTCTTCCAGAAGTTCGTCTGCTGTTTTTTCAGTTCCGCCTCCGGGCATCCATGTATCCGGATTGTGGCAGTACAGGCATCTCATGGGACAGCCCTGAAAAAAAACGACAAAACGAACTCCGGGACCGTCAACGGTCCCGAAGCTCTCAGTGGAATGAATCCGCCCTTTTAAGGTACTGCATTCCATTTCCATATATTACATTCCTTCGTGGAAGGTTCTGGAGATTACTTCATCCTGCTGCTCTTTCGTCAGCTTATTGAAGTTTACCGCATAACCGGAAACACGAACAGTAAGCTGCGGATACTTTTCCGGATGAGCCTGTGCATCCAGAAGGGTATCTTTGGTAAATACATTCACGTTCAGGTGATGGCCGCCTTTTTCTGCATAGCCGTCCAGTAAGTTTACAAGGTTGTCGATCTGAGAATCACTAATATTCATAACTTGGTTCCTCCTGTTTTTATATTTTATATGCTGATTTTATAATTTCCGTTGATCGTATGCTGCCTTTCTTTTATTCCTTTATTCAGCATCTCTGTCGTCTGTCAGATTCGGTTCACAGCATGCGCAGTCCGGCTCCAGCTCAAAGCTGATGTCGTCAAAGAGAATTGCATCATCCTTACCAAGCGCTCCCGGAATAATGGAGAAGGTATTGGAAATACCATCCTGAGCATCTTTGAACGGAAGCTTGGATACGGAGCTTAAGGAAGCAACTGCACCGTGGCTGTCTCTGTGATGCATCGGGTTCGCACCTGGTGCAAACGGCTGTCCTGCTTTTCTTCCGTCCGGAGTAGATCCGGTAGCCTTACCATATACAACGTTGGAAGTAATGGTAAGAATTGAAGTTGTCGGGATACCGCCTCTGTAAGTATGGTTTCCCTTTACATAGTGCATAAACTCATGTACCACATCATATGCGATATCATCTACACGGTCATCATCGTTTCCGTATTTCGGGAAATCACCCTCTACTTCGTAGTCCACAACAATGCCGTTTTCGTCACGGATGGTCTTAACCTTTGCATATTTGATTGCAGACAGGGAATCTGCTACTACGGAAAGTCCTGCAATACCAGTTGCAAACCAGCGGGTTACTTTCTTATCATGAAGTGCCATCTGGATTCTTTCGTAGCAGTATTTGTCATGCATGTAATGAATGATATTCAGCGCATTGACATAGACGCTGGCCAGCCATTTCATCATGTCGTTGAATTTTTCCATAACTTCATCATAATCCAGATACTCGGAAGTGATCGGACGGTATTTCGGTCCTACCTGCTTCTTGCTTACCTCGTCTACACCGCCGTTGATCGCATAAAGAAGGCATTTTGCAAGGTTTGCACGGGCACCGAAGAACTGCATTTCTTTGCCGACACGCATGGAGGATACGCAGCAGGCGATCGCATAATCATCTCCGTGTGTCACACGCATCAGGTCGTCGTTCTCATACTGGATGGAGGAAGACATGATGGAAGTCTTCGCACAGAAACGTTTGAAGTTCTGCGGCAGTCTGGTGGACCAGAGAACTGTCAGGTTTGGTTCCGGAGCAGTGCCGAGGTTTTCCAGGGTGTGAAGGTAACGGTAGGACATCTTTGTAACCATGGAACGTCCGTCAATTCCCATACCGCCGATGGACTCTGTTACCCATGTCGGGTCACCGGAAAACAGTGCGTTGTATTCCGGAGTTCTGGCAAATTTTACTAGACGCAGCTTCATGATGAAGTGGTCTACAAACTCCTGGATCTCCTCCTCTGTGAAGGTTCCGTTTTTCAGATCGCGCTCTGCGTAGATATCAACAAAGGTAGAGGTACGTCCCAGGGACATTGCAGCGCCGTTCTGCTCTTTGATAGCAGCCAGGTAGCCAAAGTACAGCCACTGGATTGCTTCCTGTACGTTTGCAGCAGGTCTGCCGATGTCATATCCGTAAATCTTACCTAACTCTTTCAGTTCTTTTAAAGCCTTAATCTGTTCGGACAGTTCCTCACGCTCTCTTGTAACATCAGAATACATGATGATCCTGGTGGTATCTTTCTGTTTCTGCTTGTCTTCGATCAGACGGTCCACTCCATACAGAGCGACACGTCTGTAATCGCCGATGATACGTCCGCGTCCGTAAGCATCCGGAAGACCTGTGATGATATGGCTGGAACGGCATGCCCGCATCTCCGGTGTGTATGCATCAAATACACCGTCATTGTGTGTCTTCCTGTGTTTCGTAAAGAATTCTACGATCTCCGGATCCACATGATATCCGTTGTCTTCGCACGCCTTGATCGCCATACGGATTCCGCCGTAAGGCTGCAGGGAACGTTTGAACGGCTTGTCTGTCTGGAAGCCGACGATCTTTTCTTTTTCTTTATTTAAATATCCCGGTCCATGGGATGTGATTGTAGAAATGATTTTGGTATCCATATCAAGGACGCCGCCTTTGGCACGTTCTTCCTCGGAAAGCTCCATAACCTGTGCCCACAGCTCCTTTGTTGCTTCCGTCGGCCCTGCCAAAAAGGACTCGTCACCCTCATATGGTGTGTAATTCTTCTGAATGAAATCGCGCACGTTAATCTCTTTTTCCCATACGCCTTCTTTAAAAGAAGTCCATTCCTGTCTCATAAACATCCTCCTTTAAAAAACTGTTTTTCGGTGATGACTACAATATATAGTATTGTTAAAAATTCGTCAAGGCATATATTGCACTTATTTAAGAACATTCCTACTAAATTCCTATGAATTCAGTTACTTGATTTTTTTTATCAAAAAGCGGCAAAATAATGCTGTTTTATTACCTGATATAAAGAAAGACGGAAATTCCGTCTTTTCGGAATCTCCGCCTCTTCTTAAAAGTATTTTTATTTGCAGTTATAATGATTCTTTTTTAAAGGACATCAGTCATCATTGCCGTCCAGCTTACTTGCTCTTGCTTCGATTTCTTTTGCCTGGATATCGCTCGGAGCCTGCTCGTAGCGTGCGAAAGTATAGGAGAAGTCTCCGCTTCCGCCGGTCATGGAACGCAGGTCTGTAGAATATCCGTAAATCTCAAGCATCGGCACATCCGCTTCAATGATGGTATTGCCTGCATGATCAGGATTCATACCAAGCACACGGCCGCGGCGTTTATTAAGATCGCCCATAACATCGCCTGTATATTTATCCGGAACAGTAACCTTCATGGATACAATCGGCTCAAGAAGAACCGGGGAAGCATCCATAAAGCCTTTCTTGAAGGCAAGAATCGTTGCCATCTTGAAGGCCATTTCCGAAGAGTCTACCGGATGATAGGAACCATCGTACAGAGTTGCTTTCACGCCTACTACCGGATATGCAGCCAGAGGTCCTTTCTGAACACATTCCTGCAGGCCTTTTTCTACTGCAGGGAAATAGTTCTTCGGAACAGCGCCGCCTACAACGACCTGCTCAAACTCATATGGATTCTCCAGATCTCCTGACGGGGCAAAGCGCATCTTAACATGTCCATACTGTCCATGTCCGCCGGACTGTTTCTTATGCTTGCCTTCTACATCGGAGTTCTTGCGGATAGTTTCACGGAACGGAACCTTCGGTTTGGAAAGTTCAATATCTACTTTATAGCGTTCTTTCAGCTTATTCACTACAATATCCAGATGCTGGTCGCCCATACCGTAAAGGAGCGTCTGGCGGTTCGCAGAATCATTTACGACCTTCAGAGTCTTGTCTTCGCTCATCATCTTGGAAAGAGCCTGGGAGATCTTATCCTCATCACCCTTCTTCGCTGCCTTATATCTCTTATAAGTATAAGGTGTGGAGATAAGGGTCTTCGGATAAAGGATCGGATGTGCCTTAGTGCCGAGGCTGTCGCCGGTCTGTACGCTGTTCAGCTTGGCAATTGCACCGATATCACCTGCATGAAGTTCGGAAACTTCCACCGGCTTGGAGCCTTCCAGAACATACAGCTTGTTCAGACGTTCTTCATCACCCTTCTCCACGTTCACCAGCGTATCGTCGGATTTGACAACACCGGAGCAAACCTTGATCAGGGAATATTTGCCAAGGAACGGATCTACAATGGTCTTCCATACGTATGCGGATTTGGTCTTTGCAAAATCGTAGTTTGCTTCAAAAATTTCATTCGTCTTCTGTGCAATACCATTGCAGGAACGTTTATCCGGGCTTGGGAAATATCCGCAGATATCGTCCAGAAGGTTGGATACGCCGCGGAGGTTCACCGGAGATCCCATACATACAGGAACAATGCTGGCATCCTGAACATTGGTAGCCAGTGCTGCGGAAACCTCTGTTACGGAGAATTCATCTCCTTCGAAATAGCGATCCATAAATTCCTCGCTGGTCTCTGCTACGGATTCCATCAGGATTTCATGATATTTCTCAAGATACTCATTCAGGTATTCCGGAATTTCACATTCTTCCTTCTTACCTTTGTCAATATATTTACGTCCGGCCTGTTTTACAACGTTTACATAGCCGACGAATTTGCCGTCTTCACGAATCGGAAAATGAAGAGGAGCGATCCTCTTGCCGTAAAGATCTGTCAGTTCCTCTACAACCTTACGATAGCTGACATCATCCACATCCATATCTGTTACAAAGATCATACGCGGAAGCTTGTATTTTTCACAAAGATTCCATGCCTTCTGGGTTCCGACCTGAACGCCTGCTTTACCGGAAACGACAATAATTGCAGCATCAGCGGCTCCAACTGCCTCTTCTACTTCGCCTACGAAATCGAAATATCCGGGAGTGTCAAGAACATTGACTTTCATCTTGTCCCATGGTACCGGAATCAGTGTGGTAGAGATAGAAAAATGTCTCTTAATTTCTTCTTTATCAAAATCGCTGACTGTATTTCCATCCTCAACTCTGCCGAGGCGGTTTGTCATTCCTGCCAAATAAGCCATTGCCTCTGCCAAAGTAGTTTTACCAGCACCGCCATGACCTAATAGGACTACATTTCTAATTCGGTCAGTTCTAAAAACGTCCATATGTAATACCTCCCTGTTTGTCTAATATGTTCATATTCTACTAAAATTTCATCCAACTTTCAAGTATTTTATAATTTTTTAACAATGTTTTTTGCATTTTTCTTAAAAAAATATTGTTAATTTCACCGACAATTGACTTTTTTCGCCGTTTCTCTTACAATAAGCAGAGACTTTTACTATAATATTGTATTATTTGTTACTGGAAAGGAAGCAGATTTACCATGAAAACCATCGCTTTTATCGGTCTTGGACTGATCGGCGGATCGATTGCCAAGGCGATCCGGAAATTTCATCCGGACTACCATATTCTGGCTTACGCCAGACACAAGGAAACACTGGCTGCAGCTTTAAGCAGCAATACTATCGATGCAGTCTGCGAAGAGCATGATAAACGTTACAGCACCTGCGACTATATTTTTCTTTGCGCACCTGTGGAGCATAATCTGCAGTATCTGGAATACTTGAAGGATGTCATTTCAGACGGCTGCATCATCACGGACGTAGGCAGTGTGAAGAGCATCATCCATCAGCGTGTAGAAGAACTCGGCATGGAAAAATGCTTTATCGGAGGGCATCCCATGGCAGGTTCCGAGCGTTCCGGGTTTGCCAATTCCAACGACCGTATCATTGAAAATGCATATTATATCATCACTCCGGGCGGAGAAGTAGATTTGGAACATCTGACGGATTTCACGGAATTGATCGCCTCTATCGGCGCCATCCCCATGGTTCTTACAGCAGAGGAACACGATTATATTACGGCAGGTGTCAGCCATCTTCCGCATATCATTGCTTCCGCCCTGGTGAATCTTGTCAATGCCTTAGATAATGAGCAGGAATACATGAAGACCATCGCGGCAGGCGGTTTCCGTGACATTACCAGGATTGCCTCTTCCTCGCCTGTCATGTGGCAGCAGATCTGCCTGGAAAATAATAAGAATATCTCTATTGTGCTGGACGAATACATACGTATGCTGATTCAGATCCGGTGTACCATTGATAATCAGGAGGCAGACAATCTCTACCAGATGTTTGCCAGTTCGAAGGATTACAGAGATTCTATCGATGTGACTTCCAGCGGCCCTATCAGCAAGCTTCATGTGGTCTATCTGGACATTGCGGACGAAGCCGGCGGAATCGCTACCATTGCCACTATTCTGGCTATGGATAATATTAACATCAAAAATATCGGTATCATCCACAACCGTGAATTTGAACAGGGTGTTCTGAAAATTGAGTTTTATGAGGAAGATGCACTGAACAGGGCTGTAGCTCTTCTGAAAAAAAGAAATTATATTGTATACGAACGGTAGGTATTGACATATGGAAATCAAAAAACAAACTTCTTTGCGGGGCGAAATTTCCGTTCCCGGAGACAAATCCATTTCCCACAGGGCCGTCATGTTCGGCTCACTGGCAAATGGAACCACAAGGATCACACACTTTCTCAATGGCGCTGACTGTCTCTCCACCATCTCCTGCTTCCGCAGAATGGGAATTGACATCGAACAGACGGAACAGGAGATCCTGGTACACGGCAAAGGACTTCACGGGCTCTGCGCCCCAAGGGAAATCCTTGATGTGGGCAACAGCGGAACCACTACCCGTCTGATCTCCGGTATACTCGCAGGACAGAACTTTGTCTCTGAACTGAACGGCGATGCATCCATCCAGTCTCGTCCTATGAAACGCATTATGACTCCGCTTCTGTCCATGGGTGCGGACATTGTCAGCGTGAAGGATAACGGATGTGCTCCCCTGCGAATCAGCGGTCGGCCCCTGCATGCAGTCCATTACAATTCTCCGGTTGCTTCCGCCCAGGTAAAATCCTGTGTCCTGCTGGCCGGAATGTATGCGGACGGCATTACA
The DNA here is from genome assembly GCA_030524545.1 of Eubacteriales bacterium. Taxonomy (GTDB): domain Bacteria; phylum Bacillota; class Clostridia; order Lachnospirales; family Lachnospiraceae; genus Blautia_A. Next base: position 142,200 of record JAUNGM010000001.1, read on the forward strand.
AGCGTCACTGAGCCGGTACTTTCCAGAAACCATACGGAAATCATGCTGAATTATTTCGGTGCAGATGTCACTTCTGACGGCACCACTGCTTCCATCATTCCCGAACCTGTCCTGGAAGCGAAGGATATCAAGGTACCGGGGGATATCTCCTCTGCGGCATATTTTATAGCTGCGGGACTTCTTACACCGAACAGTGAGATTCTGATAAAAAACGTGGGCATCAATCCCACCCGTGACGGAATCCTGCGCGTCTGCCGGGATATGGGCGGGGATATTACCTTGCTGAATGCTTCTGACGACGGAGAACCCACGGCTGACCTGCTTGTGCGTACAAGCAGTCTCCGCGGAACTACCGTAGGCGGCGAGATCATTCCCGCTTTGATCGACGAAATTCCTATGATCGCCGTCATGGCTGCTTTTGCAGAAGGAACGACCATCATCAAAGATGCCCGGGAACTGAAAGTCAAAGAGTCCAACCGCATCGAAGTTATGGTAGAAAACCTGAAGCGTATGGGTGCGGATATTGAAGCTGCCGACGATGGCATGATCATCCGGGGCGGTGCTCCTCTTCATGGGGCTGTCATCGACTCTCATCTGGACCACAGAGTTGCCATGTCCTTTGCAGTGGCAGGAACCCTCTGTGAGGGAACGATGGATATCGAAGGTGCCGAATGCGTCAATATATCCTATCCTGATTTTTATAAAGATCTGTACAGTCTCGGTAAATGATCATAGACGAAAAGGAAGCTCCGGCGAAGCTTCCTTTCGCATATTCGGCAAAAGAAAAGCTCTCCTGTCATGGATGTCCTGCATCCGAACAGGAGAGCTTGTTTTTCATTGCTCAATAGAGACTTCCAGATAGTCATTCGCATCTGCGGCATCTGTCAGAACTTCCGCCATGTGCTCCAGCATTTCTATCATGCTGTCTTCCCCCACTCCGGAAAGATTCAGCACAATTCTGGTATCTTCGCTTAACTCTGTCAGTACGTCATATAATGCGGACAAATTTTTTCCATAATATGCGGGGAATTCCAGTTCTTCCGCTAAAAACTCGTGTACTTCCTCCGGTGTGTCAAATTCACTTCCGTTAATATAAACTTCCTGCATACATTTTACCTCCTTCCGAATAATTTAAGAATTGCAGGATACCTTATCAGTATGATATTATGAACTATACGAAGTTCTATGATACTTATCATAGAGTTTATCACAGTTTCTATGATTATTCCAGAGAGGAGCATGTATTTATGAAAATTCTATTTTACGGTGCAAAAAATTATGACGAACAGTTTTTTCAAAAGCTTTTCCCTGACTATCCCGGGATTATATTTACTTTCATTGAAGCCAACATTTATCCGGAGACAGCCTCCCTTGCCCGGGGATATGACGGAATCTGTGCTTTTGTTAACGCAGACCTTGGCACAGATGTTATAGAAAAGCTTCACCAAAACGGCATCCGGCTGATTCTCATGCGCTGTGCGGGCTACAACAACGTGGATCTGGAAACCGCCCACAAATACGGCATCAAGGTTCTGCGCGTTCCCGGCTATTCTCCGGAAGCCGTAGCGGAACACGCCATGGCCCTGGTACTCACCGCCAACCGCCATACACACAAAGCCTATATCAAATGCAGGGAAAATAATTTCGCGCTGAACGGACTGATGGGCGTCAATCTCTACCGGAAAACTGCAGGCATTGTGGGAACCGGCAAGATCGGACTTGCTATGGCACGTATCTGCAAGGGATTTGGCATGAATGTCATTGCCTATGACCTCTATCCGAACAAAGAACTGGATTTCCTGACCTACGTTTCCCTGGATGAACTGCTGTCTTCCAGTGACCTGATCAGCCTTCACTGCCCGCTTACCGAAGAAACAAGACATCTCATCCGCCAGGAGACCATTGATAAGATGAAAGACGGTGTGATCATGGTCAACACCTCAAGAGGCGGACTTATCAAGACAGAGGATCTGATCGCCGGAATCCGCGACCACAAATTCTTTGCCGTAGGTCTGGATGTCTATGAAGAAGAGACGGATTTTGTTTATGAGGATATGTCTGAACGGATCCTCCAAAGCTCCACGATCCAACGCCTCCTCTCCTTCCCGAACGTCACTATGACCTCCCATCAGGGCTTTTTTACAGAGGAGGCTCTGACAAACATTGCTGAGACAACACTGCAGAATGCCCGGGCATTTATGAACGGAGACGAACTGAAAAACGAAGTTCTTTCCTAGAGAAAAACCTGGGGTGCTCAACCCCAGGTTTTTCATTCTCTTAGATAACGCCGCTTAATTGCCGGTTTCACTATTCCGGCTCTTAGCGGCGTTAGCTTTAAGGTTTTATGTATTTATCCAGCAATCTGGCTACATCTTTGACATCAATCGGTTTTGCCACATGTGCATTCATTCCGTAGTCCAGGCACTTCTGCACATCTTCCGCAAAAGCGTCTGCCGTCATGGCGATAATAGGAATATCGGAATCCGCACGTTTGAGTCCCCGAATGGTCTTCGCAGCTTCATATCCTGTCATAACAGGCATCCGGATATCCATCAGAACAGCAGAATAGTACCCTTCCGGTGACTGCGCAAATTTCTCCACACAGATCCGTCCATTCTCTGCCCATTCCAGTTCCAGGTTCAGCATGGAAAGCAGTTCACTGGCAATTTCCCAGTTCAGTTCGTTATCTTCTGCCACGATTATTCTGGCACCACCGAAATCTGTACGGTGGCTCAAGTTCTGCTCCTGCGTCTGCGAAGGATTATCCGTATATTGTTTTAACCCATAAAACAACGTCAATCTGAACAAAGGTTTGGAGATAAAACCGGTAACACCCGCCTCCCGTGCTTCAGTCTCAATATCACTCCAGTCATACGCAGAGATCAGGAGAATCGGAATATCTTTGCCAAGTTTATTACGCATTCTCCGTGCTGTTTCAATTCCATCAATTCCGGGCATCTGCCAATCAATCAGGATAATATGATAATCATTACGCTGCCTATGTCTGTCCACCGCCATGACAACGGCTGATTCCCCATCCAGTGTCCACTCAGCTTTCAGTCCGATAGCTTCCAAAGATGCGGCGGTACTCCTGCACAGTTCTTCATCATCATCAACCACCAGCATATTCCAGTCCGGCAGAATCATTTCCTCTTCTTCAGAAACCGCACGTTCCAAATCCAGCACCACATGGAATTCTGTTCCTCTTCCCTGTTCACTCTGTACCTCAATACTGCCTTCCATTGCATCTACAATATATCTGGTGATGGCCATGCCAAGACCGGTACCCTCGGTTTTGTGAACGCGTTTATTGTCTTCTCTCGCAAAGGACTCGAAAATCTTCTCCTGAAATTCCGGTGACATTCCTATTCCGTTATCCTTCACATAAAGGTGAATTCTGACAAAATCTTCTCCTTTCGGAGAATTTTCTTCCTTCATGGAAACACTGATGAAACCGCCCTCCGGTGTGAATTTAATTGAATTTGATAAAAGATTCAAAAGCACTTGATTCAATCTCACACTATCACAGTATACTTTTTCAGTCACCACATTATGAATAAAAACATCAAACTCCTGCTTCTTCTCTTTGATCTGCGGCTGTACAATATTCACGATACCATCCATGATCTCAGAAAGCGAGATCAGCTCTACGGAAAGTGTCAGCTTTCCGCTTTCAATCTTGGACATATCCAGAATATCATTAATAAGGCCAAGCAGGTGACGTCCGGACAAGGTAATCTTTTTCAGGCAGTTCTGAACCTGCAGCTTATTGTCAATGTTCGTCGTAGCAATTGCTGTCATTCCCAGAATCGCATTCATCGGAGTCCGTATATCATGACTCATATTAGAAAGAAATTCGCTCTTTGCCTTGCTGGCCCTGACAGCTTCCCGCCGGGTTTCCTCCAGTTCCGTAATCTGTTTCTGCGTCAGCCTGAAATACATGATAAAGATGGTCAGCAGAACACAGAGAACAATACCAATACTGATAACCAGGAAATGGAATCTCTGGACGCTCATTTCATTCACGGTCTGATCCAGGGTGCCGTACGGCATAACAGTAACCAGATACCATTCCGAATACGGCAGAGAAGTACAATGAAGATGCCTGCGGTCATCTTTAAGATAAAGCAATGCGGAATAATCCTCGTCTTTCTCCATGGCCTGCTTCATTTCTTCCACATATGTTTCCGGACTCTTCTCACTGTTTTCGAGAAAGTATTCCGATATCAGATCAAAATAATTGATCTCATCCCCTTCTCCGGTTCTGATCACGAAGCTTCCGTCACGCCGGATCACATGGGAATACACCAGGGAATAATTATTGTCCAAAGCAAGAAGCCGTTTAATATCCGAAACAGGAAATGCTCCTGTCAGTGCAAGGCTTGTGCTGCCGTTCTTCATGGGATACTCTGCCGGAACACCCAGAACCACAATATCTTCGCCTGATGCAGATCTGCCTACGGCAATCTTTTTTTCTCCCTGCTTCATGGATTCAAGAAACGGTACCGGATCCGCCAGTTCGATTTCATCCCCCAGAACCATCTCAAAAGAACCATCCGTTCCATAAAATGCCAGATGGCTTAAGTTCCTGGCTTCCGCCCCGTACTGCAGTCCATTATACAGTTCTTCCCTGGTATCAAATTCTTCCGGCTCAACAGTCTGAATCAGATACTCCACACGGGACAGACGCGAATCAATGGTTGACTCAAAGTGCATGGAAATTCTTTCATTCAGACCCGACATATAAATGGTTCCGATCTTATTCACTGTTTCCTCGCTTTTTTCTGACATGGTTCTTGCAAAAAGAACAAGAACTCCCGTACATACAGCAACCAGAACCAGAAAACTCGCGATAAGAAAGCGAATAGTGCTTATTTTTTGATTTTTTTCTTCACTTTTCTTTTTTTTCGTAGAAACCAAGGTAATCCTCTTTCTTTATTTAACACTCTGCTTTCAGCACCTGAATCGCTGCAACCGTCCTGCGATAGTCTTCTTTTACCGCTTCCAGAAGCTCCTGATATTCCTCGCTCTTTTCTGCGCGCAAGGCCTCTGTCAAATGGCTGCTGGATTCTCCCAGAACAGTGAAGCTCAGATTCTGGCAAACACCTTTCATTGTATGGGCAGCGCGGAAAGCCTCTTTATAGTCCTCCGCCTCCATGGATCTGATAAGCATATCATAACTTCCGTCATTCAGAAATTTAAACACAAACTTCTGCAGAATCCGATCATTCATCAGACGGCCGACCGCATTCTCATAATCTCCTCCAAGAACATCATAGCATTCCTTCAAAGTCATTTCCTCTTCCTCCTTATTGATCACCTTACAGATGCCTTTCGTCAATAGGCGTAAATACGGACATCAGATCCTTCATGGAACTGTCATAAAAGCATATCTGTCCTTTGCCGCTTTTTTTTGCTGCACACAAAGCCTGTCCTGCCTCCAAAAGCAGGACATCATAGGTCACATCTGTCAAATCTGCCATGACTGCTCCTATGCATACGGAAACGGGAAATACCCCATTCTCTTCTCCTAAAGAAGCAAAAATCCGACGGATTTCCTCTTCACGATCGCCGTCACATTCCACAAATAGCAGGATTTCATCCCCGCCCGCACGGGCAGCAATATCGCCCTTTTTGATACATCTGCGGACTCTTTCTGCCATATGCATCAGCAAATTATCTCCAAATGCATGCCCATATTTTCTGTTTGCAGTATCCAAACCGTCCACATCAATAATTGCCAAAACAAATTTGCTGTTCTTCCGATTGCCCAGAACTTTCTGTATCAGTTTTTTGGAATATTCATAGTTCATCAGACCGGTCAGAGTATCCTGGAAAGAAATCTGCTCCAGGATTTCGGTCACCATCTCTTCACTGCCCAACTGCACAAACTTCCCTACTGCCCCGGTATATCGGGGAGGCTCATCAGAAGACCATACAGCTCTGCAGATTACTTTTGTATCCTGTACATCACCATTAAAACTAATCTTACAGTCATATTGTATCACCGGCTGCTTTGGCGTTGTATTTCGAAGAAGTCCGGATAACTGTTTCAGATTCTCTTCACCGATTCTGGACATCAGCTCTGCATCCTGAAGAGGATCCATAATATACTCCCTGATTCCCAGCTTCTTGGCTCCAAGTGCAGAAAATGTTATCAAAGCCGGCATTTCGGTATATTCAAAATAAATCTCATCGGCTATGGCTGTGAAAAAATTATTTTTCATCCGCTCATGCTTCAGAAGGTTCAGCGTACGTTCCGATGCAGACAACTCTTCATGGCGAATCATTTCATCAGAAACACTCTGCAATTCTCTTTCATAATTATGGTCCATCGTATCTGATCTGGATTTCCGCTCAATCTCATCGGCAACGTCCTGGAAGCACTCCAATATAATGGGATTAAATGTACCGCACTCGCCGTTTAAAATCATATTTACAGCAGTTTCATGGGGAAAAGCCTTTTTGTATACACGTTTACTTGTCAATGCATCATATACATCAGCCAGCGCTACAACCTGTGCAGAAATCGGAATCTTATCTCCCGACAACCCGTCCGGATAACCCCGCCCATCATACCTCTCATGATGCCAGCGGCATATTTCATATGCAATCTTAACCAAAGGCTCATTCTGATAAACGGAAAGTTCTCCAAGCATGGAAGCGCCTATGGATGAATGGGTCTTCATAATCTCAAATTCTTCTTTTGTCAGTTTTCCCGGTTTATTCAGGATCGCATCATCAATGGATATTTTGCCGATATCATGCAGTGCAGATGCATTGCTGATCAATGTGATATCATCACTTGAAAGATTATATTTGTCCGTAATCTGTATCAAACGGCGCAGCATGATTTCCGTATAGTTCTGGACATGGAGTACGTGAAGGCCGCTCTCACCATTTCGAAATTCTACGATATGGCTTAAGATAGCAATCATCAGGCTGCTGTTCTTTTCTTTTTCATATATCTGATCCGCAACCAGACCTTCCAGCTTTTTCTGTTTGGCATAGAGTAAAATCGTATTCACCACTCGTCTGCGTACAATCAGCGCATCAAATGGTCTGCTGATAAAATCAGATACCCCCAGCTCATATGCACGGTCAATGACCGCAGGTGAAGATTCGGACGAAATCATAATGACCGGAACGTCCTCGATCCAGTGATTACTGTTCATCACAGCCAGAACCTCGTATCCATCCATCACAGGCATCACAATATCCAGCAGGACAAGCGATATTTCCACACTTTGTTTCTGGAGGATTGCTACTGCCTGTTCGCCATTTTCGGCTTCTATGATTTCATACTCTTTTCCAAGCATTTCTGACAGGATATCCCTGTTCATCTCCGAATCGTCCACAATAAGAATCTTCTGTCCAAATCTAGTTTTATCACTCATATAAAAATGTATCCTTTCATTCATCTGAAAACATAGAGAAAAACCATACACTCCTACGATATCTGATGAAAAAGGTATTTCTTAGATCCATTTTCACAGGGGTATATCCGATGCAACTATGATTGTCAGCCAAAGACTCTTCCGATTTTTCCTTTATTTTCTAAATCTGTATATTTTCACTCAAAAAGTATACAAGCTTAATTATAATTATATAAAAAAACCACATCTGTGTCAATATAACCCAACTTCTCCAACGCCAAAAAAAACCACCGGAGACTAAAGTCCCCGGTGGCCGGATAAAAACATTGCTTATTTCTCGTTGATAGCTGCCTGAGCTGCTGCCAGTCTTGCGATCGGCACACGGAATGGGGAGCAGGATACGTAGTCTAAGCCAATCTTATGGCAGAATTCTACGGATGTCGGGTCACCGCCGTGCTCACCGCAGATACCGATGTGCAGGTTCGGGTTAACCGGTTTTCCTAACTTGATAGCCATTTCCATTAACTTACCAACACCAGTCTGATCGAGTTTAGCGAATGGATCGTTCTCGAAGATCTTAGCATCATAGTAAGCGTTCAGGAACTTACCAGCATCATCACGGGAGAATCCGTAAGTCATCTGGGTTAAGTCGTTTGTACCGAAGCAGAAGAAGTCAGCTTCTTTAGCGATCTCGTCTGCAGTCAGAGCTGCTCTCGGGATCTCGATCATGGTACCAACTTCATATTTCAGGTCAGCGCCTGCTGCTGCGATCTCAGCGTCTGCTGTCTCAACAACAACTTTCTTCACATATTTCAGCTCTTTGATATCGCCAACGAGCGGAATCATGATTTCCGGTTTGATGTTCCAGTCAGCATGAGCTTTCTTCACATTGATAGCTGCACGGATAACAGCACTTGTCTGCATCTTAGCGATTTCCGGATAAGTAACTGCCAGACGGCATCCACGATGACCCATCATCGGGTTGAACTCTACGAGAGATTCAATAACTGTCTTGATTTCCTCAACGGTCTTGCCCTGTGCATCTGCAAGTTTCTTGATATCTTCTTCTTCAGTCGGAACGAATTCATGAAGAGGCGGATCCAGGAAACGGATGGTAACAGGGTTGCCTTCCAGTGCTTCGAAGAGACCTTCGAAGTCTTCCTGCTGATATGGAAGAACTTTCTCAAGTGCTTTTTCTCTTTCTTCAGCAGTTGTGGAGCAGATCATTTCACGGAATGCATCAATACGTCCCTCGCCGAAGAACATATGCTCTGTACGGCAAAGACCGATACCTTCTGCACCAAGCTCAACAGCTTTCTTAGCGTCAGCCGGAGTATCTGCATTAGTACGAACCTTCAGAGTTCTGTATTTGTCAGCCCAAGCCATGATTCTGCCGAACTCACCGGCAATCGTAGCATCTACGGTCGGGATGATTCCTTCATAGATATTACCTGTAGTACCATCGATGGAGATGCAGTCTCCTTCATGGAACTCTTTGCCAGCCAGTGTGAATTTCTTGTTTTCTTCGTCCATAGCGATCTCGCTGCAGCCGGATACACAGCACTCACCCATACCACGGGCTACAACTGCTGCATGAGAAGTCATACCGCCGCGAACAGTCAGGATACCCTGTGCGGATTTCATACCGGTGATATCTTCCGGAGAAGTCTCAAGACGTACAAGTACGACTTTTTCTCCTCTTTCTGCCCATTCTACAGCGTCATCTGCCGTAAATACAACTTTACCGCAAGCAGCTCCGGGAGAAGCGCCAAGGCCTTTTCCGATCGGAGTAGCAGCCTTTAATGCAGCAGCATCAAACTGCGGATGCAGTAAGGTGTCAAGGTTACGCGGATCGATCATAGCAACTGCTTCTTCTTCTGTTCTCATTCCTTCGTCTACCAGGTCGCAGGCGATCTTCAGAGCAGCCTGAGCAGTTCTCTTACCATTACGTGTCTGAAGCATATACAGCTTGCCGTGCTCTACGGTAAACTCCATATCCTGCATATCTCTGTAGTGATCTTCCAGAGTCTTGCAAACGTTCTTAAACTGAACAAATGCTTCCGGGAATTTCTGTTCCATCTCGGAAATGTGCATAGGTGTACGAACACCTGCAACTACGTCCTCGCCCTGTGCATTGGTCAGGAACTCACCGAACAGACCGTTGTTTCCTGTAGCCGGGTCTCTGGTGAATGCAACACCGGTACCACAGTCATCGCCCATGTTACCGAATGCCATCATCTGTACGTTAACTGCGGTACCCCAGGAATACGGGATATCGTTGTCACGACGGTAAACGTTTGCACGCGGGTTGTCCCAGGAACGGAATACAGCTTTGATAGCACCCATTAACTGTTCCTTCGGATCAGTCGGGAAATCAGCGCCGATTTTTTCTTTATATTCAGCCTTGAACTGGTTAGCAAGCTCTTTCAGGTCGTCTGCTGTCAGTTCAACGTCCAGAGTAACGCCTCTTTCAGCTTTCATCTTGTCGATGAGCTCTTCGAAGTATTTCTTACCAACTTCCATAACTACGTCAGAGTACATCTGGATGAATCTTCTGTAGCAGTCCCAAGCCCAACGCGGATTGCCGGATCCGGCAGCTAATACTTCAACAACTTCTTCATTTAAACCAAGGTTCAGGATGGTATCCATCATACCTGGCATGGATGCTCTTGCACCAGAACGAACGGAAACAAGCAGAGGATTTTCTTTGTCACCGAATTTCTTTCCGGTAACTCCTTCCATTTTGGTGATCGCTTCCATGATCTGGCCCATGATCTCGTCATTGATCTGTCTTCCGTCTTCATAGTACTGTGTACAAGCTTCTGTTGTGATAGTGAAGCCCTGCGGTACAGGAAGACCAAGGTTTGTCATTTCAGCAAGGTTGGCACCTTTACCACCCAGAAGGTTTCTCATAGTTGCGTTACCTTCTGTAAACATGTAAACCCATTTTGCCATTTTACATTTTCCTCCTATTTTTTGTTCTTTACACATAAAAATATGTTTTATACGCACATAATCATTTTAAGGTCTTCTACTAAAATAGTCAAGGTCTAACTGGCAAAAAGGGGAAAAAATCTGTATTTGTATGTCTTCTCCGGTGAAAGGCTGTCGAAGTTCCACTTTTTCTGCGTGAAGGCACAGACGCGGCATCCCGTCCGGCTGTCCGTAAAAAGGGTCGCCCAGCACCGGATGACCGAGTGAGGCCATATGGACGCGTATCTGATGGGTGCGCCCCGTCTCCAAAGTGCATTCCACAAAAGACACCTGCCTGCCGCTGGCATGACAGACTTTCCTTGTCCGGTAACAGGTCACTGCCCCTTTTCCTTCTTCTGCTGTTCTCATGCGGTTTTTCACACCCGGCACTGCCTCCAGAGGAACCGAGATCCTCCCCTCCGCAGGTTCCAAAATCCCATGTACCAGTGCCGTATAGGTTTTATGAAAGCTTCCGTCCTCCCTCTGCTTCCAGAGTCTGGCGGATGCCGCCTGATTTTTTGCAAAAACAACGGCTCCTGAGGTATCCTTATCCAGCCGTCCGATCAGCCTCAGCGTGTTTCCTTCTCCCTTTGCCCGGAGATAGGATGCCGCCTGGCTGCCAAGGCTGTCGTCAAAATGGCCCCGTCCCGGGTGGCAGCTTATTCCGGAAGGCTTATCCAGAATAAGCAAATCCCTGTCCTCATAGCAGATGCTGATCTCCGGCAGATCTTTTCTGACCGCATATTCTGCTGCCGTATCATCATCCAGACGAAGACTGATCCGCTGCCCTTCCTTCAATATCTCCGTACTCCGGCAGGGATGACCGTCCACTGTCATCCCCTGCTGCCGGAATTTCAGGCGGCTGATCTCCTTTCTGGAAAAGCCGGATTCCCTTAAAAACTTCTCCAGGGTTTTTCCGGCGTCTTCTTTTGCGGACCGCTTCTCCCAGGTTCTCATTCCGTAAACCTCAGACACATCTGATACCAGACTGCGCCTTCTGCAGCGGCTGCATGCTCCCGTACCGTTCCTCTCCTGATATTCATTTGTCTGTCCTCCTCAGAAAAAACCGCTGCCGCGCAGATCACTTCTGATTCTGCGAAGCAGCGGCTCAGGTCATTTTTATTTATCAACAACCGGGATTTCCGTATCATCTTTGGCATCCAGATTATTTATGTACTTCTTTGTCTCTTTTACAATGACAGGTGACAGGAGAAGTACGGCAATTAAGTTCGGGATGGCCATCAGCGCATTCAGGATATCTGCGATGGTCCATACCAGATTCAGGGATGCGACAGGCGCGATCGCAGCGATCACGATATAAAGCACACGATAAGGAATCAGTCCCTTCTTTCCTGCAAAATATTCCACGCAGCGTTCCCCATAATAAGCCCATCCGAGAACTGTAGAATAGGCAAAGGAAATGATGCCTACTACCAGAATGACCGGTCCCAGAACCGGGATCTGCTGGAATGCCAGGGTTGTCAGGATACCGCCGTCAGAAACGGTACTCATATCAATAGAAGGATTCTTCATAATACTGGTAACCAGAACAAGACCTGTCATCAGACATACGACTACCGTATCCCAGAAAGTACCTGTACTGGAAACAAGCGCCTGACGAACCGGGTTTCTTGTCTGCGCTGCCGCTGCTGCGATAGGTGCGGAACCCATACCGGACTCATTGGAGAAAAGGCCTCTTGCAATGCCGTACTGCATTGCCATCATAATTCCTCTTCCTACAAGACCGCCTGCTGCTGCGCCTGGTGTAAAGGCAAGCTGACAGATCTTCTGGATTGCCGGAATGATAAAGTCGTAGTTGATTCCAAGAATAATCACACAGCCAATCACATAGAAAAATGCCATAAACGGAACCAGCTTTTCACATACATTGGCAATGGATTTGATACCGCCGAAAATAACCAGTGCTGTCAAAACTGCAACTACAACTCCGATGATCACAGGAGCGATATTTAAGTTCTCCTGGCAGACAGTGGCAATGGCGTTGACCTGTGTCGCACATCCGATACCGAAGGATGCAAACGCTCCGAAGAACGCAAAGATCATTCCCAGCCATTTCATATTCAGTCCACGCTCCAGCGCATACATGGCACCGCCCTGCATACGTCCGTCCTTTGTCTTTACACGGTATTTGACTGCGATCAGGGACTCACTGTATTTGGTAGCGATTCCGAATACACCGGTCAGCCAGCACCAGAGAACCGCTCCGGGACCTCCAAGGGCAATGGCCGTACCGACACCGATAATGTTACCTGTACCAATGGTAGATGCAAGAGCTGTGGTCAGTGCGCCGAACTGGCTTACCTCTCCTTCCGCATCCGGATCCTTGGCTACGGAAAGACGGATACCCGTTCCGACCTTTCTCTGAATAATGCCTGTACGGATCGTCATAAAAATGTGTGTGCCCAGAAGCAGAATGATCATCCACCAGTCCCAGACAAAGCTGTCAATGCTGTTAATGACATTTGTAATCGTTTCTAACATAAGTTACCTCCCTCATCCTTATAGATAATATGTTGCGATATCGGGAAAAAAATAGCAGATTCAGCTAATAAGCCTCTAAAAAGAAAATGGCATACTCCGGCCCTTCCACTGTACGCCATTGTACACCATTGTAAGATTCTGTATTTTCCTCATCCAAATATCATTTCTGACTATTATACATGAAGTCAGTCGGTTTGGCAACAAATATTTTGTCAAATTAAAGCGATAATTTTATAAACATTTAAAGCATTATAAAACACGATACCGGAAATAGTCAAAATCCGCTGCCTTCCTTCTTCCTGTCATATCATGGCAGTACATCCCGAAGTGTGCGCCTGTAAATCCGATGCAGTGTTCATCCGTAAGAATCTCCGTGGTTTCTTCTTTCAGAACCGCATACTGCTCTCCGTCTGCGGAATAGAGAAATCTTACCTTTAAGCCGCTGTCAAAGGTTTCCGCCCGCAGATATACGATTCCATCGGTTTCCGGACAGGGTATTTCCGCCTCTCCGGTAACGTTTCCTCTGTCGCTTTTCAGCAGAACCAGTACAGGCCTTCCTGTTTCATCCGCAGTCTTCAGCAGCAGGAAGAAATTTCTTGTATCATACAGATACGCCAGCCCTGCCGCCTGTTCCGGGCACTCCGGACAAAATTCCAGTGCTGTTTCAGCCATACAGTGATATTCTGTCTGCCGTCTGGCAACAATGCTTACACGAAATCTGGAATTCAGGGATTCCTGGCCGTACATCCTCAAATATCCCGGGCGCTCTGTCAGGCTTGTATACCCCTCTGCCGGAATCCGCAGAGAGGAAAATTCCGCTCCAGGGACTGCAATCCCGTCAAAATCCTCTTTATCTTTTACCGGAATCTCTGCCATGGCTTCCAGCCCTTCAGGCTCTTTTGTCTCTCTCTGCGCATAACGTCCGCCGCAGGAGAGCCGCAGCCATCCTTCCTCATTCCAGCAGACTTTTTGAAGCGCAGTTTCTCTGCCAAGGACACTAAGCTTTGTTCCCTTCGGCGGCCGGGAACAGAGATGTACCAGATACCATTCTCCCGTCTGGGTCTGCACCAGATCCGCATGGCCGCACTTCTGAAGAGCATGTTCGTTCTCCATTTCAGAGGTTAGTACCGGATTTTCCGGGTCTGCCTCATAAGGGCCCCAGATGGATTTTGCCCGTGCCATTGTTTCGCAGTGTTCATAGGCAGTTCCTCCTTCCGCCATCATCAGATAATACCAATCCCCGATATGGTAGATATGCGGCCCCTCCGTAAAATCTCTTCCGGTGCCGGGATAGACATTCTTCGCTTCTCCCACCAGGCATTCCTTCTCAGGGTCATATTCCTGTACCAAAACCCCTTTAAATCCGTTTACCATGTTCACAAGATACATCTTTCCATCCGTATCATGCAGAATGGAAGGATCAAAACCGGTACTGTTCAGATACACAGGAGCAGACCAGACACCTGACCGGATATCCTCTGTCCGGACGAGATAATTGTGGGTATTGAACAGGCCCCCGTTCCTGGTCTTCACATCCGTATAAACCAGCCAGAACCGCTTTCCGTCAAAGGAAAGATCCGGTGCCCATACTCCGCCGGAGTCGGGATTTCCCACAAGGCTTAGCTGCTCCGCCCTGTTCAGAGGCGACGGCAACTGCTGAAAATGCTCTAAATCAGTGGAGTGATAGATCCGCACGCCCGGCCACCACTCAAACGTAGAAACTGCAATAAAATAATCCCTGCCCACCCTCACAATACTGGGATCAGGACAAAAACCTCTTAATATGGGATTCTGAATCATCCTTTTCTCCCCTTATTTCAAACACATCGGCTCTTTTCCGTTCAGCTCGTCCAGCATATTCAGTCCCAGAATATTCCAGTTGATAAAGCCTCCGTTCATGATCGGTTCTCCGGTAAACGGATCGTAATATTCATGAAGACATCCCGTCTTTTCCAGATCCCTTCCCAGAAGCATCATCGTCCGTTCACAGATGGTCTCTGCTTCTTTGCGGTATCCGTAATTCATCAGTCCCCGGAATACCACATAATTGGCAACCAGCCAGACCGGGCCGAGCCAGTTGGAAGGATTATTGGTTACGGACAGATCAAACATTTTCTCATCCTTTGCCAGAGTCGTCAACCCGTAATCGCTTCCGAAAGTCTCCTCGTCAAACATATGCTTTACAAGTGCTGCCGCCTGCTCCTTTGTTGCAATTCCTGCATACATCGGAATAAAGCCGGACCAGACGCGTACCTTGATCGGAAGTGTCTTCCAGAAAACGCCAAGGCCCTGATGGAACCAGTCATATTTTCTTGTTTTAATGTCCGCATCCACGGAATAAAAGAACTGATCGCGCTTATCCCAGCATTCTTCCTGAATCGCTGTGATCAGTTTTTCTCTTTTCTTCAGGAAATGCTCTCCCAGCTCACCCTGGTCAAAGATCTGAAAGATTTTTGACGCAGCGGCAAGCTCCACGCACATAAAGCTGTTCAGATAAATATTCGCTGTGGAAAAGGCCGGACGTCCAAAGGTAGCGGGATCATTGTCCATTCCGATCATGATATCATCCCGCCATACATAAAGCCCGCAGTTCTCATAAAAATAATATCTGTCATAACAATGAAAATATTTCAAAATCCCGTCCAGAAAGCACTCTGCCCAGGAATAATCTCCCGTATAATCACTGATGAGACAGATCTGGCTGCATAAAAACGGTTTATGCATATTCATGAGAACGCCTTCTTTGTGACGCATGTTCAGGTAAGGCTCCGGCCAGTCCGCCACCTCGATCATCATAGGAATATAGCCATCCTCCAGCTGATGATCAAAAAAGTTCCGGATATTCCCTCTGGCATGTTCCACGAGCCGGTCCTTCATTTCCGGGTTCTCATACCGGTCCGCCAGATTTAAGAATCCATAGACAGACCAGTAGGTATCCCAGTCCCACACATTTCCGTCATAAACGGATCCCGGGTCAATAAAAGGATAGCGGATAAAGCTCCGCGGCTGCTTCAGCACATCCTCCGTATGCTCCATCACAAAATCACGGAGCATACGTTCATAGTTCTTTATTTTTTCATTTTCCATAAACATCAGCCCTTTACAGCACCTGCTGTCATACCTTCCATAACTTTCTTATTCAGCGCCGTATACAAAATGAGCATCGGGAATACACTCATGGATACGGACGCAAAGATTGCGCCCCAGTTCTTGGAGCCAAACTCATCGGAGAAGTACAGAAGCCCTGTCTGCACCGTTTTCAGAGAAGAGTCGCTGATAAAGGTCATAGAAAACAGAAGGTCATTCCATTTGAAGAAGAACTGCAGTACCAGTACGGTAACAATTGCATTTTTCATCAGAGGCACAACCACATAGTACATCAGACGATAAATCCCGCATCCGTCAATAACTGCCGCTTCCATCAGCTCATCCGGGAAAGACCGGAGATAACCTGTTACCAGATAGATGGACAGGGACAGACCGAACGCGATATACGTCAGGATCAGACAGGTTCTCGTATTGAGGATTCCCATTCTGCTGTAGATCTGGAACAGCGGAATCAATGCGATGGCAACCGGAATCATAATACCGAAAGAGAAATACCGGGCAACCGCCCCTTGGAATTTCCATTTCATCTTTGTCACCGCAAAGCCTACGGTTACGGAAAAAATGACGATGAACACCAGAGAAACAAGTGTTGTGATCAAACTGTTCTTAAAGAAGGTGGACATATGGCCTCTCGTCCATGCATCCACATAGTTCTGTACATAAAAACCGCTGTTTAATGCATAGGCCGGTTTTTCACTCCACTCAGACTGCTGCTTAAAGGAAGCCGTCAGCATCCAGAAAAGCGGATAAATCTCAATGACACAAATGAAGAAAATAATAATTCCTCTTAATCCTGATTTTGCTTTTTTCATGATTCCAGCCTCCTTATTCCTTCACGTCAAATCTGTTAATGATAAATGATCCAAGTACACAGATCAGGAAGATCACGATCGCGATCACACTTCCGTAGCCAACCTTGTTATAGGTAAAGGATACGTCATACATGTACATGGACAGAGACTTCGTTGCAGATCCGGGGCCGCCGTTTGTCAGGGCCATGGCAGACTCAAACATCTTCACCGTACCGGAGAAGCTGAATACAAGGCTGGTGATGATCATCGGGCGGAGAAGCGGGAGAAGAATGCTCTTGAACATGGCAAAGCTTCCGGCTCCGTCGATCCTTGCCGCTTCCATGATATCATCCGGAATATCCAGAAGTGCTCCGTAGAAAATAACGGAATAGAATCCCATGGCTACCCATATATCCATGATACACAGGCACCAGAGTGCGGTGCTTGCCTGTCCGATCCACGGCTGAACCAGTCCCTGCAGGCCGACCGCGCTTAAAAAGCTGTTCAGCAGGCCGTAATTTGGCTGAATCTCATAAATTTTCGCAAAAAGCTGACCGACTGCAACAGTAGGAAGTACCAC
Organism: Eubacteriales bacterium; assembly: GCA_030524545.1. Classification (GTDB taxonomy): domain Bacteria; phylum Bacillota; class Clostridia; order Lachnospirales; family Lachnospiraceae; genus Blautia_A. Next base: position 159,530 of record JAUNGM010000001.1, read on the forward strand.
CGGGAAAAACACCAGTGTACGGATAATGGTCTTGCAGCGTCTAAGCCAGAATTTGAACATTAAGGAAAGAAGAAGTCCCAAACCAACCTGTCCCACGGTTACGACCGCGATATACTTAAAATTGACAGTCAGGGAATTAAAGAAGTTTTTATCCCTGAACAGTCTTGCATAGTTCTCAAAACCTGCAAACTCCCACTGAAGTCCCGGGCTGCCGCTGAAGAATGAATAATACAGGGACCAGATAACCGGAACCATTACAATGACCGTGTATAAAATAAGCGCCGGCACTACGAAAAGTGCGATCGCCTTTTTATTTCCTAAAACTTTTTTCATAGTTTCCATATCCCCCTTTTCATAGAAAAGGAGTGTTCAGACAGACCGTCCAAACACTCCTTCTATTATCCTATGGCGTCAATTGCCTGGATGTTCGAACCCTAGAAATTACTGCATATCATGTACGTCCTGGATGGACTGCATGTATTCTTCACCGGTCATTTCGCCGTTTAACAGAGGCTGAACATTTTCCTGTGCAATCTTGGAAACTTCACTTACCATCTTTGCTTCCCACCATGCAAAACCTTCGGTGGATTTGTCGATCTCAGCAAGTACAAGAGAGGTATACGGATCCATATCTTCTGCTGCTGTTTCATATGTATAGCCTTTTACGGTTCCCATTTCTTCCATTGCCAGGTTACCCATGTTTTCCATGAAGTATTTCAGGAACCATTTGGTACCATCGTCATATTTGGCTTTATCCATAGCAAGGATATTTCCGCAGTTCATGGAGTAGGAAGTAGCAGAGCTTACAGACTCATCAGCAACCGGGATATTGAAGAATCCGATGCCGTCTTTGCCTGCAGGGTTCTGGGACTCGTCTGTCAGGTTCTGTGTAAACCAGGAACCATTGTAGAAGATGGCAGCTTTGCCGCTCATCAGCATGGAACCTGCTGTGTTCATATCAACCGTGGTGATACCTTCGCCGAAGTAGCCTTTTTCTGCCCACTCAGCGATCTTATCTGCTGCAGCAACAAGTCCTTCTTCTGTATAAGGAACTTCGCCGTTTGCAGTTTTTGTCATAATGTCGTTGCCCATGGTTCTTACTGCATATGCATTGATCAGACGGGTTGCACCCCATTTGTCAGAACCGCCGGTTGTCAGAGGCTGAATGCCTGCTTCGCTTAATTTTGCAAGAACTGCATCAAACTCTTCCCATGTAGCAGGAACTTCACAGCCAGCTTCTTCAAACAGAGCTTTGTTATACCAGAAGCCTTCTACATTCAGTCCGAGAGGAAGGTCATACAGATCTTCTGTTCCGGATAAGCCTTTCATCAGTTCGCCTGCACCTGCATTTAAGTACTGCTCTGTTCCTGTTTCTGCAAGGAATTCGGAAACATTTACCAGCTTGTCGGAATCGATCAGGGTTACAAGCGGAGCACCTGCTTCATACGCGAACAGGTCAGGAAGGTCATTGGATGCTGCCAGTGTAGCGATCTTCTGCTGAAGGTTATCTGCGGAAACCATTTCATATTCCCAGTCAAAGTTCGGGTTTACGTTTTTCTGATAGTCTTCACAGATTTTGTTAAGAAGAATACCGTTATCATTGTCTTCTGCCCAGATGGTCAGGATTTTGATTTTTTTCTCAATCTGCGGATCCTCTCCTGAAAAATCAGATGCGCTTACTACCTGTGTCCCAAGCATTGCCGTTACTGTTAATGCAGCCATAAATGCAGCTAAAACTTTCTTTTTCATTTTGAACCTCCGTTATCTTTTTTTATTTCCCCGGGAATTTTCTGATAAGATAATCATAGCATTTTCGCCTTAATTTTCTAGTGGGTAATTTTTTGGATTTTGTACAGATTTTTTATGTCCCGTCTGTTTTTCTATATATTTTTCGTCACTATGCACAATATCCCCGGCCATTAGCTTTTGCCCCAGATTTTCCCTTTGTATTCGTTGGGCGTCACCCCTTCGTGTTTCTTAAAAATATCGCAGAAATACCGGTAATTGCTGTATCCTACCATCCCGCTGACCTCATGAACCTTATACCCTTCTTTCAAAAGTTTCTTTGCCTGGCGGACACGCAGATCTGTCAGGTATTTCACGTAAGAGGTTCCTACTTCCGTCTTAAAAAGCACACTTAAATAAGCCGTACTCATCTTCACCCTGTCTGCCAGCTCATTCAGTCCGATGTCTTCATGATAATGCTCATTGATATACTCCAGCAGTTCCAGAATGACCCTGTGACTGCTTCCCGTCTTATCCGCAGCAATGTGCTTGCTGATATCGGAAATCACCCGTTCGCCGTAAGAGCACACCTCCTGAATCGTCTGCTGCTTTTCCATCTCCTTAAAAGAAACCAGGGATTCTCTGGAAATCTGACTCTTATTTTCAATGAGAATATCGCTGATCACACACAGATATTTATAAAGCTCCCTGCGGAAATCCGAAAGATCCTTATAAAGCTCCTTCATCTTTTCCACGGAAGAATCCGCACATTTGTGAAACTCATCTTCCTCACCCGCAGTAATGCTGCGTATGCTCTTATCAAACAATTTTTCCAGTTCTTCATGTTCCCTTCGTTTCTTAGAGAAAAAACTGTCATTTTCTTCTCTCGAACGGGATTGCTCCCGTTCAAACCGCTTCAGTACCGTATCCAGCTTATCCATACTGACCGGTTTGTCGATATAGCCCCGCACTCCAAGAGCCAGGGCACGCCTTGCATATTCAAATTCCGTGTAGCCGCTGATCACAATAAATACTGTATCCGGGCAGAATTCCCTGGCTGTCTCCACCAGGGATAGTCCGTCCAGCCCCGGGATACGGATATCCGTGATCACCAGATCCGGGTTCTGTTCGCGGATCACTTCCAGTGCATGAATCCCGTCATATGCCCAGCCAACCACCTCATAGTCCGGGTTCTGGCGCCTGATCATTGCTTTAATTCCCTCAACAACGATATACTCGTCGTCTACTACTACCATACGATACATAAAACTTTCTCCTACTTTTCTATCGGAACCGTAACGGTCACCTTCGTTCCTGCTCCCCTGCTGCTCTCTACCTGAACCCCGTATTCTTCACCGTAATGCAGACGGATTCGTTCGCGGACATTGCGCACACCGTAGCCTCCTTCAAGAAGAGAAAGGTCTTCGATGCCGACACCGTCATCTTCTATGGTAAACACCAGCGTTTGACCCTCCTGCCATCCACGGAGAGCAATTCTCCCTCTTCCGATCTTCGGTTCCAGGCCATGATACATGGCATTTTCCACAAATGGCTGCAGGATAAATGTAAGGGTCTTTTTCTCCATGATTTCTTCCTGGATATCCTCCTCCATTTCGAATCGGTTGTTGTAACGCATATTCTGCAGCTTCATATATTCCCGGATCCATTTGACTGAATCCCGCACCGTGATGTATTTATTCCCTCTGTTCAGAGACAGTTTGAAATTATTTGACAGTGCCATGATCATATCTGCAATCTGGTCATCGCCATGAACGATTGCCACAAAATATAAGGAATCCAGAGTATTGTATAAAAAGTGCGGGTTGATCTGTGACTGAAGGAGCAGAATCTCTGCCTCACGCTCATTGAGCTGTACTGCCATCAAATGCTCCGACAACTCCAGGTTCGTATTAACCATCTCTTTAAATTTACTGCCTATCATGCCAACTTCACTGTCATCGAATTTCTCCGTGATATGGCGTTCCCCTTCGCCAACCCGGGAAATGACATTCTCAAGCTGATTCAGGGGACGTGTAATGCTCCTGGAGATAAGCCGGGCGCAGACAAAGCACAGCAGGATGATCAATCCGCCGCAGACAAACACGGTGGTGCGGATATTTTTGCTGTCCTGGCTCAATTCATTCTTTTCAATCACATTGGCAATATTCCAGCCGGTGGTGGAGTTCCTGACATCTGAAAAAACATATTCACGGTTTGTTTCCTGCATCAGGTAGTTTCGGACAATCTCCTCCTGCACCTCCTCCGGACCGTCAAAATACACCATCTGACCGCTTTTGTCCACGACCATATAGTGATTGGACTGGTAGCTCGTTCCGCTCACCACAAAGGACCGGCCGATCAAACGTCTGCTCAGGTTCACCACCAGATACCCCATCGGCTGCCTGGTAGAAGGGTTGATAAGGTACTTTGTCATGCTGAACACATTGTCATCCCCGATTCCCATCACATTTCCGCCGAAAAACAGCTCCTTTCCGTTTGCTTCTTTTGTTGCACCGCTCCATTCCTCATCCAGAAAGCTGTGGGCAGAATAATACTGGTAAAATTCATAGGTTCCTCTGTTTACATTGTTCAATTGATAATAATGTCCGTAGAGATCCATAAAAACAATGCTGTTCACCCATATATGCTGCGTAGACAGTACCTCTGCCGTCTCTTCAATTCTCTGCTGGTCACTGCTGGAAAACTTATATCCCGGATAATCCCCTCCGTTTTCCAGTACATCCTGAAGATTTTTATCCGTGAGAAATCCTCTCACAACCTCAATAATCGTATTCAGATTCATATCCATGACCCTGCTGGAATTCCGTAAAGTGGATTCATAAGATTTCCGGTAGTTTTCTTCAATGGCCTCCGCAGATTTCTGATACGCCACATTACCAAGCACAAAAATAGAAATAACGGCAACCAGAAGCATGGAGATGAATATCTGATCCTGGATGCTGCGGCGCCTCCACCAGTTCCTGCATATCTGGAGTTTTCCCTTCGTTTCCATGCTTCTTCCTCCGTTTCTCCTGATTTGCAAAACCATCACATTTTATACAAGAGTTCTTTATACATTTCTTTCAAATACGATCCGATATGTTCCGGAACCCGCCTGTGCCTCCATATAGCATTCTTTCTTTACAAAGGCCAGCCCAGCCGCTTCCGTAACTTCCGAAGCTTCATCCAGGCGGACGCTGGCAGTAGTATTTGCCGGAATCTGTACGGTAAGAACCGTCCTGCTTCCCTCTGCTTCCCATTTCACGCGAATCTCGCCATAAACGGAATGATAACTGCCGTCAACATAGCTTAATCCGCCTCCGATTCTCGGATAAATCACACTATGCCGGAAGCCCGGAGCACTTTCATCAGCTTCGATTCCTGCCATGACACGGTACATCCATTCCCCGATCGCACCATATGCATAATGATTAAAGGAATTCATATCCGCACTCCACATACTGCCGTCTTCCTTAATACCGTCCCAGTGCTCCCAGATAGTGGTAGCCCCCATCTTCACCTGATACAGCCAGGACGGAAAATCTTCTTTCAAAAGCAGATCATACGCCTCTTTTACACAGTGATTCTGGCTCAGTGCATGGCAGAAATACGGCGTGCCCACAAAGCCTGTCACAAGATGTCCGTTCTCCTTATCCAGAAGACGTTTCAGGCCTTCAACCGTCTTTTCTATGTATTTCTCCGGTGTCAGCCTAAAGTACAGTGCAACGATATGGGCTGTCTGCGTCTGTGCTGTCATGATACCATTTTCATCAAAAAAAGTATCCTGGAATTTTTTAACAATGGCATCATAGAGCTGCTCATACTCCTGTGCCTCCTCTCTTCCGAGAGCTTTTGCCATCTTTGCAAACAAGCCTGTCGAATATGCATAATAAGCCGTACACGTCAGATCATTGGGCGTTGCGCCGAAATAGCTTCCCTCTTCTGCGTCCAGCGCCACCCAGTCCCCGAACTGCAGCTTATAATTCCAGATGTTATCCTCTGAATGGGCTCTCATGAAATTGATCCAGCCCTTCATGCTTTCGTACTGCTTCTCAAGAATAGCTTTGTCCCCGTACATAAGATACATCGTCCACGGATTGATCACTGCGGCATCTGCCCACGCGGCCGCGGAATGAGGGCCCTGACTCAGAAGCCAGTTACCGTCTGTCCGTCCCTCTTCAATGTTGGGAACTACATGGGGAACGCCTCCCTCCGGTGTCTGATCCACCTCCAGGTCACGAAGCCATTTTTTATAAAACGTATACGTATTCATCAGATATGTCGCAGTCCTGCAGAAGATCTGGGCATCTCCTGTCCATCCCAGACGTTCGTCCCTCTGCGGGCAGTCCGTAGGAACATCCAGGAAATTTCCCTTCAGGCCCCACAGGTAATTGTGATGAAGCTGATTCAGAAGCGGATGGGAACAGGTAATATTTCCCGTGCTTTCCATTTTGGAATGAAGAGTGTATGCCGTAAAATTTTCCGGCTTTGCCTCTCCCGGCCAGGAAACGATCATGGCATACTGAAAGCCCATATACGTAAAGGTGGGATGCCATGTGACCGTTTCTTCCCTCGCAAAAGTATATTTCATCGTCGCTTTGGCTTTCCGCAGATTATCCAGATAGACATTTCCGTCTTTATCCAGAATTTCAAAACAATGCAGCTCGATCACATCCCCTGGTTTTCCGCTGGCAGTCACCCGGATGCGCCCTGCCAGGTTCTGTCCGAAATCAACGACCTGTTCTCCTTTCGGTGTTGTAAAGATTCTCCTTGCAGGAAGCTCATCCATAACCCGGACTCTTGCGCCGCTCTGTGCGCGCAGTACGGACACATCAAAAGGTACGATCTGTACATCCTTCCAGGTACCTACCGGCACCTCGTCGGCTGCCCATCCCGGAATCTCCAGGGAAGCATCATATATTTCCCCGTCGTAGATTTCCGCAAAAACCACAGGAGAATCACAGCCCTTCCAGGACGGATCCGTACAGATCGTTTCCACTTCTCCGTCCTGATAACGGATCACGATCTGCATGGCAAAGCCTGTCTGATCACCATAGTTGTTTCTGGATTTCGTAAGGCCCATGACGCCTTTGTACCAGCCGGCAGCCAGCTTGGCACCCGCCACGTTTGCGCCCTCCTTCAAACAATCGGTCACATCATACGTCTGGTAAAGAAGATGTCTCCGGTAAGATGTCCAGCCGGGAGTCATCTCATCCTCCCCTACTTTTTTCCCGTTTAAATAGAACTGATACAGTCCAAGTGCAGTCGTATAGGCATACGCTTCTTTGATTTCTTTTTTTACCTCAAACAATCCGCGGACATACGTTCCTTTGGAAACCTCTTTATACGAATCATCTGTCTCTCCGGAAACAAACGGTGCCTTCCACGGCTCTTCCATAAGAGAAGTCACAAAGCTTCCTGTCTCACTCCAGCCGCTTTCTTCCGTTCCGTCATTCACGCGCACCCGCACATAATATCTCCTTGCAGCTTCCGGTCGGACGCCTTCCGCAAAAACATGTGCAGATTCATCTGACGTGATCATTCCGCTGTCATAGAGAAGAGAGCCAAACGTCTCATCTTCTCCGATCTGAAGCTGATAAGCGTGCTGCACCACATTCTTTCTGTCACTGCCGATTTCCCAGCCAAACTGCGGCATTTTTGCCACGCCTTCCGGGTTTCTTTCATAATCCATATAGATTTTTCTGATCTCAAGCATCCCTGAAACCTCCATTTTTCCTTAATCAACTTTCCTTTACGGCAATACCTGCATTCAGCAGTTATGCCCCTTCAGCTTCAAAATCTCCCTTGCTTCATCCGGTGTGGCAGGTTCCAGGCCCATGGCCCGTATCAGGACAGCCAATTTCTCTACAACCTGATAATTATACTCTGCGTTCACGCCATCAGAAAGGTAAGCACTGTCTTCAAATCCCACACGCACCACCGTTGCTCCCATGGCAATCGCCATAGCAAGGAAGGTCCAGTTATCCCTTCCAAAATGAGTAACACCCCAAAGAGCATCTGACGGCACAAAGGAACGAAATGCACTGAGCATTTCCGGGGTTGGCTGCATGCCTCCCTTATGTCCGAATACCAGGTTAAAAAGCTGCGGTTCGGCAAAAGGCTGTTCCCTTTTTACCAGCTCCATATTATAGAGCATTCCGATATCAAACACCTCTGTTTCCGGCAGAATCCCTCTTTGATATACCGCATCCGCACAATAGCGGATATCCTCAAAAGAGTTGATGTATACAGCCTCTCCAAGATTGGTGCTGCCGCCGTTCAGGGACGCACTCTCCACCTTCTCATAATCCAGCGGGTTGCATCTTTCCTGAATGTTCATGCCGGAAACGCCGCCTGTGGATGCCTGTACCACCACGTCTGTCCTCTTCAGGATTTCTTCAAAACACTCAGTCATATAAGAAATATCCGGTGTCAGGCTTCCGTCCGGCTTCCGGCAGTGCAGGTGGCACATGGCCGCACCCGCCCGTACGCTTTTTTCCACATCTTCAGCCAGCTTCACTGCATCCACACTTGTCCCTGCCGCTACAGGCGCCAGGGAAATGATTACTTTTCTCATGGAAATCCCTCGCTTTCCTCAAATTTATCTATAATTTCTGTTTTTTCATATTTTGGGTTCGTCATATAGATCAGCTCAGATCACGTCAATTCTTCCACAATCTCCCGCAGGGTAGAGACCTCCCCTACATTTCCCGGGAAAATCACATAAGGCATTCCCGGAAATTTGCTCTCCGCACCTGTCATCCAGACGGGGATTCCCTTCTTTGCCTGCCCCATGACCGTTGCTTTCTGCACGCGGAGTGCTTTGGTTCCGACATCGGAGGAGGTAATTCCGCCTTTGGCAATAATGAATCTTGGCTTAATCGTAAGCTTGCCGATAATGCTGGTTACAGCCTCCGAAATCTCAACAGAAATTTTCAGGAGCGCTTCTTTATCCATGGCCTCAGGTGCCAGAAGAGTTCTGCTGGTATAGATCACGGCTGTCCGCCCCGTTAAGATACAATCTTCTGCCTTCTTTACAGTTTTTTCAACCTCTGTGATCAGCCCGCCCTCCTCAAAGGATGTATTGACATCAAACTCCATAAATTCCAGGTTCTTGTGCGACTTCTTCAAACAGTTCAACTGATCCGTTGTCTTTTTTACATGGGAACCAACCAGCACGATACCGCCGTTTTTCTCAGATTTCACCAAATCTTCTCCTGACAAAAGGGGCTTGTCGGAAATCTGCCCGATTACTTTCGGAAGCGCTGCTGCTGTTCTTGCAAGAAAATGCTTTCCTTCCTTCACAGCAAGGGCCAGAACCGAACAGAATACTTTCAAATCCTCATATGTCACTGCATTTACGATTACCTTTGCCATATCAGTCGCACCAAGCAGCTTCCGGAGGATGCCGTCTGTGTCAAAAGCCCGCAGTTCTTCCAGGGAAATGGTGATGCAGGAAACAGCCGGGGATTTCCCTTTTGTCTTTTCTTCCACATATTCTCTCAAATCAGATGCCTGATAGCCAAAGGTCTTGTCTTTTGCAAATTCCGTCATTCCTGCAGGGACAAGCTTGTCTTTTTCTTTCACATAATGAACATTTCCAAAGGTAAAACGTCCTCCTTCCGGAAAAAACGGACATAAGATTTCTCCGTCTACGCAGAGATTTCCCTCTTTTTCTAATTCTTCCCTGAGAACATCCATTTCCAGCGGATAATGTCCGCGAAGCGTGGAATCACCTCTGGAAATCAGGAAAAATTCCTTTCCCAATTCTTTCGAAACTTTGCAGATACGCTGTGCGATCTCCCGATGGACACGCACCGTTTCCTCCTCGGAAAAACTGCGGGAATTTGTCAGGATAAAAAACATGGTGGTTTTCTCCAGAAATCCCTGACGGATCGACTCTTCCTCCCAGTCCGTATAAACAGAAATATCATGCACTGTCTGGACTCCTGTAGGATCATCATCCAGAACAATGATCTTTTTTTCGAATCCCTGAAGACTCTGCTGCAAAAGTTTTTCTGCCCGTTTTGCATCCGGGCAGCCCAGCTCTGCAAGAGTCTTTACAGGTAATTTTTTCAATTCTGTCATGATTTCCTCCTCATGCCGTACTTCTCTGTTTTTACTCAATATAAGCTATCGGGAACCAGATACGCATCTCACCGAACTCCCGGTTGTCCCATGCAAAATACGGGATAAAACGCACCGGCTTTTTCGTCATTCCCTGATAGGAAAGTGTCTGATAGAGTGCTTTTCTGTCAAAGCCCGAACGATCCAGACAATACTGCTCCGTCTCTAAAGCTTTGACTGTTCTTCCTTCGATATCAAAGTCGGTCTCCTGAAAATCCGCTTTCAGATCCAGATAAAGATCGTCCAGACTCTCCGCTTCCGTGTCTGTTCCTTCACAGCAATATACAAGAGGTCCGCACTCAATAGCGGCCTGTCCCGCCGTTTCCTCTACCATATTGTTCGCTACGGTATAACGCACCGGCATATCAAGCAGCAACTGTACGTCCATCTTTTCAGGGACTTCAATCAAGATTTCCTGATATGTACCGGATTCCTCCGGTGTAATCTTCCGTTCCTGTCCGTTTACCCGGATGAAGCCGCTCTTTGCCCATCCGGGGATCCGTACCTTCAGGGTAAATGGCACTGCTGATTTTACCTGCTCTGCCGTAAACCGGATGCTTCCCCGGAAGGGATATTCCGTCTCCTGTACAAGAACAAAGGACGCACCGTTTTCCAGACGGATATTGGCTCTGTTTGCCCCGTACATGCCTGTCCAAACACTGTCAGCAGAAACCATATAGGCATACTCGCTGGACTGTGCCACAGTCCTGGCAAGATTTGGCGGGCAGCAGTAACTTAAAATATATTCGCTTCTGGTACGGGGCCAGATCAGTTCAAAGTCCAGTTCCTTCGTTCTTCTCAGCATATTTTCGTAGAAAAAACGCTTGCCGTCCATGCTCAGTGCCGCAAGATTGGTATTCAGCATCATCCGTTCCAGCACATCAAAATACTCTGCTTCCGGTTCAAGCTGAAACATCCGGTATGCCCAGAAAACACCGCCGAGAGACGCACAGGTCTCGTTGTAGGCAGTAATATTGGGAAGCTGATACTCATAGCCGTATGCCTGATGAACGATCTGATGGATGAAGAAATTGCCGTAGGGGGATGCACCGTTGTACAGCGCACCGCATCCGCCTGTCAGATACAGTTTTTTATCTACCAGGCTTCTCCAGACCTTATGCAGGACCTCCAGATATTCTTCATCCATTTCCTCCATACAAAGATCCGCAACACCGGCATACAGGTAATTGGCTCGTACCGCATGTCCGATGATCCTGTCATGCTGCTTTAGGGGGATCCTGTCCTGATTGTCATCCAGGCCGTCCTTCACGCTGTCGCGCAATGCAATGGCACGTTTGGCAAGATTCAGATAGCGTTTGTCTCCGGTTGTACGGTACATTTCCACCAGGCCCATGTAGTGAGACGGGCATACGGCCGTTTTCACTTCTCCCAGGCGTTCTGCCTCTGCATACAGGTTTTCCAGATAATCCGCGGTGCGGACAGCAACATTCAGGAACGTATCTTTTCCTGTCATTCTTTTATGGTGGCACGCCGCAGTAAACATATGCCCGAAATTATATACCTCAAAATCATTGATATCACCCATTCTGGAAACACCGTTGTGTTTCATTTCACCAATGATCTGCTTTGTGGAAAGATAGCCGTCCGGCTGCTGGGCTTTGGCAATCAGCGCCACATATTCCTCAATCTTATCCAGAAGCTCCTGTTTGCCCGTTTTGTATGCCGTGTAGATGGCGGATTCCATCCATTTATAAAAATCTCCGTCGCCAAATACGGTTCCGTCAAAATCACCCTCCGATTCTCCTGCACAGATTTTGAAGTTTTCTACGACATGGCTGATGTCTTTGCTTTCAAACATATGCTGAAGCTGGGGAACCGTACTCTCGGCACAGGTATCAAAACGCTCCTTCCAGAGTCCCGATGTCCATGTTACATCCAGTCCATCCAGTGGATAAACCCTGGCAAATTGTGATCTCTTTGTATCAGTCAGCATGTTGGTTCTCCTCTCGATTGCATTTCTCTTTTTCTTGTCCGTTTTTCATTCTATTTGATTCCTTTTGCTTCCAGAGCACTGCGAAGTGCGGATGCACCGAAACGCGGGCTGGAGAATACCGGTTTTCCGGTTTTTTCCCGGATTACCTCTTCCGCATAGGCCATCGAGCCCTGTGCCAGAAGAATAACATCTGCACGATCACTGATCTCGGCTGCTTTGCTGCAGAGCATTTCTTTAAACTGTTCCTGATCAATCCCAAAAGCTCCGTCAATCAGTCCGTCTGTCAGAGACACATGACGGTTCATCTCCCTTGCTGCGCGAAGGATCGTATTCTTTGTAGGCTCCAGTGTGGTAGGCAGTGTTGCAAGGACACCGATCCGGCTTCCGCTGCGTACGGCTTCCCTGCACATTTCTTCGTCAATCCGTACAATGGGGATTCCTGTATATCTTCCGATATCCTGTGCGGCGTCTGCCACTTCTCCTACGGAAGAGCAGCAGTTCAGTACCGCATCCGCTCCGTCAGAAACAGCCTGCATATACATGCCCACAAGGCGGGCCGCAGCCCCTGCGGTCACATAGCCATGTTCCCGTACCTCCGCAAGAATAGACGGATCTTCATAATTCATGATCTCCGGCCGGTCACCCAGATTTTTCCGGATTTCCTCATTTACCATCTGAATCAGTTCCGGTGTTGTACTTGTATATACGATTCCAACTTTCATAGTTCTTCTCCTCTCAGTCTCCTTAATTTATTCTTCGCCGTTTATTTTTCACATTTTTCGCAGTTTGTCTTTTTCAGGTGGACAGCCATATATTTTCTTCCCGGAAGCTCTACACGGAACTTTCCTTTTCCTGTTCCCTGCTTTTCGATGGTCATATTCCAGGTATCGATCACTTCGATCTCGAATTCCGTTTCCGGATCAATCTCAAATTCTTTAAAACACGGTCTTGTAAATCCGTAATAAAACAGATAATAGGATTTCACTTTTTTCAGAAATTCACATTCCGGCACAGCGCATACGCAGTCCCATTTCCAGTCATAGGGTGCCAGTCCCAACCCCGGTGTCTCACAAAGAATGTCATAAAGGAAGCCGAATCGTTTGTGGCTTTCTCCGCGCAGCACGCCTCCGTGGGACCACCACAGTACGTTTTCCGGATTCATCAGCGTCTCTCCATGCCCTGCATAGCCGCCCCGGCAAGCAGCTTCCCAGAATCTGCGCAGAAGCTCTTCACCGTCAATATTTCCCCATCCGAACTGAATATTACCTTCATAGCAGATTTCATCCAGGATCACCGGCTTTTTATACCTTGCTCTCCAGGTATCCACATATTCCGCAGAAAGATACGGCTCCTGTCTCTGAATGCTGCAGTGCGTCACCCACGGACGGCTGTAATCATAAAATCCGTGGCAGTTATGAATGGAACGGAGATGGCTGTATTTATCCTCTTTACAGATAATTTCAGCATAGCGTTCCCAGTCTGCGATGGTTTTATGTTCCATCAGGTCGTATTCATTTGCAAGTGACCACCAGACATTTCGATATGCCGCAAATCTTGCAATCACATACTTCCAGTAAAGATCATCCTGTTCCTTTGTCATACAGGAAAATCCCCATCGGTCATAAGGATGCATCACGATCAGATCAGCTTCAATTCCAAGCTTCTGCAATTCCAGGATACATGTTTCAATATGCCGGAAATGTGCGGGATGAAATCTTGTAAAATCCCAGTGGTTTCCCTCCGTTTTTCCCGTATAAAAGGAAAAATTCTCTTTGGTAAGGACACTGCTGTCCATGGGTGTTCCCTCATAGGGATAGCTTCTGGGTTCCCCCAGATTGTAGTCATAATGTTTTGGAAAAATACAGAAACGGATTTTATTGAAACGCGCCTCTTTCAGGCTCCTGAGCGTCTGGGCAATCCGCTCGTCAGACTGAAGTTCCCAGACATAACAGGTGGTTCCAACAGAATAATAGGGAGTTCCGTCCTCATAGGCCAGATGGTATGTCCCTGCCACACGCACAGGACCATGATTTCCCTCCCTGGGAGATGTCACGAGAAATTCACCGGTCACTTCTTCCTTCAGAAACGATGCGCGGACACAAAAACAATACCTCCCCTCAAAAGAAGGCATGAAACGGACTTTATATATCCCGGCTCCGTCGTAAAACCCCTTCACTGTCACCGTCTGGTTTTCTGCATAAAAATCCGCAGAAATCTTCTGCTCGACAAAAGGGTTTCCCGTTTCCGGTCCCAAACAGGAAAGTTCAAAAACGCCCCACTTTTCTGTCTGGCTTTCGTATTGAATTGTGTTCATGATTTGTCTCCAATCACAAAGTATTTCAGAATCCCGGTAGTGCAGTAAATTATACCAGCTTTTTATGAATTTTGCCACCTTTTCTGAATTGTTTATATAAATGTTTATATCTTTTTTTGTAAAATAATTATTTTCTTTCATAAGGCACGTAAAAAGTACCACAAAAAAACAGCGCCGGTTTTTATTCCTGACGCTGCTGATCTTACTCTTCTTTTTCGCTTATCCACTTTAAAAGGGCAGGCAGTCTCTTCTCCGCATCCTTTCTGCCGATTTCGTATACTTCGCGGATCACTGCCGGATCTTTTTCCATTCTGCCGATGGTCAGCTCCACACTTGGACGGATCACAAATGTATCTCCCTCTTTTTCCAGCTTATGAATGTCTTCTATTGTACGGTTGTAGGCAAGATGTCTTCTGCATAATGTTTTTACAAAGTGCGGATATTTCCTGTAAAAGGCTTTTACAAATTTGGGATTTTCCGGCTTTTTGACATATCCGTCATGGCGGGTAAGCACTACCACGTTTCGTTTGTAGCCCATCCGGCGAAAAGCTTTTACAGGAATGCTGTCTGCGCACCCTCCGTCCAGAAGCTTCATACCGCGGAAATGAACGATTCTGGATACATAAGGCATGGATGCGGATGCACGCATGATATCTACCTCATTCCTCATATCTTTCACCTGCAGATATTCTGCCCTGCCTGTCTCCAGATTTGTACAGACCGCATAAAACTTCGTATCGGATTTGAGGAACGCTTCATAATCGTACGGGTCCAGCCGCTCCGGAATATCGTGATAACAGAATTTCTCACCTACCACATCTCCTGTCCGCAGAAGATTCCAGAAACTCATGAAATGCTTATCGCTGCGGTATTTCATATAATAACGAAGGCTTCTGCCCTTCTGCCCGGATACAAAGGAACAGCCGTGCAGTGCTCCTGCAGAGACACCGATCACACCGTCAAATGTAATCCCATTTTCCATAAGTACGTCCAAAACGCCTGCTGTGTAGATTCCACGCATAGCGCCGCCTTCCAGGACAAGGCCTGTCTTTGTTTTTTCACTCATTTGATACACTTCTTTCTGCACTCGATCATACTGTCAATTTTTCTCCCTCTGCTGCTGTTCATAGCGATCCCTGAATGACCTGAAAGGCCTCCTGAATGGAAATGCCCTTCTTCCTCGCCAGTGCGGCAGCGCTCTGGTACTCCGGATAACAGCGGACCGTACCGTCCGGCAGGGTACATTCCTTCACTTCCGCCTCTCCAAAGGGAGTCACTGTCTTTTTTATCTGACGCTTCAGGACGGTACGCTCCATGCCCATCTTCCGAATGCCGATCGTTGTCGTTTCCCGGAAGATGATCTCTTCCAGCTTTTCGGCATCCTCCGGAATACAGATCACATTAAGCTGGTAGGCAGGACGGTTTTTTTTCATAAAGACCGGCGTATAGCTGACATCTCTTGCACCAGCCTCAAGGAGCCGTTCCATCACGTAGCCCAGTGCTTCTCCTGTACAGTCATCGATATTTGTCTCCAGCCTGCAGATCATATCCTTCTCCCCGCATTCCTTCTGCTCCCTTTCCGTATGATCCGGGCATATGATCATTGCACGCAAAAGGCTTGGACGGTCATAAGTACGCTTACCTGCTCCAAGGCCGATCTTTTCAATTGAAAAACGTTCCGGAAGATGATTCCCGGTACAGATGGCCGCTGCAATAGCAGCACCTGTAGGTGTCACCAGTTCTCCTTCGGTTTCTGTAATATGAAGCTTCAGGCCATGTGCCTGTACAATATTGGATACTGCAGGTACGGGCACAGGAAGAAGTCCGTGCTGGCAGCGCACAAAGCCTCTGCCTTCACAGAGCTGCGGCACAACTGCTTTTTTGATTCCCAGATTATCCAGGCAGACTGCAGCAGCTACAATATCCACAATGGAATCTACCGCACCCACCTCATGAAAATGCACTTCATTTACGGGAACACCGTGAGCCTTTGCCTCTGCTTCCGCCAGAATCCCGAATATTTTCATGGTCAGGCAGCGCGCCCCCTCTGTCATCTCCGTATCCCGGACAATTTTCTCAATCTCCGGTATTCCTCTGTGCGCATGTGTATGAGAATGAGACACCTCATGTGCCGTATACTCATGAACGCCGCCGGAATTCTCTGCACACTCATAATGGGTATGTCCATGCTCCCCATGCTCATGATGGGTATGTCCATGCAGATACTCCATATCATGATCATGATTTTCATGAGCCTCGTCCAGTTTCACAGAAAAGTCGCATGCATCAAGCCCTGACTTTTTTACTCTGCTGACAGCCACCTCGAAGCCATCCACCGGAAGACTCCCAAGCACCTGCTCAAGCACCTTCTGGTCAGCTCCCAGATCCAGCAGAGACGCAACCGCCATATCACCGCTGATCCCGGAAGCACATTCCAAATATAAAATTTTCTCCATCAGTCTTCCTCCTCCCGGCATCCCATCCGGTTGATCTGTGTTGCTATATATCCTGCTCCATAGCCATTGTCAATATTCACAACGGCAATTCCGTTAGCACAGGAATTGATCATCGTCAAAAGAGCTGACAGGCCATGCATACTTGCTCCATACCCAACAGATGTGGGCACAGCGATCACCGGCTTATCCACAAGTCCTCCCAGCACACTTGCCAGCGCCCCTTCCATACCGGCTACGGCAATGACGCAGTTGGCATCCTGGATATCCTCCAGTTTCGAAAACAGCCGATGGATTCCGCTGACACCCACGTCAAAAATACGGACCACATTGGAGCCGAAATACTCCGCCACCTGTGCAGCCTCTTCTGCTACCGGAATATCTGCGGTACCTGCCGTACAGACAGTAATCTTTCCGATCCGCTTTTTTTCTTTCTTTTCAATTTTTATGATATGGGAAATCTCATCATAAACCACTCCCGGCAATAAGTCCTTCACAAGCCCGTACTGATGCTCGCTTGCTCTCGTACCAAGAACTTCCCCGTTATCCTCATATAGTTTCCGAAATATTTTCACGAAATGCTCATCTGCTTTTCCGCTGCAGTAAATCACCTCAGGGAATCCGGAACGAATCTCTCTATGAGAATCCAGCTTAGCATATTCCATCTCCTCAAAAGGCTGTTTCCGAAAAAAGTGTTCTGCATCTTCCAAAGAGATCTCTCCATCTTTAAATTTTTTTAATATCTCTCTTGCTTCCATATTCTAACCAACACCTCAAATCTTTCCTAAATGAAATCCATGATAAGCTTATTCTGTCATAGATTATTTCCGAGAATTTCATCTATTATAGCATACCTTTCGGCACAATGCACTATTTTGATTGAATCACTTCAACGGATATGCTATAGTAAAAAGAAAGAAAGCGAGGTTTTGCTGACTACCCTGTATAACCATGCAGCAGGCAGGAACCTGATCAATGATTATCTTGCCGCAAAGACCCCTTATTCATCCTGCGGTATGATGATCGTTGACCTTGATTATTTCAAAAATGTCAACGATACTTACGGCCATCTTTTTGGAGATAAGGTGCTGTTTGAATTTTCCAGGCTTCTTCTTTCCTGTTTCGGCAATGAGGATATTATTATAATGGCAGGCGGAGACGAATTCGTTATTTTCTTAAAGGACATCGCCCACAGCGCATTGATTCCAGGGAGACGGCCAATCTCCTTGTACAGGGCGATGCCAAGACAGTTGTTTATTCCGCCATGTACTGCGAGGGCAAATATATCGGCGCCATCTCTTATGTTGTCTGTCAGGGCAAGCGTTATTGGGGCAAAGAGCATTTAAGTCAGCTTAGTGAACTGACCAAACTCATTTCTGCCCATCTTACCAAGGCACAGGCGCTGAATGCTTCCCATCTGGGAATCCTGTCCGTACCGGAATTTGACCCTCTTACCGGGCTGCTCTCTTTCTCCCGCTTCCGCGATGAGGTGGAGCGTATAATCGTAGGCAATGAACACCAGACTTATATCATGGTATACAGCGACCTGGAAGATTTTAAATATATTAACCAAAAATACGGCTACAGCATGGGCGATCAGCTTCTGAAGGAATTCAGCAACTACATCATCCGCTGCCTGAAAACCGAGATCAATGTATATTTCACCAGAATCGTAGCTGACCAGTTTGCCCTGTTTATGCCATACGAAGAATCCGATAACGCAGCAGAGCAGATCCATAAGATCAATGCTGAATTCCTTCGCCGGCAGCAGGAATCCTTCCCGGAAGTGACGCTCCGCATCCGCTCAGGTATTTAGAAACCGCGAGGATGTGCTAAGCACATTTTTGTTCTATCATAAGAAATTTCTTTGAATCATGTTTAGAAGAAGAGATTAAAGATTCCAAGGATCAGGCCAATCAAAGCTCCAAGATTAACGATCATGCCAAGCTCGTGTTTCATAACGGACATGACCAGATTCTCCAGATCTTTTACGTCCATTTCCCTGATCTTATTTTCTACGATATCGGCAATATGGAATTGCTGCACAATGGAATTGGCAAACCTGCCGATACACATGCGGTAAATATCCCGTATCTTCCGGCGAATCAGCTCTTCATCCATTGGAATCCATCCGCGAACCTGTGCAAATGTCCTGCCCTCCAGACCGGAAAGTTCCTGTTCCACCTGGTTTTCAATAAACGCAGGCCCATTTTCCAGTATATAATCTTCCGCATAGGCACCTATTTCTGCCGCAATGGAATCCAGAAGCTTATCGCTTAAAAACATAGCAAACATACTTCCCTCCAGTTTTTGACGCACAGCCCTTTTGCCTTCTTCTGCTATGAGATTTCCCGGCTCCATCTCCTGTATTCCCCGCATGATTTTATTACAGATACCGTTCTTCAAGGATACCCGTCCCTCTTCATAAGCACTGCTTCCCATAAACCCGGTAATCACTTCGCACAACGTCTGTTCACTTTCCATAAATCTGCCAAACTGAGAAATGCAGATGTCCGTAATGGAATTCTCCACGTCTTCCGAAAGAAGCATTCCTGTCAGATCATCCTCTGTAAGCAGAGAATTTCCTACTGCTTTGCCTACCGCAGCTGCCAGTTCATTCTTTCTTTTCGGGATGATACCCGGAGTAAATGGAAGAGTAAATCTCCCGATTTTTATCTCCTTAAGGGGGCGGAACAGCATTTTAACAGCAATATAGTTTGTACAGTAACCAATTACAGCGCCGATCAACGGCCCGCTTATATAATGCAGAATATCCATTCAATTCTCCTCCAGTTTTTTACTTTTCCATTTATCTGTGATTCTTTTTATACAATATGTTATTTTATCACAGTCCCCCTTCATATACCAGTATCTTTTTATGCACAAAAATCCCGTTTCCGGATTGGATTCCCTTTCCGGAAACGGGATTATCTTTTATCTTATTCTGCATCCTCCGATTCCAGTTCTGCAGTTTCCTCTGGCGCCTCTTCAAGCGCAGACTCTTCTGCAGGAGTTTCTATCGTTTCGCCTGTCACTGCAGACTCAATGGACTGTTCCAGTACAGTAATCAATTCTGCCGGAACACCTGCACTCTCTGCGTTGGCAAGAATTGTGTCAAAGCTCATTTCTTCTTCATAAGCTTTCATATCTTCTTCACTTGCCGCATCATAAATGGTTCCCATATCTTCTGCCGCAACGGCTTCCACTGCCTCGGCACTCTCTGCACCCTGGATTGTCAATACGCCAAGAGATGCTCCTGAACTTAAAACTTCCAGATTAACGCTTCCGCTTTCGTCTTCCTTATCGGAAGCAAGGCTGAGAACAAGGCTGAACATGCTAAGCGGATTGTATTCCTCTTCTGTCTGCCCCTGCGGGAATGTGATCGTAAAGGTACCGGATGGATAACCTTCTTCTGCTGCTTTGGTATCGTAGTTTTCCATTGCAATTTCCATAATCGTTACGCCGTCTATGGCAATGCTGTAATTTCCGTTTTCCATACCGTCCGTATTCTGGCTGCTTCCGGTAAGGGTAAATCCGCTTCCTTCAGACTGCATATCCACCATAAGTGCAGATGCATCTCCATCTGCGGATGCCTTCCATGTGAAAACAGCGTCTGTATCAACCCCTTCACACACTGCGATTTCTCTGCCTACGATCTTATCTTCACTATTTACCCAGATTCTGGAAGCAATATATTCGCTGCCGCTTTCCTCCGTGCCGTCCGTGCTCTCCAGATCAGCAAGGGTCTCCTCTGCAAAGCTCTGGAACTGTGCATTTAAATCCCCTGCCTCCGGCATAGCTTCGGACCACTTGGTAAGCAGCTCCTGTAACTGTTCATCTGCCTGCGCGGTTGTCAGAAGCTCTTTTGCCATTTCTTTGGCATCTTCCTCATGAATCTGTCCCTCCAGCAAGGTGCATTCCTCACTAATGCCCTCAATGGAAACGGACTCCTCTACAGACGCACCTTCCTGCATATGATCGATCACGATATTCCCATAACGATCCAGCAAATCCGAAACAGTTGCTCCCTCCGGAAGCAGTACGGCAGGATCGGAAGCCAGCCCCATCATGGCATCCATCGTTTCCGCAGAAACCGCCTCACCGTCAGCCGTCATATCCAGGGATGCTTTCATCCAGCTTGGAGAAAGTTCCGGTATCTGTACATATTCCAATGCTTCCAGCCAGTTCATCACAACATTCATGGTACACAGATTGGTATCATTGAGCAGGAAAGCTGCCTTAACCGCTTCCTTGCTGTCCGCAATGCTGACATCCATATCCATACTGATACTCTTCAGCCAGGACATATCCATCTGAGTCATCATTCCCACCATAGACTGCCCCGCTTCATTCAGTTTCAGAGTGATATTCGCCTTTGCGTTATTCCCGCTTTCTTTTGTCTGCGCAAGACTGGCATCCCAGTCCTTCGCCAAAGACTCACACAGGGATTTCAATGCGGCTTTTTCTCTGTCACAATAAGTCATTCCTTCCGCCATAGCCGTTACCGGCACAGACATTACCATAGCAGAAGCTGTAACAATTGCTGCAGATTTTTTCAGCCACAGATTCCTTTCTCTTTTCCTATACATGTAGAATCCTCCTTCTCATTTGCAATATATGTACTTCGTCGCACATGTATTCGGGATCACCGAATCAATATAGCCTTATTGTATCATATTAAACCGATAACTGGAAGAAGAATTTCAATATTCAAAAAATTTCTATTTTTTTATATAAAGTAATTCTCTTTTGCAAAAAAATATCCGTCAGTTCCTTATTCTAAAACCAACGGATATTTTCTCTTATTTCATCAAACTCATACGGGTATCTATGTAGTCCTTCAGGATTCTTACGGACTCCTCAAGTCCCAGCTTACTGCTGTTGAGGGTAAGATCATAGCTTCTGGAATCGCCCCATTTCAGCTTGCTGTTGCTGTTATGGTATTTTTTTCTGCTGCGGTCCCTGTCTCTGATCAGCTTCATTGCAGCAGCATCTGATACACTGTAGAGCTTTGAGATTCGTTCTACTTTGGAGTCCATATCTCCGATAACAAAAATCGAAACCAATCCCGGGAACTCTCTCAAAACGTCATTCGAGCATCGTCCTACCACTACAAAAGACTCACCCTTTTCTGCTTTTCCCCGCAGGAAGTCAAACTGCATATTAGCCACATGATGGGCAGGAGAACTGGTCATACCGTTTACGGTTCTCGTAAGCAGCTTATTTCTCTTCATCTCATCAAACTCCGCCAGCATCTCGTGGTTCATATTGCGCTCTTTTGCCACTTCACGTAACAGGTTGTGGTCATACAGGGGCAACTGATAGACCTTGGACAATCTTTCTGCAATTTCATGTCCGGCGCTTCCGAACTCACGTCCAATTGAAATGATCAACTGTTTTTCCATTTTCATTCCCCCATTATAAATATCTTGCGTAAATCATCAGCATGGAGATCAATATTACAATGATCGTGGCCGGAGCCATAGTCTTGCAGTATCTTCCCCACTTAATAATATACCCCTCTTTTGCCGCTGTTGCAATACCTACAACGTTTGCAGATGCACCGATCGGGGTAGCACTTCCGCCTACGTCAGTACCCATGGCAAGGGCCCATGCAAGAATAGACAGATCCACGCCCTGGGTAGCAGCAAGATTGCTGATAACCGGGATCATGGTTGCTGCAAAAGGAATGTTGTCAATAAATGCACTGGCAATCGCAGAAATCCAAATGATAATCGCGATCATCAGCATCAGGTTTCCGCCGCTGACCTTGCCGATAAAGCCGGCAAGAACTTCCAGGATTCCTGTTTCTTCCAGTCCGCCTACTACTACAAACAACCCTACGAAAAACAGGATGGTTTTATAATCTACTTTTTTAAGGAGCGTAAGCGCATCCTTTCCGGCTGCGATCAATGTCAAAATGCCGATAAAGGTACCGATAAAAGCAACCGTAAGCCCTGTCTGGGCATGGGTCACCAGCATCACGATCGCACAAAGGAAAATCACCGTGCTGATGGCAAAGCCTTTTTTGTCTGTGATAGCTTCAGACGGATCCGGATAGGAGTCCTTTTTCACGGAAGCTGCCGCATCTTTTTTCAGTTCTTTGCCGAATACAAAATAAAAATAAATAATAATCACAACCAGAGATACCAAAGCCATCAGGCCGGTATTCGTGATAAAATCCGTAAAAGAATATCCGAGTGATGTACCGATAATGATGTTCGGCGGGTCTCCGCACATCGTCGCGGAACCTCCCAGATTGGCACAAAATACCTCTGACAGGATCATCGGTACCGGATTAAACTTCAGCATCTGTGCAAGCTCAATGGTAACTGCTGCCAGGAACAGGATAACGGTAATACTGTCAATAAACATTGCCAGAATACCGGACAGAATCATGAAAGTGATAAAAATCGGAACGATCTGGTATTTTACCATTTTGGCGATTCTCATGCACAGCCAGCGGAAAAATCCCACTCTCGCCATGCCCTCTACCATAACCATCATACCTGCAACAAAAATAATCGTTGCCCAGTTGATCCCGCTGGACGCTTCTGATGTCTCACCTGCTGCATACCAGAATTCGGCAGTAAAGATGCTCTGGACATTCAGTGTCCTCATGATTGCATCCATGCTCCGCATTCCAAGGCCAAATACCAGCACCAGAGTCAGTAAGCCGCAGCCCAGTGTAATCACATGTCTCTCCCATATTTCTGTGATGATCAGAACAAACATCGCCAGAAATATGATCACTGCTAAAACTTGTGCTAACATTGTTTTCCCTCTTTTCCCTCTTTTTTGCCTTCGATTTCACGTTTATTTATAATAGGAAATTTCAGCCACACTTATTATACTGAATCATAAAAAAATGTAAATCCGCAAATTCCACTATTTTTCTTCATAATTTCAATAAAAATGTGTCTGTTTTTCAATTTTCAGCACAGGCTTATCTGCGTTTTTTATAAAAAACTTATAATAATCGCAGTACAGAACCGCTGCTATTTATCACTCTTTATTGGAAATACACATGTGTTTCAGAGGTCTTATGGAAAACATACCGGCTGCAAAGAAAAACATCCCCAGCTCCAACAGGGAAAGTCTCCCCGGAACTGTGGGATGTTCTTATCTATTATTTGCGTTGCCCCCGCCTGTTATCCGATGGGTTCAAAGTCTGCAACGCCGTGCTTGCAAAGCGGGCAGATGTAATCATCCGGAAGCTCGTCGCCTTCATAGATGAATCCGCATACCTTGCAGACAAAGCCTTTCTTGCCTTCTGTCTGAGGCTTTGGTTTTACGTTGTTCTGATAATAGGTATAGGTCATGGTCTCCACGTTAGAAATCACGCGTGCCTCTTCAATAGTGCATACAAACAGTCCGTGGGTGTCAAAATCGATGCACTGCTCTACCTTCAGAGACATGAAGGAGTTGATGTATCTCGGCAGGAATGCCAGTCCATTGTCTGAACGCAGAGGAGTCAGTCCTTCAAATTTATCTGCAGTTCTTCCGCTCTGGAATCCGAATCTTTCAAATACACTGAACGGTGCGTCCGTAGACAGGCAGTTTACATTCATGATGCCGGTCTGCTTGATCACATGATAGGAGTAGTTTGCTTTATTAATGGCAACTGCAACACGATTCGGAGTATTGGTAAGCTGTGTAACCGTATTTACGATCAGTCCGTTGTCTTTCTTTCCGTCATTGGAGGTTACCACATAAAGTCCGTATCCGATGTTAAACAGTGCCGTCAGGTCATTCTTATCAGCCTGTTCGCTCTGTGCTACATAGTCGCGGCAGAGTTCCTCTGCAAGAGCATCGATCTGTGCATTGCTTTCTTCGCTTAATGCGGATTTGATATGAACAGTGGTATCTGTAAAGGTTAGCTTCTTGGAGCCTTCAAACATCTGCTTCATGATCTTGGCAGCAAGAGGTGCCCATGTACCGTTTTCTACCAGGGCGATAGTTCTGTTCTGATAGTTTCTCTCTGTCAGGTGATGGATAAATTCCTTCATAAACGGGAAGATATCTGCATTGTAGGTGGTAGTTGCCAGTACCAGCTTGCTGTAGCGGAACGCATCGCTTACTGCTTCTGCCATGTCGCAGCGTGCAAGGTCAAATACCTTCACTGTCGGGCAGCCTTTGGCACGAAGCTTGTCAGCAAGGCTCTCTGCTGCCTGTCTGGTATGTCCGTATACAGATGTATAAGCCACGACAATACCTTCGCTCTCTACAGAGTAGGAAGACCAGGTATTATAAAGGTTCAGATAGTATCCGAGATTCTCTTTCAGTACAGGTCCGTGAAGCGGGCAGATTGTCTGGATGTCAAGACCTGCGGCCTTTTTCAGAAGGTTCTGTACCTGAACGCCGTATTTGCCTACGATTCCAATGAAGTAGCGGCGTGCTTCATCTGCCCATTCTTCTTCTCTGTCAAGAGCGCCGAATTTGCCGAAACCGTCAGCAGAGAACAGTACCTTGTCACAGGTATCATAAGTTACAATAACTTCCGGCCAGTGAACCATCGGTGCTGCTACAAAGGCAAGGGTATGTTTGCCAAGGGAAAGAGTATCTCCCTCTTTTACAACGATCTGCCTGTCTGCAAAGTCTGTTCCGAAGAACTGATTCATCATGGTAAAGGCTTTCGCAGAGGAAACGATGGTGGTCTCTGTAAAAACCTGCATAAAATTCGCAATATTCGCGGAATGATCCGGCTCCATGTGCTGTATGATCAGATAATCCGGCTGTCTGGAACCAAGAACTGCCTGGATATTATCCAGCCATTCATGGGTAAAACGGGCATCTACCGTATCCATGACTGCAACTTTTTCATCCAGAATTACGTAGGAATTGTATGCCATGCCGTTCTTAACAACATACTGTCCTTCAAACAGATCGACATCATGGTCATTCACGCCCACATACTTAATATCATTCGTAATCTCCATTTTATCCATCTCCTTTATTGTTCTATTTTTATAATCGTTTTTTCAGCGCATCTATTATATCATACTTTTTTCTAATAACCTAGCATTTTATGATCAAATTCGTAAGAATATTATTCGTTCGTTATTCGTTATATTATTCGTTACTGTGCACTCCGTTCTCAGTAACGAAGCCAAAGTTCATTCCAGATTGCCTTCGGCATAACCAGTCACGTTCCGCTTCTGTTACGGCCTGATAATAAGACCGGCATTGGTCATTTTTTCTGTGATCACATACATGTTGGTAACGCTTCCTACTTTCAGCTTATCAGCCAAACCATAATGATTGAGACAGGTTCCGCAGGTGAGGATTTCCACGCCCTGAGCTTCCATGGATTTCAGGTCCTCCAGTGTGGGCGCTTCCTCACAGGTCAGCCTTGCACCGCCGTTATAAAACAAAATGGTAGAGGGAAGTTCTTCCTGCTGGGTCAGCGCATAAATAAATCCCTTCATCAGAACTGCTCCCAGAGTATCGTCCCCGGTACCCATACAATCCGAAGAAATGACTACTACTTTGTTCTGCCTTCTGGCATCCGGAATGCAGGAGGCCTCTGTTTCTCCCGTATTCTCTGTAAGTTCCGGCAATTCGCCCACAGACATGACCACCCGGTACTTCTTCTCTTCTATTTTTTCGGATTTTACCTGGTAATTTCTCTGCTTTGCCAGCCTTGTCAGATTCTGCACCGCAATTTCATTATCTACCAGAACCTCCACATCCTCCGGTGCCTTCATTTCTTTGATGGCCTGAATGGTTTTCACTACAGGGATGGGGCAGGCATCTCCTATGGCATTTACTTTGATCATAGCATTTTTTCCTTTCTGATTCCTCTTCCTCATTCATAAGATGTTCTCATTACTTTTCTGTTTCAAATATTTCAGCAACTTCCTTCAGATACTCCCGGATCTTCAGATGCTGCGGACAGGCCTTCTCGCATTTTCCGCACTCGATACAGTCGGATGCTTTGCCCTTATTCTTCGTATGTACACCATAGTAAAAATTACTGTTATGAGTTTTATACTGCTTTTTTGTATTATAGCAGGCAAACAGATCCGGAATGGAAATATGCTGCGGGCAGCCGTCAATACAGTAGCGGCAGGCCGTACATGCAATGACATCCTGGCTTCTCATGATCTCACGTACTTTCGTTACTGCCTCATGCTCACGGTCTGTAAGAGGAACGAATTCCTTCATATAGCTGATATTATCATTCATCATTCCCATATCCCCCATGCCGGACAGAACCATAAATACCTGTGGGAAAGATGCGCAGAAGCGAATGGCATAGCTTGCATTGCTTCCGCCGTGAAGCTCATCCAGTATCTGCTGCGCAGGCTCCAGAAGATTTACCAGCGCTCCTCCCTTCACAGGCTCCATCACGATCACCGGTTTCCCATGCTTTTCACAAACCTGGTAGCACTTATAGCTTTCGATTCCCGGATCGTCAAAGTCAATATAATTAAACTGAAGCTGAACTGCTTCCAGCTCCGGATGATCCGTCAGGATCTGATCCAGCACTTCTGCTTTGTCGTGGAAAGACATGCCCACATGACGGATCTTTCCTTCTGCCTTCAGCTCCTGTGCAATTTCGAATGCACGGCATTTCCGGTATTTCGGATAAGAATCTTTTGTGATCGCGTGCATCAGATAAAAATCGAAATACTCCACTCCGCAGGCTTTCAGCTGGCTTTCAAAAAACGGGCGGATATCCTCCTCCGTCTTGAAAAAGTCATTGGAAAGCTTGTCCGTCAGAATAAACTGTTCACGGGAATAACGGCTTGTAAGACATTCCCGAAGGGCAGGCTCGCTTTTCCCTTCCAGATAGCCGTGAGCCGTATCGAAATAGTTAAATCCATTTTCAATAAATGCATCCACCATCTTCGTGAATTCTGCGTAATCCACTTCTCCGTCCTTCATGGGAAGACGCATACATCCAAATCCGAAATTCTTCTTTACTTCTGAAAAAACACCTGTCATGTTTACCTCCTGATTCTTCACAACGTCAATTGTGTCTGATATGATTACTTTATGCAGAATCCGTCAGAGTCCGGATTCTGCAGCGTCATTTGTACTCATGATACCACACTCTGTTCCAGCTTTCCAAGATATTCTTCAAATACTGCAAGAGCCTCTGTTACCGGCTTCGTGGAAGACATATCCACGTCACATAGTTTCAGGAGGTCGATGGGATCCATGGAACTTCCGCCGCTTAAGAACTTCTTGTACTTTTCCACGATTCCCGGCTCCCCGCTTAAAATCCTGCTGCTGATAGCAATGGCCGCAGCAAATCCGGTAGCATACTGGTACACATAAAACGGCGTATAGAAATGCGGGATACGTGCCCATTCCAATGCGATTTCCGGATCAGATACCATATCTGTTCCATAGTATTTTTTATTCAGGTTCAGATAGGTTTCATTGATCTGCTCTGCGGTCATCATGCCGCCTCTTTCCACCACGCCGTGAGTGATCATTTCAAACTCCGCAAACATCGTCTGACGGAACATGGTTCCTTTAAACTTATCCAGAAAATAATTGATCAGATAACGTTTTTCTTTCTCGTCTTCTGTCCTGTTCATCAGGTCATGGATCAGCAGTGCCTCATTACAGGTAGATGCCACCTCTGCCACAAAGATCCGGTATCCCGCATACAGGTACGGCTGTGCATGATCGGAATGCCAGGAATGAAGGGCATGTCCCATCTCATGAGCAAGGGTAAATACGTCATTTAAAGAGCCGTGGAAGTTCAGGAGCACATAGGGATGCGTCCCGTAAGCGCCCCAGGAATAAGCCCCTGTACGCTTTCCTGTGTTTTCGTAAACATCGATCCAGCGGTTGTCAAATCCCTCCTGAAGCAATGCCAGATAATCCTCGCCCAAGGGTGCCAGACCGCGCTTTACAATTTCTTTTGCTTCTTCAAACGTATAGTTCTTTTCCGGACGTTCCACCATAGGTACGTGCACATCATACATATGCAGTTCATCAAGCCCCAGGAGTTTTTTGCGCAGACGTACATAGCGGTGCATCACAGGCAGGGCCGCATTGACTGCTTTGATCAGATTCTTATAAACCTCCACCGGGATCGAGCTTCCGTCCAGGGATTCCTCCATGGCATTTCCGTAATGGCGTTCCTTCGCAAAAAAATCAGCCTGTTTCATGTTCGCATAGTACGTTGCCGCCAGGGTATTCTGAAACTGTCCATACACGGAATATAATGCTTCAAATGCATTTTTGCGCAGTACCCGGTCACGGCTTTCCAGACAGGAAATGTAGGTTCCCTGGGTCAGTTCACGCCTGCTGCCTTTCCCATCCTCAATCTCAGGGAAGCGGATGTCCGCATTGTTGAACATCGAAAAAATGTTGGAAGGTGCCTGTCCCAGCTCATTTACTTTTGACAGCAGCGCCTCTGTCTTCGCATCCAGAACATGCGCACGTCTTCTGGTAATCTGCTCCAGAAACCATTTGTAGTCCGAAAGGCTTCTTTCCTCCCCTGAATCATCAGCCTTCGTGTTCCCTGCATTTGCAGACTCTGTCTCTTTTTTATCCTCATCCTTCTTCCAATACCCATCCAGCACCTCCTCCGGAAGTGACAGAATTTCCGGTTCCAGCCATGCTGCGGCCTGCCCGAGCTGCGTTGCCATGATCTGCATTTCGCCGCTCATCTGCTGGTATCTGGCATTTGCCGTATCCTCATGGTATTTCTGGTTTGCATACACATACATGCGTTCAAACAGAAGATTCATCTCTTCATACAGCTTTAGTACTTTCAGGAGCTGTCCTGCCCCTTCTCCAAGGCTTCCCTGATAAGAGGCAAATTTCTCCATCATCTTTTCCAGTTTTTCCCCATCTTTGCCAAATTGTTCCTCTGTTTCATAAAGACCCTGCATATTCCAGGTATCTTCTGTTCTTTGTTCCTGTCTGGTCATGATTTTCTGCTGTTCCATTGTCTGCCTCCTCGACTGCTTTTCTAACTTATTTTCATATTTCTATCCATTTTTCACTGCTTTTCATTGTACTAGATTCCTCTTCCGATTACAAGGCTCCCTGCTTCGCTATACAAAAAAATACTGTCACCGAGTTTCTTTCCGCCGTCTCCTGTTCTTATTTGATACAGCTAAAAAGCTTTCCGCAGATTCCTCTGCATTTACGTCCGATAGACTGCTTCATCACACGGAAGATTCCCCACATACCTGATTCCACATCCCATGCAAAGCTTCCCGAACGGTAGAGATAATCGCCGGGACAGCCGGCTCCGTCTTTCAGTTCCATATCAAACCGGTTTCCGATACTGATCGCTCCCTGTATAGGAATTTCTCTGGAAAATGCATCTTCCGGCTGCTCTCTCCACAAATGCCCATGCACGGCCAGGGAGACATTTCGTGGTTTATCTGCCGGCATCATGGTACGGAAGATCACACGATCCCCCGGATATGCTTTCCATATTGGTGTGGACGGATCCCCATGCACCCTGCTGCTGAATACCTTCCACACTCTCGGGTCTCTCTTAAGCCGATTGGCAAATCGCTCCGAACGATAGTTATATCCCTTTTCTCCCGTATCCTCCGCATCCACCGGTTCCTCACTTCCTGCCTGGGCAGTCTGAATCAGATTTCCCTGTGCATCCAGAAGCCGGATTCCGTTCTGAATAAAAAGTACATATTCCCGGAAGCTGCTTACTCCCGGTGCTGTAATGACTGCCTGCTCTGCAAAAGGATCCTTCTTCTTCGTAAAATTCCGGTACCAGTCTGCTCCTGCCGGTTCTATGATCACGGCTCCGAATAATCCGTGGTATCTGTGGTTCCGCATATCTCCAAAGGACTGGAGAAGACATGCGCCGTATTCCCTGTCCGCATACCAAAGATACCGCTTGCTCTCACCGATTCCCACAGTCTGTTCCCGGGCATTATATCCCACATTGATTCCTCCGTCCGAAACAGGGTCATACCGGAGGAACTGCGGATTCAGGGAAACACGCTCCGAAGGCTTATGCTTCTTATCCAGCGGCACCTTTGGATAATCAAAATAGGGGATCGGACGGTTGGGATCCCAGACATTATGCAGGATCACCTCCAGCCAGTCACCCGCATTTGCCCGCAGGATCAATGGCTTCGGCGTATATTTTCCTGAAAGTACAAGATCCACATCCTCCAACGGCACAAAGATCAGTCCGTCCGGGTCATGATCCCCATACCGGT
Source organism: Eubacteriales bacterium (assembly GCA_030524545.1). Lineage (GTDB taxonomy): Bacteria > Bacillota > Clostridia > Lachnospirales > Lachnospiraceae > Blautia_A. Next base: position 190,271 of record JAUNGM010000001.1, read on the forward strand.
TATAAACCAGATCTGTCTGTACCGCTGCAATTTCATACTTCCTTACTACATCATCCTTTCCCGGGCAGAGCGGCAGCGGAAGAATCCTGTTTTTCCCTTTGCAGAGAGGTTTCAGACATTCCTGATATTTATCGTATGCACGGATGATTCCCCACAGTCCAAGCCATGCATCATCGATTCCTCCAAAATAGTACAGATAATCTCCTGCCAGGTACGGTTCCTTCACGTTCAGATTAAATGCTTCCGAAATTCCGATACTCTGAGAGGCAGCCAGAGGTGAACGCTCATCTGCCACTTCTTTTCTCCAGGACATTCCGGTAATGTTCAGCGCATGTTGTTCTTCATGGGCGCCGTCCAACAGGCGGATCATCAATTCATCCCCCGGATAAGTTTCCAGAACTGGCGTTGCCGGATCTCCGTGGACCAGGGAGCTGAAGATATAAGCAGGGTCTTCACATTCTTTCAGCCGCTCCCTCATAGGCTCCGAGCGGTAATTGATTCCCATTACGCCGGGATCATCATGGGAACCGGGGACTTCCGGCGGGTTCAGAGGATTCCCGTCCTTGTCAAACAGCAGTGCAAAATCATGGACAAAGAGTGCAAATTCCCGGAAGGATGTGCCGTCTTTTCGCCGTATGACCGCTTTTGTTCCAAATGGCAGTTCTTCTCCGGTGCGGATATCATGGAAGGTAGCTCCTTCTTCCTCAATGATCAATGCACCGAACATTCCATGCTGCTGATGGGAATTGGCAAACAGATGGTCATGGAAAAATACGGTTCTCAGTTCTTCGTCTGCGAAAAACCGCTCTACCAGTGTTTCATATTTTCTTGCACCTGCAATGTTATTCCACCCATTTGCCGCCCCGTCTGCCACGATGGTATCAAATTTGACCAGATGGACGTGATGTCCCACAATATCGGTTCTGGTACGAAGCTGAAATGCATTTGCTTCCAGAAATTCCGGCAAAAGATTGGTAGTACGGAGCTCGATGCAGTCACCTGCATTGGCCCGGATCACGAGAGGTTCTGCCTGAATTTCCTGATTTTCGATCTTTCGGATATAGGATTCCAGACCGCCGTGACGTTCCAGCTCTTCCTTTAAGACAAAGAAACGGCCTTCCGGATCATGCCAGCCATAGCTGTTATAAGTGATTTTTGCCTGCACCATAGCAATCTCAAATACTTTTACTTTATCACATGTGTCCGGCAGCGGGCACAGGCTGCAATTCTCCTGATTTTCTTCATGACATTCTTCCAGGGATTCCTCTGCGCATTCTTTCACATATCCTTCCCTATATTCCTTTTCGCAATTTTCTGAAGGTTCTTTGCATTCTCCTACCGTATGACAGGGACATGTCTCTGTAAACAGTGCTCCGGGTACCGCATTCTCCGCAAAATTGGCTCTTTCCAGAGGCGTAGGGCATACGGTGGGATTACCTTCCGTATCCAGCACACCGCATGATGGCTGCAGCGGCGGTTCCCCTGCTTTTCCCTGAAGGAAATTCGGATATCCCGGATGAAGCGCATCTTTTTTGGGCGGAAGCTTTCTGTCCTTCAGCGGCTGAAGGGGCGGTATGGGAGTTCCGTCCGGCAGCTTACCGGTTCCGTCTTCCAGCCTGTCATGGATCCTCCAGAGAGTCCACATTCCTTCATGGAAGTGCGGATACAGATGGCAGTGAAAAATCACGTCTCCGATTACTCCATTTAAGCTTCCTGCTCCATAAAGAATATCCAGCGTATAACATTCCTGCGGACTGATGCTGATGGAATCAATGACAGTCGATACCGGATTCTCCGGTTCCAGTCTCCATTGATGATTATGGAGATGGAATACATGAGTTTCCTTGATTCCGCCGTGAATCAGACGTATCTTCGAGGGATCCCCCACATAAGCCCGGAGAATCGGCGGTGCAGGATCACCGTACACCCAGGAACTCATGGAAATATCCTCTCCGGAATCTGCAGGGTCATGGGTCAGCGGCATTCTGTTCCGCATCGGTTCCGAACGGTAGCTGATTGCCGTAGTGGAGGCAGGCAGTCCTGTCCGGTGATCCATAGGAGGATTCCCGTCTTTATCCAGAATCTCCAGTTCATCATGGAAAAATACGGAATATTCCCGGAATGCAGGCCGTCCAGGCTGATAAATATCGGCCATCAGGCCGCTTTCCAGTTCCTCCCCTGTCTCCGGATCAAACCATTTTGCCATGGGCGGCTCCACAATGACCGCTCCAAAAAGCCCGTGGATATTGGTTGCATCCTCGCTGCTTCTGGGGTCTGCCATATCATGAAACAGGAACACCCCTTCCGTATCTGCGTACCAGGTATATACGATTTCCCTGCTTGTGGTACTGTCCGGATTAAATCCCGTGCTTGTTCCGTCGGATGCTGCCACATCATAGGAAAGTCCCTGTACATGAATGGACAGCCGTCTGTCCAGATTGTGACGGAAACAGATTTTCACAGTATCGCCGAGATTCACACGAAGAACCAGAGGCTGTACCTCTTCATATGGCTGCGGAGGTGTCTGATTGAATCTTCGGATGGCCTCTTTTTGAATTCTTTCGGCATCATCTTCAAGAACATACAGAAGTCCGTTTGGGTCGTGATCTCCATATTTGTTATATACGATCGGAATCTGAATCGCTCTCACTTTAAAATAGCGGGTTTTACCCTTACATGGATACTTACATAATTCCATAAACCATCACCTGCCTTTCCCCGGAATATGCAGAATCCTGAGATAGTGATTTGCTTCCCTCAGTACATGGTCTGCCAGCAGCGGCAGAATCACGGAACGGATGCTGCAGCCGGTAATTCCCGCCACCCCTGCCGCTTTAAAATCCCGGTATTTTTCCGTTGTCTCCAGAGCTTTTCCGGTAAGCTCTTCCATTGCCCGGCAGTCCTGCTTCTTTGCCTCTTCCAGCAGGCGGCAATAATCTTTTGCAAAGGTATCTGCCGTCTCGATCAGCTCACATTCCGTCGGATCCAGAAGGCCGCGGATAAACTGCGCATGCTCCATCATGATCTGATTCCAGAACATTTCCGTTGCTTTCAGATTTTGGGGCGATACCGTCCCTCTTCGTTCCAGCTCCGATATGATCTGCCGGTACAGCTTTGCTTCCCGCAGAATATGCTCGATCAGAAGGGGATAGTTTGTTGTATAGAGATTACAGGAAAGAACCTCTTTCAGGATTCTCTCCTTCAATGTGATCAGTCCATTTAACAGACCGAGGATATTCCTGTTTAGGTTCTGCACCTGCTGCACCATTCCTCTTCCCGGGCAGCCCGGAATCCCTGCCCGCAGATTTTTTTCCGCCTGTGTGATTGCCAAAACTATGGGGATTCCCGTCAGACACATAGTCTGCCTCTCTGCCAGCTCCGTAAATTCTGTTACCACTTCACCTGAAGATAGTACCGCTTCCCCAACAGCGCCTCCGGCCAGCCACACAGTTTTCTCCAAAGCTTTCTCAAACTCTGACCGAAACCAGTCCGCCCGGTTCCGAAGCTCCGTCTCCCCTGCCGGAAGACTAGCCAGTAAAAAGAGCGAATGCTCTTTCATGATCCTTCCGAAAAACAAATGTGTTTCCAATGATGTTGTTACATAATTTTTCATACTCCTGCATACCTTATTAATTTATGGTTTCTCTACAGTATATGCAAAAGCCACGCCGGCAGCCTACACCTCAAAATAAAAAAAGAAAAGGACCAGCATAAGATTTCTCTCTGGCCCTTCACTCGGGGAAAATCAAGTTTTCCTGATAGGAATGCTTTATTATTAATGAGTGATATTTATCATCACATATTCACAATGCTCCTGAGTTCTCACAGGATAGCCCCAGCCTGTAAAGCCTGATGAAACGATCACTTTACAGTTTCCCTGCCGGTATTCCCCGTAATTCAGACCTCCCGTCAGCTCCGTGAAGCATCCCACAGGCCAGATCTGACCTGCGTGGGTATGTCCGGAAAGCAGCAGATCTGCACCCTGAGCATCATTTTCCTCTGCCTCGATCGGCTGATGATCTGCAACAATAATGTATTTTTCTCTGTCAATGCCATCCAGAAGTGCTTCTGCAGATGCCCTTCCGGATCTGTTTCCCCAGGCTGCGTCAGCTCGTCCTGCAAGTACGAGATCATCGTTGATTTCCATATAAGAATCTTCCAGAATCGTAATGCCATTCTCTGCAATAGCATTTTCCAATTCTTCCCGGGTATATGCCGGGCTATTGGTATAAGGCTGCCTGTCATGGTTTCCGTAAACATAATATATGCCATACTTACTCTCCAATCCGCCAAGCCTTTGGAAAACCTCCTGCATTTTTTCTTTGGTGGTTCCCTCTTCCACAATATCACCGCCCAAAATGACAATATCCGGTTCCTGGGCATTGATCTCCCCGATCTTTTCTTTCAGAAGATCCGTGTTCTGTATTGTTGCATAATGGGTATCTGTAATCAAAACAATTTTATAATCCCTGACTTTTTTATCCGTTTCCACAGTGTATTCTGTCTTTGTGGGATGATTCATATTCACAAAACCATAGGTAAACAAAACCGCCGTAATCATCACCGGAACCAGTCCGCTCCCGTAGAGCTTCCTGCACAGATTCGTTAATCCTGTCTCTTTCTTTTTTGCAAAAATCTTTCTGCATGCCAGAGCTGCGATGTCCAGCACCATAGAAAGTACAAGTACATGAAGCAGCGCCATTGCAATTGTGTGACGCATATTGCTGCAAATCCATACTACAAACAATGCCAGAAGAATATTCACGATTTTAAAAATCATACGGCTTAAATCCAGGCCGTAAAATTTCATAATCCTTCTCAAAAGGAAGTAAGAATATATTCCGATCAGAACAGCAGCAGCCATAATAATGATGAAAAAACCTGTCATAGGTACCTCCTGTATTACCTATCCCTTTATCATTTGCGGGAATACATATTGGAATATTATAACATAACAGGATACCCTTTTCATTACTTACAGGCATTCTTAATTGTGAATTTTCCGTGATGCCATCCGCATAAGACTATATTCTCTTTTTCTGAAAGGCCATAACAGCCGCAGCTAAACAAATTCCTATGATTCCAACTGCTGCGGTTATCGGCGCAGTATATTGTTCCGGTTCTGCAAGGCCCATCAAAATCGGCATGGACTGCATCAATTTCATCGGTGTGTTCGCTCCTGCTTTTGGCAGGAACCCCAGCAGATAAAACGCCAGCAAAGCGCCTCCTGTTCCTGACAAGACTGCTGTATTCGTAGAAGTAAACGCAGAAAACATGACCATAAATCCAACCGTCCACAGCCCGAACATCCAGCAGCACACTGCTGCAAACAAACAATGCTGTGCAATACCGTTATCCCAGAAATACATATTATATACATACGTAATTCCAAAACACAGCCAGTAGCATACAGTCCAGGAAAGAACGATCATGATACTTTTGGCCGCAACAATTTTCCATCGCGCGAATCCCTTTGTCACTACGGCGATCAGGGTTCCTTTCTGATGTTCCCGGGAAAAGGAACCGCTCCACAGAAGTACAAAAATAAGCAAAGCCATAGGAATATTCTTATAAAACTGTGTCCAGGAGGTCATCGCATCTACCGTTACGGCTGACACGGAAAGCCCTGTGCTTTCCAGAGAATCAGCCATTGTTTCCATGAGCCACGGTGTAATCTTTGCTATGGCGGGATTCATGATTCCAAATAAAGCGAATATAAGAAGCAGGATCAGCATCCGCCCTGTACGCACCAGCTCCATCCATTCCTTATTCAGAAAAGCGAAAAAGCTTCTCATTTGCCAACCACCTCCATAAACAAAGTTTCCAACGTGGCCTCCTGCTTTTCAAAACGCCGCAGAGGAATCTGGTGTTCCAACATAAAGCCGAGAACAGCCTCTGCCTGCGTCCGGTTCTGGCAGTAAATCAGCTCTCCGTATTCCGGTTCAATCTCATATCCTGTATCCCCATGAACTTCCCGGATCTTCTCCATGGATCCTTCGAGCACGATTTCGCCTTTATGAAGAAAAGCCACTTTGTCACAGATACGTTCCACATCTGCCAGAATATGCGTGGAAAACAGAACCGTCGTCTCCTCTTTTACAGACATTAAGATATCCAGGATTTCTTTCCTCCCCACAGGATCCAGGGCAGAAGTAGGTTCATCACAGATCAGGAGCCTGGGGCGGTGAAACAGCGCCTGGGCAATCCCAAGCCTCTGCTTCATTCCACGGGAAAATCCTCTGATTCGTCTTGTTTCATCCGATAGCCCTACAAGCTTCAAAAGCTCCTCTGCACGAGACCTTGTCTCTTTCCCGGACATCCCGGTAATCTCACCGCAAAAGCAGAGATATTCCGATGGGGTCATATAGGAATAAAACTCCGGTACATCCGGCAGATACCCGATCAGGCGGTTTGTACGGGCATCCCCATAACGAACGGTTTCTCCGCCCACTTTGATTTCTCCGCCCTGGGGTTCCAAAAGTCCCAGGATCATCTTCATTGTCGTGGTCTTTCCTGCCCCGTTCTGTCCCACAAAGCCAAACACCGTATGTTCCGGCACGGAAAACGACACATCCCGAAGAACCTGCTTTTCGCCAAAATGCTTTTTCACATGGTTTAATGTCAGCATCTCCATATCAGGCATCCTCTTTTCCAAGAAGGAAGTAAAGAATCGGCCCGATAAATTCCATTCCCACAATTGCTACCACCAGCCACAGCATACGGTTCCCCCTCTTATAAGTCTTATGGGTCAGTATATGATAGATGGTAAATCCCAGCAGTGCAAATTCAGCAAGGGCAAGGGGAATCAAAAAGGGCAGTAATTCCTTTATTTCATTCATAGCGTTTTACTCCTTTCTCAATGCTCTTACAGATTCTCTGAAACTCCTCATCATCCAGAAGACCTCCAAACAGCGGATGCCGAAGAGTCTGTATAACACTCTTTGCAACCAGTGCCATATTTCTTGGAGGCATTGCCCCAAGCTCCAGTTTTCCGATCCATTCGTCCAGCCGGTCAAAATAGGCGTCCCCATGGAGACAAACGTGGTCTTCCTCCAGAAGGAAACAGACCACCTGTGCATATTGCCCCAGCTTTTCCAGCGCCTTCTCCTTTTTTCCATGGGTCATATATACAAGCGCAGCCTGGTAGTAAAACTGAGCTGCGGAATTAGGGTGCAGCGTATCCAGATTATAGAGACAAAGTATCCCCTCCGTTCTCCTGATCGTCTGTTCACATATGCCTAAATGTTTCATGTTCATCCCAAGGTATTGGGTAGATGCTCCCACCAGGAACAACAGATGCATGTAAATGGAAATCTGGGTATAGCTGCAGGCTTTTTCTCCCTCTCCCGCTGCCAGATAAGCCTGAGCCAGAACCGAGTCTGTCTGCCGCCAGATGTGACTTGGGTCTGTCATGCCCTCAAGCTGCTCCACCACTTCCGAAGCTTTTCCCATCTGCAGGTCAAACAGTGCCTTAAATGTCATAGCATCATTGCATATGGCAATCTCCCTGCAGTTTTGCATCACATGTCCGCACAGCTTTGCACCTTTCCCGAGAACCTCCTGCTGCTGTTCCTGATCCTTTGCCAGCATGAAATGATTCAGCCACAAAGTACAGATCTGGAGCAAAAAGGGATAGCAGGAATAGTATCGGTGTACAAGCCCCTCTGTCTTTTCCATCACTTCTTCAAAGGGCAGTCTGGCATAATCTTCCGCAAGGCCTGCATAAAGCTTCTGAATCTGTTCTCTGTTAAGCTGTGCTTCGTATCCCAGCAGCTCATCCACCGTTACGTCAAAGTAAGCTGCGAGCTGCGGCAAAATCAGAATATCCGGCAGACTCTGCCCCGTTTCCCATTTTGACACGGCCGCTTTTGTCACACCGATAAAGTCTGCCAGATCCTCCTGTGTGATTTTCTTTTCTCTTCGCAGATTTACAATATTTTCAGAAAGTTTCAATGTAGTTGTCAATCGTATCAACCTCCTTTTCTATATTGTAGCCCGATATTCTGCAATTCACAATGGAGCACCTCGATACTTTTCGATACAAAATCAACTGTCAGGAAACTGCTCACTCCTTCGCCGTATTCAAAAAAGAAATCCGCTCCTGGGTTTCCTGGTGCAGGCGTTCCAGCCATCCCGCAAAAAGTGCATTCACCAGTTCCTGCATCATGATTCCTGACTCCGGCGGAAAGTTTTCAATCTTTTTCAGCATACTCCGGAAGCTTTTCAATCCTCCCTCCTGTACCTGGCTGATATACTCGGTTCCGCAGGCTTCAATCACCGAAAACAGATCTGTGATCAGCCTGCTCCTCTGTTCGGCATCCATATCGTCAATCCATTTATGCAGACTCGCATTGAAGGAAGCTGCTTTTTTATTTAGTCCATCTGCCATTACAAAAGACGGGCCAGATACCTCCCAGGAAAAGGCATCATGCTGGAGAATCCCTTTTTGAGAGCTTTGAACGATCAGCGGCTCTTTTTCATGGGAAAGGAGCATTCCGATCACGGAAAATTCCGGAATGATTCGTTTCGTTATTGGAAGGATTTTTCGGAACTTCTCCTGCTCCAGGAGTTCCCGGGGAAAGCCCGGGCCATCATTGCTGTAAATTTCCAATATCTGTTCTCTGACTTCCCGGCTGCATTCTGCCGCTGCAAAGACCGCAAGATTTCCGCCTTTTGAATGCCCGCCAACACGGAGCATACGAGAAGTATTCCTGCCAGCCTGTTCCAGATATTCTACTGCCCTCTGCTGTGCCGGCACAACCCCGTTGCATAAATTGAAATCTTCCTTCCAGCCCACGATCGTATCATCAGTCCCGCGAAACGCCACATAAATACTGCCGTCCTCCAGTAAGATCTCCATTGCGGAAAACTGCTGTTCTTCCTTTGTCAGAATCTCATTCACATAGTTTCGGATCGCGCAGCCTTTAAACCGGGCTGTCTTTGCCATATCCCGCATCATATACGGCACAGGGCTGACAAATGATTTGTCCGCAGACAGCTCCTCCTCTGAATGCCGGGCAAAAAACGCCTCTGCAAGCTCCGGCAAAGCAAGTGCATTTCTGCCATAAACCTCTTCCATTCCATCCAGATTAAGATAGGACAGACTGGAAAGAATCAGATTATCGACTTCGTTAAACGGTGACTGTGCAAAAGAAAGATCTCCTCTCCATTGAATGTAATCCAACATATTTCCCATAAATTCCTTCCTCCTGATCTGCAGTATTGTTTCTGCTGTCCGGCAAAACACTTTCATGTATCCGTTTTTTTATTATAGTATAGCACAGTCTCAAAAATCCGCAAAAAAAATCCGCTATCTATCTCGCAGATAACGGATTTTTACATTGCTATATTATTGATTGTTATGCCTGTTTCTTCACAACCGGAATCCACACTTCATACTTTGCATTTGCCGGATCCGGATTCAGATAAACCTCAATATCCGGGGCATTTGCATATTCATACCCGGAGCCGGGAAGCCACTCTGTAACAATCCGGCGCTCCAGCTCCTGAATGGACTGATTGGTTCCTTCTCCCGGAAAGATTGCCCAGGTGGATGCAGGCACCATATATTCTTCAAATTCTTCTCTTTCTTTGGAACTTGAAACGGCAATAAAATATTTCCATTGCTCTTCTTCATTGCAGGCGCTCACTCCAAGAACCCCCATCGGCGGAGTGTCCATCATCCCTGCCAGCTTCTGAAACGTTCCATTCACTACCGCATCCTGCCACATCTTCGGGACAACGGCAAAGTTTTCCTCAATTCCTGTATGAAGCGGAGCAGAAACACCGACAATACGGAAAGCCTCTTTTGTTTCAACCCGATAAGTCAGTTCTTCAACCCCCTTCACGATCACTTTAAAGGAAAGAGGCGGAAAAGATTTGACAGATACGCCCTCATTCTTTACTGCTGACGGAGCAATTCCGTGAACTGCCTGAAAAGCCCTGTTAAAAGCTGTCGGAGAACTATACCCGTATTTTCCCGCAATATCAATGATCTTCGCATCGCCGCCCTGAAGATCTACCGCAGCCAAAGACATTTTTCTTCTGCGGATGTACTCGGACAGGGGAACCCCTGCCATATAAGTAAACATTCTCTGAAAATGATACGGAGAACAGCAGGCAATCCGCCCAAGCTGCTCATAGTCCGGTTCTTCCGTAAGGTGTTCCTCAATATAATTCATTGCTTCATTTAGTCTTTCAACCCATTCCATATGCTCTCTTCTCCTTATAGACTTGTTGTCTATATCATAGCACATCTGTCCGATTTTTTCCTCTCATTTTGTGTACAAAGAAAGAGAGATGAAATATCTCCGTCACCCTTTTTCCGCAGCCCGTCCGTGCACCAGAAGATAACCTCTTCAACCCGGTACAGCTCGGATTCTCTGCTGACACTGCGCCATACCTGCTTGTAATGGTAAAACCATTCCTCCATCCACGCAGCCAGTTCATAGGCTTCTGCTTTCGTCATTTTCTCCGGGCCGCACAGAAGTATTCCTGCCTCCTGCACCAGTTCCATCCCGTCAATCGCCACCAGATACGGCTTGATCAGGGAACGTTTCTTCGTATCAAGACATGGAATGATCCGGCAAAGCTCTTTTTTGGCGGATGCAAGCGCTTCTGTTTCTTTCTCCTTGCGGGCGGTCAGCTCTTCTCCGGATATGGTTTCTATTATCGTTTTTCTGTTCTCCCTGGCATTCACCAGATCACGCCATTGGAATACCCAGTGCTCTGAAATTTCTGCGATAAGAGAAACAAACTTCTCCGAGCTGTCCAGGTACTCAATCCGGGAAATCTGCCTGTTGATCTCCTCGAAGGACGGAATCTTACAATTCCAGGAGAAAGCAGCTCCGTAAATCATCCCTGGCACACCGAAATCCGGGTGATTGATGTGTCCGCAGTCGCCCCAGTCCGTATTCAGCACACCTGCACAACCGTATTTTACAGCATAGGTGCACATGCGCCGGATATTTTCATAGGCATAGTCCAGCCGGTTTATGAACAGATCCCATCCGCATACTCCAGGACAGCAATACTGAACCGCTCCCGCCCCTGCAAGTATGCGTGTGGTCTCCTCCGTCTGATCCGGTTCATATCCCCAGTTCAGGCAGATGGTTTCTTTTGGCAATTCCTTCACCGCTTCCGGAAATCCGCAGATAATATCTCCCCAGAACATGGGAATCTTTCCTTTTTCCACCACAAACTCACAAAGCTGCCGGACAAAATCAAGATACATCCTCCTGGTTCCTTTCTGCTCTGCCAGCTCCCGGCTTCTTCCCTTACCCAGGTCAAAAGTTTCGTCCGAACAGATATTAAAATACCCGGAGGTAAACAGCGGCATATATTCTTCTATCCTCTGCTTCACAAACGCAAGGCTCTCTTCATTGGAAACGTCCAGTGTGTGATGCTCCATCCTGTCCACAAAGCCAAAGGGCTGATCCCCCGTATCCGGCAGTTCACACAGATGGCGGAAGGTTCTTGTACGCAGGGTCTTATACAAATGCCCGAAGCTCGACAGACTTGGTACCAGCTCAATCTTCCTCTCCCGGCAGTATGCATCCAGCTCCAGAATCTCCTCTGCGGTCAGAGGCGTATCGTCCCTCCAGACCTCACTTTCCTCCTCAAACAGAAAGCTGTGCTCAATGTAAAGCTGAAGCTGATTCATTTTGTAAAATACCATTTTGTCCGCAAGCTTCTTCAGATAGTCCAGAGTGGGAATCCTTCCCCTTGTCACATCATAATACAGTCCCCTGTTGGGAAGTTCCGGATAATCAAAGATACTCAGACAGGGAATACAGACACCTTCCTGCCGAATGATCTGCCTGAGAGTCTGTATTCCATACAAAACCCCTGTCTCACTTCCTCCTGCAATGAGGATTCCCTGTCTGTTTACGATCAGCCGATAAGCATTTCTCTCCAGAAGCCCCTTCACCACCGAAAGGGTCACTGCTGTCTTTTTTGATTTTCCTCTTGTAATAGCAGGGCTGAACCCGGCACTGGCTTCCAGCTCTGCCTGCAGCATTCCTGCATACCCATAAACCTCTTCTTTGCAGGAAGGATCTATCACGATTTTCTGATCATATTTTATCAGAAAGATTCCGTCTTTTCTCACGCACTGCTGCGGCTTTGGTATCAAATACATGGTAACTAAACTCCTCTCACTTTTGTCCTGTTGCAAAAAGCAATTCATAAACAGCTCACGTCCGTCTGTTTCTGCACATCTTTCGGTATTCATTGGGAGACATGCCCGTATACTCCCGGAATACCTTGGTAAAATAAGAAAAATTACTGTAACCTACATAGGTTGAGATCACATTAATGGGCATGGCAGTATTTTCCAGCAGTTCCTTTGCCGTATCCACCCGTTTTTTCAGAAGATAGGTGCTGATGGAAACTCCCATCTCTTTTTTAAACAGCCTGGAAATATAATCCGGATTCAGATACACGATTTCCGCCAGGTCATTCCTGGTGATTTCCCTTATATAATTCTTATCCAGAAAATCCAGAAGCTGGTCAATCACGGATTCAGGCTCCTTTGCAAAATTCAGATAATGGATGGTCGTCTCTGTGAGATACCGGACATACTCCATCATATCCTTTACGGAGCGCACGGCCTTTTCATAAAGGCGGTCCCCTGTGTCATTGACAAACAGCCGGTAAGCCTGTACCTCCGTATGCTTTAATACCGCATACATCAACTGCAGCATATCCATCCGAAACAGCTTCAGAATCTCCAGATTCAGCTCATTTTTTCCGCTCAGATCATTCAGCCATGCCTCCACCTGGGCCAGAAAGCCCTCCCTCTGGTTCTCCGAAAGAAGCCTTTCCCAGGCAGTCACCGCAGGCAGATGATAAGGCAGCTCCCTGTTCTCATACTCGATCACCGAGATGACCCTGCTCTCTTCCTGCACATTGTCCGCACAGATTTTTTTCAGATCTGCCAGTGCCTCCTTCAGCTCCGGCAGCAGACATACACAACCTACCCCTAAAAACACATTGACATGGAATTTTTCCATGCAGTCCTTCTTTATTTTTTCCAGTGTATGCTGCATTGTTAAGAAAAGAGGCTCTTCCTCTCCGACCTCCAGCAAAAGGGCAAAGGAGAGGCTCCCCATGGGAACTGCAATGACATGGGTAATTCCCATCTCTCCGCATTCATCTCCTGCCAGCTTCTCCACTGCCAGCAAAAGCCTTACCTGCTCCCATTTTTCCAGAAGGTTCCGGGTATCATACAGCTCCATCCATACGGGAAGGAACCGGGTATCCGGTGTACAGGGCAGATCTGTATTTTTGATCACCTCAAGCAGTTCCTCCCTTGTCAGCTCACCCTCTTTCAGAAAAAAGGACCGGAAGGAATTACGGATCAGCATTTCATGATTCTTCTTCCAGTATTCACTCTCTTTTTTGTAGGTAAGCTGCCTCGACTGCTCTTCCGCCCGCTCCACTGCCTCCCGGATTCCCTTGGTAAGCTGCCTGTAGTCCACAGGCTTTAGGTAATAATTCAGACTCTTTAACTCAATGGCCCGCTGGGCGTATTCAAACTGGGCATAGCTTGTCAGGAATATCGTTTGGATTTCATATTCCTGCTTTCTCAGCCAGGCAAGCAGATCCAGCCCGCTGCCCTGGGGCAGCTCAATATCACATACCATGATCTGAATCGATACCTCCATCAGCAGCTCCATCGCCTGCCGGATATTATATGCCGCATAAACATTCTCTATTTTCAACTCATCCCAGCAGATTCTCTTCCGGATTGCCTGAATGATATATTCATCATCATCTACCAATAAAATATTCATGTCTTCTCCAGTCTGTCGGCCTTTGCAGGAAGATGCAGCTCTACCACGGCACCTCCCAGAGGATTGTTATAAAACCGGGCAATCCCTTTTTCCCGATAAAAATATTTCATTCTTCTCAGACAGTTGGTGATCCCAACCCTGTGACCGTCATCGGTCTGAGCAAGTTCTCCCCCTCTGTCCAGCTTATCAAGGACTTCCTCCGGAAATCCCGTTCCCGTATCGGAAACCGTAATATTTACATATCTCTGCCCCTGATATTCTTCTTCACAGACCAGAATGGTAATCTCCGCAGGCCGATCCAGCGTAACCGTATGATTCACTGCATTTTCTGCAAATGTCTGTATCATCAGAGGCGGAATCCCAAAGTCTACAGTCTCCTCATCCTGCTCCAGATAGTATGTGAAGGCGTTCTGATAACGCATCTTCTGAATCTCAAGATAATTCCTCACATGCGCAAGCTCGTGGCTGATCTTTACAAAGTCCATACTGCTCTGAAACAGATAACGCAGATAGTCAGACGTAACCGCTGCCATCTTTTTGGCAGATTCCTCATACCCCAGATCTACCATCTGGTAAATATAATTCAAACAGTTCAGATAAAAATGCGGCTTGATCTGAAGCTGCAGATAGTCCATCTGCATTTCCTGCCGGTTCAGCTCGTTTTCATAGAGCATGAGATTCATAAAGATCAGGGTACCGAGGATCGCAGCTCCAAGCACCACCAGAGCCGCCTGTATTGCCAGATATTTTTCATAAATTCCCAGGTTGTTCACAAAAATCAGTACCCGGAAGGGTGCCCGGTCAAAGCTTTTCTCAATCACCAGATAATCTCTGACCGTGCCGTTCCCTTCCCGATACTGTTCCAAGGGCCTTTGAAATTTTTCTTCGGTGTCCGTCACCGGCATATTCTTTTCATCCACAAGAACCGCAAAACCGGTATCCGCAAAGTTCAGTCCTTCCAGGGGCTTTAAGAGGGCATCCGCCCTGATATAGCAGCCCAGGTACCGCCCATTGCTGTACATCACCTTCAAAATATAATTTCCGGAGGAGCAGCGGACATCCATCCACCTGGCTTTTGCCCAGTAGCCGTTCAAAGAATCCTCCTGAAGAAGGCTGCGGAAGCTTTTTTCCATTTCCTGCTCGCTGATTCCCACGGAATTCAGATCCACGTAAAGATCCTTTTTATCAAGAAAAGCAAAAAACTTATAATCCGTCCCGTAATCCCAGGTATATTCCAGAAAGTCATGCTTCAGCCCGGAACGCGCCACATTGATTTCAAGCGGGTCGCTGCTGTTTTCCAGCACAGACAACATTTCCTTAATGTCAGACTTGATTCCGCCGTCTCCCGTAAGAATGGACAGCATCTGCCTGCTCAGCTAAAAAATGCCGTATCCTGATTCCGGATATAAAGCTCAGCCATATTGCTTAAATACTGCGAATTTTGTTTTTTGATATCACGGACCACTGCCAGGCTGATCAGCACATCAAGTACGAGCAGCATTAATGACAAAAGGAGGATCTTTTTCATCTTGCCGGACAATGACGTTCTTATTGTTTTTTGCTTTTCCCTTTTCACGTTATCCCTTTACCGCGCCCACAGTAATTCCTTCTGCAAAGTACTTCTGCAAAAACGGATAGATTACCAGCAGCGGAACCATTGCCACAAAGGCGATGGCCATACGGATGGACACTGCAGGAACCTTACTGATCTCAGCTCCTACATTGAGCACCTTGCCGCTGGACAGATATTGTATATTAGTAATCATCTGGTTCAGCAGATTCTGGATACTGTACAGGCTTTGGCCTTCCTTTCCTGATAAATAGTATAAGCCATTTGTCCAGTCATTCCAATACCCCAGAGCCGTAAATAATCCCATGGTAACCATAATCGGCTTGCCAAGAGGCAGGACGATCTTCGAATAAACCGTAAAATGGTTGGCACCATCGATCATAGCGGCTTCATAGAGTACCCCCGGTATACTTGTTACATAGTATGTACGGATCAGAAGTACGTTATTTGCACTTAAAAGCAGACCGGGAACAATCAGGGCAAAAATCGTATTTTTAATATGGAACGTATTCACATACATCATATAAGTTGGTACCAGGCCCCCGCCAAACAGCATTGTGAAGAACACGTAAAAGGTAATTGCCCTGCGGAAAGGCAGCTCTTTTACGGACAGCGCATATGCAATCAGCGAGGACATGGCCATATTCAAAAACGTGCCCACAAACGTTACAAATATCGTAATTCCGTAAGCACGCAGAATTGTTCCGCCCTGCTGTAAGATATACTGGTATGCATGGAGGCTGATTTTTTCAGGGAAGAACGAATATCCGTTTGCGATCAGCACGTTTTCGTCAGTGATGGAGGAGATGAAAATCAGCAAAAACGGAAGCACTACCATCAGTGTGACAAGGATCATAATGATATTTGACACCACCTGAAAGATACGATTGTTTCTTGAATGAACCATTTCTCCACCTCCCTAAAACAGTGCACTGTCCGGATCGATCTTTTTTACCAGCAAATTGCTCATAAGTACGATCACAAATCCTACCAGTGACTGATATACGCCTGCTGCCGAAGCCATTCCCACATTGCCAAGCTGGAGCAGTGCACGGTAAACATAGGTATCTATAACATTGGTTGTATTTAAAATCGTTCCCGAATTCATAGGCACCTGATAAAACAGTCCGAAGTCTGAATAGAAGATTCGTCCTACGCTCAGAAGCGTCAGTGTTATGACGGTTGTCTTCAGTCCGGGAAGCGTAATAAACTTAATCTGCTGCCAGCGGGTAGCGCCGTCCAGCTTTGCAGCTTCGTAGTACGCCCTGTCAATGCCGATGATGGTGGACAGGTAGATCAGGCAGCCATACCCCACTCCCTTCCAGCAGTTGGTAATGATCAGGATTGCAGGCCAGTACTGCGGTTCATTGTACCAGGATTTCGGCTCCATTCCCAGAAGCGGCAGGATGGAGTTGTTGATCATACCGTTTTCAGAGCTGAACAATGCATAAACAATGTAGCTCAGGATAACCATAGACATCAAAAACGGTACGAGGATCACACTCTGGTAGATTTTTTTTGCCACCTTGCTCTGAACCTCACTGATCAGAATGGCAAACAGGATTCCTACCACCATATTTACAATGATAAAAGCAAGATTATACAAAATGGTATTTCTTGTGATGATAAAAGCATCCTTGGTCTGGAACAGGAACCGGAAGTTCTCCAGTCCGTTCCAGGGGCTTCCTAAAATGCCCTTGCTGAAATCCATCTTCTTAAATGCGATGATGATTCCGGCCATGGGAATGTAATTGTTAATAAACAGATATACACATCCCGGCAGCAGCATAAGGTAAAGCGGAAGAAATTTTTTAAACTGTTTTCCTTTTCCATGTTTCCTGGCTGTGATTTCTGTACTGCTCATAGCGTCCCTCCTCTCCGCTGCCCTGCTCTTACTTGTTCTGTGCAAGATATGCGTCAAGCTGCTTCTGTTTTTCTGCAATGACCTCGTCCACGCCTGCTGCTTTCAGGTCAGCCACAAATTTGGGGATATACTCTTCCGGGTCAACGGTTCCGGAACCCAGGGACGGTGCATACTGGTTATAAACATTGTCAAGGGCTGCAATCTGTGTATCCATGCCCGTACTGTCAAAAATAAAGCCAAAGGCCGCAGACTCCACGCCTTTCTGATTCATTTCTTCCTGTTTCTCGTTGACATCCGGATCTGCGCCCTTCCACAAATGGGTAATACGGCCGTTTGGAAGCTCCCAGGCAAGATTGAAGCTGTACCCCACGTTGTCCATGGTGATGCCTTCCGGATAATCGATGATATCCTTGGACTCATCAATATATGCATAATCCACGCCTTCCTCGCCCCAGTTCAGAAGGTTCATAATATCCGCACTGCCGTAAATATAATCCAGACACTGCATTGCCTTCTCCGGATTCTCGGAATTCTGTGCGATGGCATAAATGATATCGGAGTAATAATTGCTCTTCTTGATCGCCACATCTGTAAAGTCTGCCACTTCAAATTCGTAGCCTGTGGAAACCTCGAATTCCGTAAGGATTCCCGGATGGTTTCCGGTAATCATGGAAAAGACCTGTCCTGCCTTAAACAGGCTGCTCCAGCTTTCGCTCTCTGTTGCTGCGTCTTTGTTGATATAACCTTCCTGAAACCAGTTATACAGCATATTGGCAGTATCTTTGTACCAGTCAGATTCATACAGGTTTGTGACTGTGGTGTCTCCACTTGTAGGATCCATCAGAACGCCCATGCTGCTGCCCAGGGGATCGTATGCCGAAAGTCCCAGACGATACAGCGGGCCGTTGGTGGAGCCATTGGAAAACAGCATATCCATGTTAGGTTCTCCTGCTTTCACAGCAGCAAAAACCTCCTCCAGGTCTGCAGGCTCTTTGATCTTGGAAACGTCGATGTTGTACTTCTCCACCAGATCCTTTCTCATAAAGATAGCCGGAACACTGGTTTCCTGGAAATGAACCGGAACACCAATGGTAAAGCCGCCTACAGACAGACTCTTCAGTCCGTATTCTCCGATCATCTCTTTTAGGTTGACACCGTATTGGTCAATCAGGTCTGTCAGATCAATAATCTGCCCGTTGTTCATATACTGCAGCGCATGCTGGGAATCCGTATAAAAACAGTCGATTTTCTCATCACCGGACAGCATAAGCTGAAGCTGCTGGATGGAGCTGCCCCAGGGCAGTACAACCAAATCCAGGTTCATGTTAATAGCCGGCTCCAGGATCTCATTGATCTTCTCCTCAATTCTTTCCTCGTCCCTCTGCTGGGTTCCGGTAAGCACCATCGTCACAGTATAGGGCTCCTCATCAGTGCTGTCCTCCTTTGCCGTGTCTGCACTCTCTTTTTCCCCGCTTTCTCCGGCTGCGTTCTGATCTGTGTTCTCCGTCTTTGTGCCGCTTTCACTGCCTGCGTCCTCGTTTCCTCCGCAGCCCGCAAGAAGACCGATGGTTACCAGGGTTGCCATCATAACAGAAATTGCTTTTCTCTTCATGTTCTACCTCCCAATCAATAATTTTGCTACATATGATGAATAGATTTTACCATCTGGCATCCGCCATAATCTATAAGTCGTCAGACAAAAAAATGCCACATTTCTGACAAGTTTTAAAAAAAACAGTGGCTTATAGCACTGGCTCTCAAGGATTCGGGAAACAGCATAGATGGGATTTATTGTGAAATTGTGAGAAAAGAAAATGTGCATGGAAATTCGATTCGAAAATTCCATGCACAGTTATTTTTCGATATTATTTTAATGCTTGAGCTTATTATAAAAGACTTCCTGTAATTATGGATCAGTGCGGGCAGACAGGGTATATTTGAGTTACATATAAACCGTTCGTCTGAACATAACCACATTTTGTACATTTCTGTGCATTATACACATAAACTGTACATCCGCCAGAACCATCTGCTCTGTGAACATTAAATTATCCACTTTTCATTGTATGATTACATAAAGCATATGGAGAAGCATCGTTATCAACAGCAACTTGTGTGCCATCCTCATATGCAAATATATAATCAGAATTGCTAAAATCTATAGCATCAATATTGTAGTCACTTGAAAACGAAATAATATCTTCTTCATTCAAAAATTCAGAAATATTTTCATCAGCTGAACTAAATGGCTCATACGCAAATATCGTACTTGCACTGGCCATCACCGTAATCACTGATGCTGCAACCGCAATTCCTCTTCTCACTAACCCAATTTTCTTTTTCTCCATCATACAATCAATTCTCCTTTTTATTAAATTTTCTCCATTGGTTAAATGATTTCTCCAAACCAAAGACAATGGTTCCTCAATCGTAGATAAGTCAATCAACAGCTTCAGATACTTCTTCTTTTCTTCTGTCGAACAACCCTCTCCCGCTTTTGCATCGCATATATATTCCGCTGTCACATTATACAGAACTAAAAGCAGAATCGCAATCGGATTCATCCAGTGGATACATATAATCACAATACAAATCAATTTCATGAAACTATCGTGATTTTTCCAATGCTGTTCTTCATGTCTGTAAATCATCGAAAAACACGGATGCCCCAAACTATCCTCCGGCACAATGATCACCGGTTTCAGAAAGCCCACCGTATAAGGTGAACGTATTTTCTTATGCAGATACAGTTCTACTGTCCTTCCCTCAATCTCTGCTGATACTCTAGTTGATTTAGACAGAAGCTTCCGGATATCAATTCTGTATCTGACGATCTGATAAACAGCGAAGATCAGGATGCACCAGAGCCAGATCATCAGCAGCACTGTCACCCACACGGGTATCCAGACAGATTCTCCGGCAGGTGCTATCGTATGAACTGCTACAAATTCATTCAAAGTCTGTTCTACGCCCATCTTATC
The DNA here is from genome assembly GCA_030524545.1 of Eubacteriales bacterium. GTDB lineage: Bacteria > Bacillota > Clostridia > Lachnospirales > Lachnospiraceae > Blautia_A. The sequence continues at coordinate 210,482 of JAUNGM010000001.1, forward strand.
CGGAACACTTAATGCAGATATCATACGCTCCGGCAAAAGATATTTCACTGCCTGAAACGGAACCAGATAAAAAAACATTCCTGTCAAAAGAAGCCTTTTGCCGAAAACATAATGATAGGAATGCTTTTGTACTGCCCATAAGATCAGACATGCAATAACAGGAATAGAACCTGCAACAGACATACAAATATACAACATCATTTATATTCCTCTAAGTACGAGATCAGATCTTCTCTTTTTTCTTTTGTCAAACGCTTCTTTTTTGAGAAAGCATTCACAAATTGCCGTATCAGTACATTCATATTGGAGATATCCAAAATTGCTTTTTCTTCCTGACTTTCTTCGGAGCTTTCACTTTGTTCCAGCTTTTTACTTAAGTCCAGTGTACAAATGAAAAAGAACGAAAAGCCAACCGGAAGCAAAATGGACATGCCAACCGCGCCAAATAAGTATCTGTTCAATTCCGCTCTGCTCCCCATAGGCGCACCGGATATAAGGGATATAAGCAGCATAACAGCTATGTAGATGGTAAATAAAATCATAAACGCAATAAAACCTTTTCGTTTCACAGCTTATTTCTCACCCCCTGTACTTATTTTTCTTATTATACTACAAAAGAATTCAAAAGGCCATTCATATTCGGTAGTAAAATGTAAAAAGTTTTTCGCCCGAACGCCGCTTTTCCCATCCTCTTTTAAAAATTATATGGTTTCCTCTCTTTAAGCAAAGATCTTTCGCATTACTCTTCCCGAAGCGAAGACTGCATAAACCATAGCGATTATTTCAGAAATCCACATCGAATACCACACCTTTTCAATTCCAAAATTCGCTGCAAACAAATATGCCAGCGGAACAAAAATAATCAGCTGACGAAGTGCCGTCCCCAGCATATTAACAACTCCGGTTCCAAGTCCGGACATGGAATAGCCAAGAATCATGGTAACAGAGGCAAATGCAAACGTTACGGAAATAATCCGAAGAGCCGGAACTCCGATGGCCAGCATTTCACTGCCCGGAGAAAACAGGCCGAGCAGGAAGCGGGGAAATGCCATAAAAATCACTGTCGCAGCTAAAGATATTCCGATCGCAATCGGCAGGATCGTTTTGATTGCTTCTTTAATACGGCCATAATTCTTAGCGCCATAGGAGAAACCAACAATTGGAATGACAGCCTGTCCCAATCCGTTCATAGGCATAAACAGAAAATTCTGCAGCTTATAATATACACCAAAGAATGCAACAGCCGTAGAGGAAAACGGCATCAGAATTGCATTAATGGATGCTACCATGATACTGCCGATGGATTGTGTAATAATGGTCGGAAGACCAACTTTATATATCTGTGCTACAACCTCTTTCTTCATCCTATAGTTTTTCCATGTTATTCTCACTACCGGATTTTTTTCTGCATTGAGCCAGATTGCAGCAGCAGCACTGACACACTGTCCGATCACAGTTGCAATAGCAGCTCCCCGAACTCCCAGAGCCGGCAGTCCGAATAATCCAAAAATAAAAATCGGGTCTAAAATGATATTCGTAACCGCCCCTGCAATCAACGATACCATGCTGTAAAAAGTGTCTCCGACTGACTGCAGGAATCGCTGAAACATGGTGCTTACCAGGCTTCCGGCACAAAATATCATACAGATGGAAAGATACTGGATACTATACTCCGCAATGGTCTCATCTTTTGTAAAAGCATGGACAAAAGTACCTGTACAGGTAAATCCCAGGATCATAAAGATTACTGTACTGCAAATAGAAAGTATCAGGCCTGTCGCAGCAACATTTTCAATCATCGCCTTATTCTGGGCACCGATATTCTTGGACAGAACCGCATTTACCCCCACACCGGTTCCAACCCCCACAGCAATCATCAGAAGCTGCATCGGAAATACCAGGGAAGTCGCAGTCAGCGCATCCTCGCTGAGTTTTGCCACAAAGATACTGTCTACAATATTATAGAGCGACTGTATCAGCAGGGAGAACATCAACGGAAGCGACATTGAAATTACAAGCTTCGGCATAGGCATAACAGCCATCTTATTTTCTTTTTTCATCATATCAAACTCCTTTTTCCGGTATATTTTGTTTCGTTTCATTAAACGCGGCAGACACCGCATTCAAAAAAACGTCCATCAGACATTTTCTATCGTATGCCTGGTAACAAAAAAAGCGCGAAAACAATGGAAAGTAAGCATTCTTTCCTTGATTTCACGCTATGATCAGCCGGCTTTAAATATATTTATCTGCATACCTATAATACCATATGATTTTTTGATTTGTAAAGAAAAAAATACAGATCCGAACTTCTTACATACGTAGTATTATATATTGTGCAATCCATCCTATTCCTTTTGCAAATATCTTTGTTGACGATTGCTATCATGTAATTTATACTTATTACAGAAGTAATATTCAAAGGAGCCGCACAATGAAAAAATTACCGCAGATTTCTGAAGCAGAGTATGAGATTATGAAGATCCTTTGGTCCGACTTTCCGCTCAGCACCAATGAGGTTTCTGAACGTGCACAGCAATCTCATAGCTGGAATCAGAAAACCATTCACACATTATTATCAAGACTAACAGCAAAACATGTAATCTCTTACGAACAACACGGACGAATGTACTATTATTTTCCACTGATCTCTCAAAAAAAATATCTGGAACAGGAAAATCATATTTTTCTTAACCGTTTTTATGACGGAGAAATTGCACCAATGCTTTCTTCTTTGCTTTCAAACACAGAACTATCCGATTCAGATTTAAAAAATTTATATGATATCATAAATTCAAAAATTAAAAGTGGTGATCAGTAATGGCATTTCCTTTACATTTTTTAATCAGTAATGTTTTTATCAGCATATTGCTCAGTTGTATTCTATTTTCAAAAAAAATATTGAAAAAGCACATTACCTTAAAGGCACAATATCATTTATGGTATATTTTTGTCTTTGCACTGTTTTTACCATTTTTACCCTATAAACTTTTTACTCCTGAGAGGTTATTTCTGTTAATACAGCAATTGGTCTGCCGCAAATCTTATTCCCCATCTTCTGCTTTAGCTGGAAATACCGTCAGTACTCCCGCAGCACCAATTTTAGGGTTGAATGATTTTTCAACAGCAATTGCTTCATCCGGCACAGTTTTAAATATTATATTATGGGGAATCTGGATGGCAGGTATGTTCACAGCTGCCTTATTTACCATTTATACAATGGTAAAAATTTATCTTTTACGCAAAAATGCATATCTTATAACGAAACAGGCAGAACCCGATTTATATTGTCAGTTTTTTGCCTCCATGCAAGAATTACATATTAAACGAGAGGTTAAATTGTATGCTTCCTGCACTCTCCCGAGTCCTGTCTCTTATGGCTTGATCCGCCCAACCATTATCATTCCGCAGGATTTAGACATCCTTTTATCTGAAGAAGATGTCCGCTACATTTTCCTGCATGAACTGCAGCATTACAAACATAAAGACACCATTTTAAATTATTTTGTCTGCCTGCTGCAAATTATTTATTGGTTTAATCCTTTTATCTGGTATGGATTCCGCCAATTACAAAAAGACCGGGAAATTGCATGTGATAACTCTGTTATTTCTGTAATCGGTAAAGAGAAATGTTTGAATTACGGATATACAATGATAAAATACACTGAACATATGCAAAAAGGAATGTTCTTCTCTCCTTTATCTGCTTTGGGCGGAAGCAAAGATACCATCAGGCAGAGAATTATAGAAATAGCGGACTATAAAAGCGATTCTGTTTGTCAGAGAATCAAAAGCATTGGCGTTATGATTCTTACTTTATTGCTGGTATATTGTTCCAGTCCGTTATTTACAACATACGCATCTCAAAATTCTTCCTTCCATCTTAAGAGTGACAATTGGGAATCTATTGATGTCGGTTCCTATTTTGATGGGGCGGATGGCTCATTTGTTTTATATGATATGGCCAATGACCAGTTCCAAATTTATAACAAAGAATTCGGCGAACAGCAGGTTTCTCCTGATTCTACTTTTAAAATTTACAGTGGACTTTTTGCTTTGGAGGAAAATATTATTTCCCCTGATTCTTCTTTACAAAAATGGGACGGAACGGAACAGGCTTTTGATTCCTGGAATCATGATCAGACATTAACCACTGCCATGCAGAATTCTGTAAACTGGTATTTTCAAGATTTAGACAGCCAGTTAGGACTTGCCACACTCTCTTCCTATTATCATAAGATTTCTTATGGCAACTGTGATCTGAGCGGCGGGATAGCACAATACTGGGCAGAATCTTCTTTAAAAATTTCTCCTGTTGAACAGGTGATACTATTATCTGATCTGTTAGAAAATAAATGGGACTTCCAAGAGCAAAACATTGATGCTGTAAAAAATTCGCTGTTTATATCTGACACCCCTGCCGGAAAACTTTATGGCAAGACAGGTACCGGTTCTGTCAATGGACAAAATGTAAATGGCTGGTTTATTGGATTTATTGAGAAGGACGGAAGTATCTATTGCTTCGCTACTAATCTGCAGAATTCCGAAATCTGCACTGGCAGCAAGGCTTCTGAAATTACAATGAACATTTTAGATAGTATTTTATAATGATAGAAATCATTGCAGTGAAAAATTTTCAGGCATAATTAATATGGAAAAAATGGAAATTTAGGAAGGTGATTGAAATGATTTATGAAACCCAACAGGAAACAGACAGTTTGGAATCCCCCATTGTCAGTATCATTGTACCTTTATATAATGCGGAAAGTGTCATAACCCGCTGTGTTGACAGTATTTTAAAACAGAATTTCAGTGATTTTGAATTGCTTCTGGTAGATGACGGAAGTCTGGACGCCTCTGGACGTATTTGTGACGAATATGCCAAAAAGGATGCCAGAGTCCATGTGATCCACAAGGAGAATACCGGTGTTTCCGACAGCAGAAATATTGCGATCCAGAAGGCCCGGGGAACCTATCTCCAGTTTGTGGACAGTGATGACTGGCTTGCTCCGGAGGCAACCGGCTTATTGCTTTCCTGCGCCAAAGCCTATCCCTGTGATCTTGTTGTATCCCATTTCTACCGTGTGATCGATAACAGGATTGCCCATAAAGGTGACATTCAGGAAAACGGGCTTTTAAGCAGGGAAGAATTTGCTTCTTACATGATGGAAAAACCTGCGGATTTTTACTACGGTGTTCTTTGGAACAAATTATATAAAAAATCACTGGTGGAACTGTTTCATCTTAAAATGGATACGGAAATCAGTTGGTGCGAAGATTTCATGTTTAATCTTGAATATATCTGCCATACCAAAAACATTTATGTTCTTCGTGTTCCAATCTACTACTATGTAAAAACCAAACATTCCCTGTCTACCCAGGGAATCAGCTTGACAAAAACAATCAAGATGAAAACTATGGTATTTGAATACTATAAGAAGTTTTACAAAGAAGTCTTTGATGAAAAAGACTATGAAAGAAGCAGGCTGCAGGTATACCGGTTTTTCCTGGATGCCGCAAATGACGGAATCGTACCGCCTGCCCAGCTTCCCGGAGTCCTCAGGCTTGGAGAAGAACGGACACAGATCAATCCCAAAGTTCTGGAGAACGATATTACTTTACTGGATGTATATCTGAAGCGGAAGTGCCTGGAATTATGCTTAAAGCCAATCACCTTTCGATACAACCTGCAGTCAGAGGAAGTATATTTACTGCTGTTTTTAAGCCAGAATCATGATATGCATACCCGAAAAGAGCTGGCTGATTTCATCGGACAACCCAAAAGAAAGCTCGATGGCGCATTACAGAAATTAAAAACTCATGGATACCTTACCTGGACAGAACATACGTCAAAGGACAAAACTTCCAAATCAACCGTCAGGCTGCTGGACATTCAGCTTCTTCCCATTACAGAGCCAATCCTGTACGAGTTAAATGAAGCCCAGGAAAACTATCATCATATCATTTTCTCAGGATTTACAGAAACAGAGCTTAACGAATATGAAGAACTGTCAAAAAGATTAAAAGAAAATATCATCAAGATCCTATTGTAAATTTCTCATCCTCGTTGTAAAATCACAAGATAATCACAAAATCAGTAATTCTTATCCATATCATTCTTCTTCACCCTTCATTCAAAGAATCCTCTCTTTTGAATGAAGGGCGAAAGACCTATGCATGAATCATTTATTGTGAAACCCTATAATCGTTCCGGTCAGCAGGAACATCAATGATCTCAGGAAAAGCACTGGAAGCTGCCAGCAAAGATATCTCTTCGTGCCTGTATTTTTAGTCTTTTTTTTCATCATTTGCTGCATGATTATATCGAATGTGAAAGCAGTCGGATTTTCCAGGATTCCTGAAGTGTTTTCTATGGTCAAGCCATAATCAGCTACCAGCAGTTCACCGGAAATACAGGAAGCCATGGTGCTACTTCAAATAGCTTGCTTTTTTGAATTTCAAAATCCAAATCCTGCTGCTCAATTTTGTGAACGACAGTTAGCAGCTTATCAATCATACCCAAACATCCACCGGACATCTAGTGCTCGCATAAGCGCAGAGTACTCATTCTACATTCAAATTAAGACCATTCACCCACTCCACAACATCTCTTTCCGCTTCTGATACACTGTTTCGGGAGATAGAAAGTCCGTCAGAAATAACCGATGCGTTCGGCTGCAGTTCCGAAATCGTCTGAATGGTTCCGGAAAAACCGCTTCCGCCATGGGTTGTAAACGGAATAATGGTTTTACCGCTGAAATCATATTCTTCAAGGAACGTATAAAGCGGCATCGGAAGATCAGCGTTCCAGTTGGGATAGCCCAGGAAAATCACGTCATAGCTGTCAGGATTCTCAATCTGTGCCGCAAGCTCCGGTCTGGCGTTATCCGCTTTCTCATTATAGGCAAACTCCAAAAGAGGGTCGTGCGTTGTGGGATATTCCTGCACCGTTTCGATCGCAAACAAATCTCCACCTGTTTCACGCTGAATAATCTGCGCAATGTACTCATTGCTTCCCAAAACCTCTCCGTTTACTGCAACGCGGCTCGCACTGGCTACTGTATCCACACCATCCGTTTCCATGACGGAGAAATATGCAATCAGGATATTACCGCTTCCTGCTTCCGCCGTATCCGAAATTTCTGCGTTTTCTGTTTCACCCTCTGCAGGTTCCCCTGTACTTTCTGCGCTGCTGTCAGCGGGTTCCGGTGCCGGAGCCACAGTTTCTGCCAGTGTATCTTCTACAGTATTCTGATTATTATTTCCGCAAGCAGCCAGAGAAAGAACCATAAATGCAGAAAGAAGTATGGCTGTTATTTTTTTCATAGTTGTTTCGCTCCTTTACTCCTTTACTTTTTATAGTAATCTATATCAACAGATATTTTTACCCATCTTATATGCTTCCTTCATAGCAGGATTTCCCTGAATATCGCCAAGCTGCCAGGCTCCTGCGCCATAGATGGCGCCCATCTCCTTTGCTCCCGGCAGACATTCTATGTAACCGCGCAGCCCGTCAATCGTCCTTTCCATTGCAGCTTTTCCATCTGCGGCAGTAGCAATCAGGTAAAACTCTTTGTTTTCCAGACCTGCTTTCTGTGCACCGCCCAAAGTGCGGTCGATCATGGTCTTCATCTGCGCACACATGGTATAGAAGTATACGGGAGTGGCCAGAACAATCACATCGGCGTTCTGCATTTTCGCAATCACCTGCTCCATATCGTCCTGCTTCACACAATGCCCCAGCTTTTTACAGGCATAGCAGGCAGAGCAATAGTCAATGGTAAGCTCTGCGAGCCGAATTTTATCCACCCGATTGCCCGCCTCTTCTGCACCTTTCATAAATTGATCGCAGAGTGTGTCCGAATTGCCGCCCTTACGGGGGCTAGATGAAATAATCAATACATTTTTACTCATTTTCAGTTTGATCTCCTTTCCTGATTTTCCTTGCAGCGTCATTTAAACTATGCTATAATCCGTTTGTTATTTCCGTTTGATACTATCGATTATATTTTCCGGTTGTAACAACCGGTCAAGAGTTTTTTCAAAAAAGTATGTATTTTGTGTGAATATTAAGGAGGACATTTTAAATGTATACGATGATGCAGGTCTGCAGAGAATTAGATATGACCTATCAGACCTTAAAATACTATTGCAACGAAGGGTTGGTTCCAAATGTCAAAAGAGACAGCAACAACCGCCGGATTTTCGATGAGAAAGATGTGAAATGGATCAAAGACCTTACTTGTTTGAAAAAATGCGGTTTAAGTATTCAGGAAATGAGAGAATATCTTGAACTTTGCCTGCAGGGCGCATCCACCATTGTTCAGCGAAAAGAAATGCTGGCAAAAAAGCAGGAGGCGCTGCTGGTTTCCATCAAAGAATTAGAGGACAGTGTTGCCTATATCGACTGGAAGCAGAATTTCTACGACGAAGTGCTTTCCGGCAAGCGCCCTTATGTCAGTAATTTAATTCGAACAGAAGAATAATACAACAGAAAAACCGTGTAACCACATGATATCATTAACCATGTGAATACACGGTTTTATTTATGAATCTCCAAATGAACTTTTTTACAGGAAATGCGCCTCTTGTCTCACATACGCCGTTTCACTTCTTATCCGGCATAACCCAGAATTTCATTGCCGGATAGTTGATCACTACCTGCACTACGATATTCACCACATTCGCCAAAGTGGGGGCAAGGCCTGAAGATATGCCAATATTTACGAAAAATGCCTGACTGTATGCCGGAAGAGCAGCCGACACGATAACCAACATCACTGCAACCACAATATATTTAGGCACTGCCTTTCCAAAATCCGCATTGGATTTGAATACCAGATTTTTCTGTCCAAAAAAATTTACAGTCTGAGCCAACGCCGTAGCCACAAGGAAACTCAAAAAGCCGCATAGACCAAGATCACTTTCTACATTTGTATAGTTAAAAATCAGGAAACGGAACGGCTGGTTTGAAAAGGCACGAAATACAAATCCGGTACAGATCCACATGACAATAAAGTTCGTAACAGTCGCACAATTGGATAGTATATTAAATAAAATAAACTCCCAGGCTGTAGGATGCTCTTTGATCCACTTTTTAACAACGTTCATTTCTTTTCTCCCTTCGCAAGCTTCGCCGAATACTTTTTATTTGCTGCTCTGTTTTTGAAAAAACCTCTGATAATTCTTCCAAGTCCGCGGAAGAAATGGCCGTTCACTGCCTGCACCATGCCCTCTGCCATTTCCATGCTGACCATCCCTCCGGTCATTTTGGCAATTCCCCGAAATGGCATGTTATAGATAAACAGGATATTCAAATCCGGTTTTCCTGCCGCTTCACTTTTCTTTTTCATATCTGTAAGCCGGTGATAAATGAAGCGGGCCAGTCCGCTCTTTGCATAATACATCTGGCAGATAGCATCATTGATTCCCAATTCTCCTGTCCATTTTCCATAAGGAATCGAATGTCCCAGAAGCTTCTCAAATTCATCATCCCCTACCTGCTGTATCAATCCGGAATAATATGAGGGCATTTCCGCTTTTATGTACGGATACTTCGTAGTTGTACCCTTGTCAATCCGCACTTCCCCTTTCAGTCTGATATCCGCCACACTGGTTCCTATCATAATCTGATAAACTCCGGACTCAATCTCCCAGGAGTCCGTATTGACATTCCAGTACCGGAAAGATTTATCATCAAAATCAATCTGTACTCTGAGACTCTCCCCTGCTTTTAAAAATACTTTTTTAAATCCCTTTAATTCTTTTACCGGGCGGAAAATCTCTGAGTCAGGAAAACCAATGTACAGCTGCGCTACCTCTGCGCCATCATATTCCCCTGTATTCGTAAGCAGGAAAGAAACACCTATCTTATTTACCTCCAGATCAGAATACTCAAATGTCGTATAGGAAAGTCCAAAACCAAATGGATACTGGACTCTCACTTTGCTCGTATCAAAATAACGATAGCCTACATAAACACTTTCCCTATACTCTGCATTACGCTCCGTACTGGGGAAGTTTCGGAATGCCGACGTATCCTCATAACGAATCGGATATGTCTCACTCAATCTGCCCGACGGATTCACTTTCCCCGTAATAATGTCTAATATTGCGTTTGCTCCCGCCTGTCCGTTCAAATAGCCGTGAAGAATGCCTTTGCAGCAATAATGCCAGGGCATTTCAATGGCAGAGCCAGCGCTTAATATACCTACAATATTGGGATTTACCTGTGCGATCGCTGTCAACAGATCAATTTGGTTCTGCGGGATACGCATGTGAGTACGGTCGAGTCCTTCCGATTCACTTAATTCATCAAGTCCAAAGAAATACAGTACAACATCCGCTGCCAGAGCAAGATCCACCGCTTCCTTTACCATGGCTGCATCCGCTCCGCCTGTCCTCTGGTATCCTCTGCTTATTCCTACTACCTGAAGATCATACTCTTTTATCATTTTCTCGACTGTATCCAGCCTCGTTGGATTTACCATAGAGGAACCGGCTCCCTGATATCTGGGCGTGACAGCAAAATCACCAATCACTGCTACTTTCATTCCTGCCTGAAGAGGAAGAATATGTTCTATATTTTTCAATAACACTGTACTTTCCGCAGCAGCTTTTCTTGCCAGCTCATGGTGTTCCGTTTCGTCAAAGCTTTCTTTCTTCTTTTTGGACGATTCACTTAAGCTAAGTACTGCATCCAACAGAGCATCCACGCAATGATCCAATTCTTCCATTGTCAGCGTATGATTCTGTATGGCCTGTATTAGTTCTCTTGCAGAATCAAGCCCAGGAGCTGGCATTTCCAGATTGGCTCCTGCGGCCACCCCACGCACATGGTCATTCGAGCCTCCCCAATCCGAGATTACTATACCGTCAAATCCCCATTCCTCCCGCAAAATCTCCTGAAGCAGATGTTTATTTTCATTCGCATAGACACCATTTACCTCATTGTAGCTGCTCATAATGGTCTTTGCACCGCCTTCTTTTACAGCTATTTCAAATCCGTTCAGATATATCTCCCGTAGTGTCCTCTCATCCAGCACAGAATTCATTGCCATGCGGCGCAGCTCCTGGCTGTTCACCGCAAAATGTTTCGGGCAGGCATACACCCCCTGACTCTGGATTCCTCTGATATAGGAAGCCGCCATTTTTCCTGAAAGGTACGGATCTTCTGAAAAGTATTCAAAATTCCGGCCGCATAAAGGACTCCTTTTAATATTCAGCCCCGGTCCAAGCAATACATTGACATCCTGAACAGACGCTTCTTCTCCCAAAGCCCTTCCCAATTCTTCCCCTAAATTCTCATCCCAACTGTTGGCAATGGTAGCCGCTGTAGGGAAACAGGTTGCCTTAAGCGAAGCGTTCAATCCAAGGTGATCTCCTGCACCTGCCTGTTTTCGGATTCCGTGCGGACCATCCGAGCAAAAAATAGAAGGTATCCCCAATCTTTCAAAATCCCATGTCTGCCAAACAGTTTTTCCGCTTAAAAATGCTGCCTTTTCTTCCAGACTCATTTTATCAATTAATGCTTTATGCTTCATAAATCCTCCTAAAACACTTCCAGGTATAGCCACGTATTGTGCTATACCTGGATGATGCATAATCCTCCTATTTTCCGGTTTCCTGCGTTACTGTTTCTACCGTAATCACGCTCTTTTTCTTCTTTAAATATCTTCTGACTAACAAAATCTCTGCAAGAACAAGAATTGCTGCAAGAATCGCGTCCACAATGTATACGATCTGCATCCAGGAAGGAACTGCTCCCGGAACATACGCTTCATAAGCATTGCTGTTTACTGTCACATAAAAAATGTTCTTTGCTGCCTGACGCATTGCAATCACAGATGTTGCACTTAAATCTGTCATAATGGCTTCATTTCCGGAGGTTCCAAGCATCATATCCGTGCCGCCTCTTACTGCCCGGTCTGCATCCATGTATCCATAGTTTCCAAAGTAGTCAGAAATGACCATTCCCTCAAATCCCCATTCTTCTCTCAGGATATCTTTCAGGAGTGCGGAACATCCGCCTGCCCATTCTGTACCCAGATAATTATAAGAAGACATGACTGCCAATTTTCCGCTGGGCGTATTTTTTACACAGTATTCAAACGGTTTCAAATAAAGCTCCCTTGCACTCTGCTCGTTAAACCAGGTACACAAAAGGGCATTTCTGTTCGTTTCCTGCTCATTCATTACCAGATGCTTTATGTATGGATAAACTCCCTGCTTCACTGCTGCTGTCACTTCTGCCAGCGCCATTTTGCTGCTTAACAGACTGTCTTCCGAATAGTATTCAAAGTTACGTCCGCCAAATGCGCTTCTATGTAAGTTCATAGATGGCGCATACCATCCCACAATATGGAAATCCGTGAATTCCTTACAAATTCCTTCTCCCGCTTTTGCTGCCAGTTCTTCATTCCAGGTCTGGGCAATTAAAATTTCTGAACAATAGCCGGTACCAAATGCGTTGATTGTTCTGGAATTCAAACCGGCAGGGCCATCCGTATCCAGTGTCCTGAGCTTATTTACAGAGGTCACAGCTGCTGTCTGATGTCCGCCATATGCAATCAATTCCACCATTTCATCTACCGTAACCTGATCAAGCAGTTCTTCCCAGCGCGGATCATCATAATCTGCTCCCCTCAGATCATAAAGCTCCAGTCCATTCTTCGCCCCGGTTACGGGCATAACGTCTTCCGGATTATTATAGTCTTCCGGATTCCAGGTTCCATTGCCCTGAACCGTTCCCTCCAGCTCATAGCTTTCCGGTGCTTTTACTGCCTCTTCAAAGTTTGCAAAACCATTTTCTCTGGATAAATAAGAAATGTTCCCCTCCGCAAAATCCAGTTTATTCCCGGCCGCCACTGCGTCACCCGCATGAGGATTTGACTCATCATATACGATTTCTTCCTCAAGCTCATATTCTCTTGTATCAATCACATGATGGCTGTCGGAGCGAAGGCTGATTTCATACGTTCCTTCCTCTAATACATAGGCGCCTCTACCATAAGTATCATAAGAAGCCATATCTTCAATATTAAAGGTAAGTGTCAGTGTCTGTGATTGTCCCGGTTCAAGCAGATCTGTTTTATCAAATGCCACCAGATTCACACTGGATTTTTCAATTCCTCTATTCGTATACGGTGGGTTATAATACAATTCTGCCACTTCTTTGCCTGCCTCATTGCCTGTATTTGTTACCGTAACATCTACACTGATAGAATCTTCTGTAATATTCAGTTCTCCCATTTCCTGTTCAAAGGTGGTATAGCTTAAACCATAGCCAAAAGGATACATTACAAGCTTGTCATAATCAATTAATTCCTCTTCTGCCGCCGTTTCATAAAAACGGTACCCTGTATAAATTCCTTCCGCATAGTTGACAAAGGATACAATACCGTCAGCTCTTTCCCATGCCGCTTTTGCAGCATCGGATACTTCCTGGGTATTGGTATAAGCAAAATGTCCAATATTATTGAAATACGGTGCCTGGCTGAGATCCCTTACCCATGTATCCGCTGTTTTCCCGGAAGGATTCACTTCACCGGAAATAATATTGCCGAGAGCATTAAAGCCTGCAGCTCCTGCACCAGCGCAGAGAAGAACACTCTTAATCTGCTCATAGTCCTCCGTCCAGCCAAGCTCCAGTGCATTTGCGCCGTTATATACAACAATGACGTTATCGAATTCACTGCATACCATATCTACCAGATCCGCCTCTGTACGGCTCAGTTCCAGATAAGACTGCCCATCTTCAAAATCATCATAGTCCCCATTGTTTGTGTAGGTTCCTCTTACATATTTTGTTCCTATCTCCAATGTAGAACCATCCATAACACTTCCCATGTCATGAGGAAGATCCGCGCCCTCACCACCGGTACGTGCGATTACAATTACAGCCGTATCTGAAAACTCTTTTGCATTCTCAATCATTTCCCCCGAATACTGCGCAACCGGCACCTCCGGTAATGTCCAATCCTGTCCTTCATTGATACGGATCAGCGGGCGATCTGCACGATATTCCACATACATATCAGACAACTCACTGTTTGTCTCAAATCCCGCATTTTCCAAACCTTCTAAAATTCCCACAGCCGTAGACGCGTCTACCGTTCCCGAGCCTGTACCGCCGTAAATCGGATTGGTGGATGCCCAGCCAAATACATTGATCTTTTTCGGAGCAATCGGCAAAAAGGCATCTTCATTTTTCGTCATTACAATACCTTCATTCGTGATTTCTTCAATAATCTGTCTGGAATTCTCTGCGTTTTCCTGTGACAGTTCTCCTTTATCGGCCAGCACAACATTTAATGTATTATACAATGCACCTGACAGCATGATATTCACCGTCAGTGCCGTTACTACAACAAATGCAATCAGTGACTGCCATCTGATAAATCCTTTTGTCGGCTTTTTCCACTTCCTCGCAATAATCATTACGGCAATCATACATATCAATGCTGCAACAATCACAATGATATGATTCCTTACCAGTTGGACAACGCTAATGACGTCCTCCCATGCAACTTCCACATTTCCCATACTTTTTTCCTCCGTTCTCTTTCATTTGGGTATTGTTTTTCTTGATAAAAGAAAACCGAAAATTTTTTCTGGTATATTTGGTTGTGTGTGAGGTAAAATTGGTACCTGCAGGACTTGCCACCGGCAGCATCCTTCGGATGCTATGACAACAAAAAAATCGGCAGACCCTTTTTGTCCACCGACTTTTTTCACCTAAGATTTATAAAACAGGATATCCACCTGAAAACGCTGATTCCCTGCATACATCAGCATGTCTCCTTTATACTTGTCCACAATATATTTAATACTCCGCACTCCAAAGCCATGGTATGCCTTGTCCTCCTTTGTTGTCACCGGAAGCCCCTCATCAAAGACAATTTCTGCGTTACAATAATTATCCATATGAATATGATACCCCTGGCTTTTCCTGGCCATTTGAACACTGATGATCCTCTTCTCTTCGTCCGGCTCCTTCATCACACTTTCAATCGCATTATCCAGAAGATTTCCGAAAAGTGCGTATACATCTGTGGTATTCATAAAGTCTAAGGCAGTGCCATCTATCATACTGCTCAGCTTGATATTATATTCATCACACAACAGACTTTTTTCTGTAAGGACCAAATCCAATGCGTCATTTCCCGTTTGATAGATATTATCATAGATTGCTACTGCATTTTTAATACTTTCAATGTACTCCTTCTGATCTTCAGAATCTTCTATTCTCGAAATCTTGGAAATCCGGTATTTCAGGTCATGACATTTAATATTGATAATATTGATATTCTCTCTGGAAAGCTTTTGCTGTTCTCTTAAGCTATGCAGCATATTTTCCATCATCTCATTTTCATGCAGGATCCGATTCTGCCTGGACAGATTAAAAGCAATAAACATGGACAACGCACAGCAGAAAATCGCATAGATCTTGCACAGCACATTACGAAGCAGCCCTGATTCTTCCCCGAACATCCGGCTGTCTACCAATACACTTAGAAATACAACGATCAGCAAAATTACCAGCGCAAGAACAATCATACGAATATCTCTATTCTTTAATTCACTTTTTCCCTCATATCGCTTGATCAGAACAAAATAAACCAGAAGATCTATAAAGAGATACGGCAAAAAACGAAAGAAAACAAAATCCCAAAGACTACTAAGCTCCAGTGCCGTCAATTCCTGAACGATCATCGATACGGCAAATCCAATATGCTGTGCTGCATATCCACATACACCTGCAAATAGAATCTCTTTCCCCGTAATTTGAAAGCTTTCCCACATCACGACTAAAGATAAGCAGAACAAACTGATATAATAGCTCGTATACACCACCGGATTATTCCCCGGGATACTTGTATATAATTGAAATACCATCCAGGCGATCGAAAAATATCCTGTCATTCCGGTTATAAGCCTTATGGGAAAATACTTCTTCCGTTTCCATGCCAATACAAAAAAAGCTTCTGCCATAATAAGCTGCAATGAAAACCGGATACAGGATATAAAACGCAAGCCATCCATTAATAAATTCCCCCTATGTATTTCATTAGCTCCTCTTTAAACTCTCTTTTTCTCTGCCTGCTGATTGGAAGCTGCACATCATCATCCAACCATACTGTATCTTTGGATGCCCTTGTTACATGCCTCAAGTTCACCAGACAGCCGCTGATGCACTTTGAAAAACCTTCACTCTTCAAAACGCTTTCGGCATCTGCTATAGTCCCTCTAATCCTAAATACCCCGTCTTTTGTATGATAAACAAGATAATTTTTTTCCTTCTCAATATAGGTAATCCCGGATGCCCTGAGTTTCATGACAGTATCACCTGTATCGATTACAATTTCTTTTTCTGCATTCATCCTGGAAAAGCGGATTGCTTTTTTTAATTTGTCTGTAAAGATATAATATTCCACCGGTTTCACAATAAAGTCTATTGCATTCACTTCATAACCCCGTATTGCATATTGAGCCATATTGGTTACAAAAATAATCCCCACTGACTGATCGATCTTTCTTATCCGGTGTGCTGCTTCTAATCCATCCAGATGCGGCATTTCTATATCCAGAAACACAACGTCAAAGCTTCCATCATAATCCTCTACAAAATTTATTCCATTATGAAATTCTTTTACAGAGACTTGAACGTATTCTTCTGTACTGTACCTTTTCAAATAAGACCTCATTAATTTCAGATGTTCCACGTCATCATCTACTAATGCAATTCTGAGCATTACATTTTCTCCCTCTATTCAGTAAATATCAGATTACAATTCAGGAAATCCAACCTTATTCTCTGTTTGTTTTTCTTCCTCTTTCATTAATTCCAAACGTACTGTTTCGGATTCATTCGCCATTGTCTCGGCTCCCGTTTCCGCATCTATTTCGTCTTCTTTTTAGCCAGTCTGCCATGATTGCTGCCACTCCCGCCAAAAACGCCCAGATACCGAATGCAGCCAGCAGGATTCTGTAAAGTACTTTGGGCACCATCAAATAAATAGGATGTTCTCTTTTTCACTTCATTGTTCATTTCGCGGCCTCTCTTTCCTATGACAACTGACAATTTGATTCCATAATCTCATGCAGGGAAATATGCTCATTACGATAACGGGCATCAGGATTTGCCTCCGGGATCGTAAGCTGTATTGCCTTTTTCGGACAGGCATGTGCACAGGCCAGACAAGTCTGGCAATTCCCCGGAATATGCACCGCTTTTCCATCTGCTACATGAATGGATGAAGAAGGGCATACCTTTTCACAGGTACCACAGCCAACACAATTTTCCGTTACCCGAAGAAGATGCTGCCATACATCTGCAGGCATCTGATTCATGCGGTTAAGGAACTGTTGGTGTGCGGCACGGTCTATATCTGTGACCTCTGAAATCATGTTCTTGTGTGCAGCCAAATCATCAAGAATTACTGCCATATTTTCTTCAACTCTCTTATCAATCTTCTTCTGCTCATTCATATCAAAGCCTGGCAGCCAATTATCGACCATCACAATCACATTGATGTAATTAACAGAAACACCACACTCGTCACAAAGCTTCTTTGCCAGTTCAGCAGCCCCGCCATGTCGATTCCCATAGGTCAGAATCATATAGAAATAGTCCGTTTGAAAAACGACTTTTTTCAAAAATTCCTTAACCATAGACGGCACCTCGTGTCCGTAGATTGGGGCAACAATACCGATCGTTTCCGCTGTAAACTCCATATTTTCCTGCCGCATAATCTGCGGTATGCTCAGCGGTTTTTCTTCAATTTGTTTTGCAATGTACAGACCGTTTCCTGTACCGGTAAAATAAAATATCATAGATGTCTCCTTCTAATTTTCCTTGTATCATTACTTGACCTGTGCTATAATCCGATTGATACTATCGATTATATTTTCCGGTTGTAACAACCGGTCAAGTGGTTTTTGAGAAAAAATCATGAAATTTATGTGAACAACATAGGAGGCAATGATCATGTATACGATGATGCAGGTTTGCCGGGAATTGGATATGACCTACCAGACCTTAAAATACTATTGCAACGAAGGAACTCCGAAAATTCCCATATAGCAGTATCAATCCAAGGAATATTCAGGAGACCTGTATGTTACGGAGAATGGCTCACCTTTACAATCTGGAACATGATATACAGGACGTAAGCAACAACGGCTATTACCAAAGCAAGCTATCAGGCCAGCCGGGAGGCCTTTCAGCGAAGGCACTCTTTCATAATACCTGTAACCTCATCCAGAGAAAGCAGCGTTGCAATATCAATTTCTTTTACTTTTTCCGCAGAAACCTCGCCATCGAAGTACATATCCACGCCAAGCTCCGAAAAAAGCTCAAGCATTTTATCGGCAGATTCCTTTACGTTTCCTCCATAACCAAATGCATCCTTAAAATAGCGGCGAATATCGCTGTCGTGATATTTTGCCATTGCTTTCAGGAAACGCGGGAACAGCGTCGTCAGACTCTTGCGGTAAACGGCTCCGAACAAGACCTCCGGAATAAACTCCAGTTCATAGATGTCGTAAGCATAGTTTTCTTCTTTGCCAAGCCCCAACCGGCCGGAGGTCGAAATCGACGCCCCGTAGAGGATCACGCCGCGGGCATCGGAATCCTCCGGATTCTCTTTCAACTTCTTTACTGCCGCAAGCACATTCCGTATCACAGAGATGCCAATGTCATAGGATACCGGATTCTTGTCTCCAATGGTGGAGGCTGATAACTGCACCAGCGTGACCAGTCCGGTATAAGCCGTCATTTCCTCCCCAAGGGACATGGAATACTTCGGAACAAGAATGGCGGTATCCGCCGCAATCCCATAAGCAGTGCCAAAGTCCCCGGTTCTGGAATCTGCTGATACGGCGCCCAGTCCATACTCCGAGCCACTGGACGGATAGGTGGGCATGAGGATCAGTGGCAGCTTTTTCAGGCCATACGGATTCTTCTCCGCCTTTACATACGCCCAGAGATCATCCGCATGGTAAGTGCCAAATGCGATCAGTTTTGCGCAGTCCATAATATTGGCTCCGCCTGCGCCGATCACCAACTCAATGCCATTCTCTTTAACGAGCCGGATTCCTTTTTCAATTACTTCTAATTCTCTCGAAGCATCTGCCAGCTCGTAGAAAATGCCGCCAGCGTTTTCTACTGCTTTCTTTACATCATCATAGCAGCCGTTCTTTTTCGCAGATCCGCCACCATAAACGAGCAGCGTCTTTTTTTCCGCAGTCAGCGCCGCCAGTTCTCCGGTCGGGTCATTTCGGAACAATAGTTTTGTGTCGTTTCTCAGTTGAAAGTCTTTCATAAAATCATCCTCACTTTCTTACTCATTTTCTGTTTGTTCTTCTTCCGCTCCCAGTAATTCCAATCGTACCGTTCCTGCTTCGTTTGCCATCGTTTCAGCTCCCGTTTCCGCATGGCCCAACGGAATTACCTCTACAATGGTCTGTTCATAAATATCATCGTAGAAAATCGCAAGGTCAGGCCCGGCGTTCCAGTAGCCAAAATCACCAATCTCATATTCTCTTGTTGTTGCCTCTACGGAGGAAAGATGCTCCGGCAGCGTCATCCCTTTCGCAAAGCTGTTCCTCTCAATCAGCGTTAGTTCCAGTGGCAGCATTACCACCAGATCAGCAGCGGCCCTTGAATCATTTAATGTAATAATCACCTCTGTATTTTCAGTAATCATTTTGATTTGAGTACCTTCTACACTCTCATAGCTGCTATTTTCAGATACATCGAGCGTTCCTGTATCCTGCTGCCCGGTTGTTCCGCAAGCTGCCAAAGTGCATATTAAATTCAAAGCCAGAATAACTATCAATATTCTGCGAGTCATAATACACCTCCGTTCTACTTTTTATAGGCTTTCAAATATTCCAGCCTCTAAGTGACTGCCTATTCTGCGTCACACCTGTAAAACCCGTAACCTGCTCCCATTGAAGCTTCTAACCGGGCATCCTTTAACCTATGGACAATGCTATAATACCAATGGCCGCCAAATGTGCCGGGTAAAACCAGTAAAAAAAGGATTTCATATGTATCGAACCCCTGCGACCGTTATACATTGCCAGTATGGGAATCGCTAATAGGCTGAAATATTGGATTCCACCTGTTTGCATTGACAAAAAAAGTAGCCCTGCACCAAAACCAACCAATGCCATATGTCCATTCTTTTTTCCTTCCAGACTATCGGCAATATCTGCAAAAACCGGCAAAAGCACACCGCAAAAACCATAGTCTATATGTATCCATGTACAGATAAAATAGATACAGATAAAACAACCCAGAGCAAACGCCATTCCACATGCCTTGTCTTTTCTGTTCCCCGTTATCCGTTCCCTAAGTACCGAAATACTATATAATGCTATAATTGAAACAGAAAACGTAATGAGCACATTCCCATATATTCTACCTGAATAAAGATAATAAACAGCTACGCACAAAATCCCTAACCCCAAAATTCTGGAGAAATATCTTTTTTTACTATGCGTGTACTTAAATCCTTCATAAATAAAAAAGGAAAAAACAGGGAAAGCCAGTCTGCCGATAATACGCAATACAATGATCTCCGGGAATAGCTCTGCACTAATGTGGTCAATGAGCATGGATACGGCAGCCGCTGTTTTTAATTGATTCTGTGTAAATCCATAACTCTGTATGTGATTCATTTGCCCTCCTTTTCTCCAGTTTCTTTGTGTCGCAGAAATCATACCATCACAGAAAGGATTTATTGTACGAATCCAGTGCCACTGTTGTTCTCTATTCTGCGAGTCTTAATACACCCCGCTCTACTTTTTATGTGTCTCTAAATATTCCAGCATCCAAGTGACTGCCTGTTCTGCATCACTCCCAGAAAATCCGTGTCCAGCTCCTGGCAATACCTCTAATCGGGCAGAATCATAAACCTCCACCGCTTTTTCAGAGGAAGAAAGAGGAACTATTTTATCCGCATCTCCATGAAGCAAAAGAACATCTTTATCATAAGCAGCAATCTCACTATAAATATCGTAATCTAATAAAGCTTCTACAAAGACACGGCCGACCGTCATCCACATAAAATAATATGTATCTGGAATGTCCTCCACACTATTAAACCCTTCTGTAACAACATCTACCATTGCAAAAGCCGGATATAGAAGGATTGCACCTTTGATTTCTTCTTTATGCTCAGATGCAGTAATAGCCGACACCGCGCCACCCATACTGGTTCCCATCAAGAATATATTTTCTTCGTCCACAAACGGCTGCTCCTGCATCATGTGGATTACTGCTTCTAAATCTGCCTGCTCAGTGAAAATAGACATATCCAAAGTGGAGCCATCGCTCCGGCTTCCCGGACTTCCTCCACAAAAATCGAAACAATAGACAACATATCCTTTTTGCACGAGTGCCTCCGCATATTGCGTCCCAACCTGATAGTTACCTCCAAATCCATGAGAAAAGATAACCGCTGGCATCTTCTCTCCTGCGTCCTTAGGAATATAAATCAAACCATAAATCTGGTTTTCGTCACGCTTTGTATAAAGCTCCCTCGTTTCATATTCATATTTTGACGTTTCCATTGTCTGACCGCTTTCTTCTTCAACAGGCGGATTATTTGAGAAAGTTTCCGCAGGCAGGGAGGTATGATCTCCCTGTGCGCATCCGCTCAGCAGAACAACAAAGAGCGCAGTCATACAGAATAATACAATATAACCTGCTTTCTTCATTTTCACCCTTTATCCTTTGTTATTCACTGTATAAACCAGCCGAACACCATTGCCTTTTAATTTTTCTATATTCTTCAGTTGAAATTCAACTGGCATACACTCCGGCATAGAATCTAATTTTTCAAATACTGTTACTGAATCCGGATTTCCATCAGCAATCGGGGCAATTAACAGACTCAATTCATCAACAGCACCCTGCTGCAAAAATGTCCAGTTAATCGTGCCTCCGCCGCAAATCAAAAGTATGTCAATTCCAAATAACTGATATAGTTTTTTAGCCGCTAAATTGCTGTCCAGCACTTCAGAACCAGCCAAAATATAAGACACTCCACATTTACGAAGATAAGCCCGGTAAGCCGGCGCTGTATGTTCTGTCAATACTTCGATCACATGCGCGTCCGGCCTTCCGGCTTTACGGAATGTACCGGACTCCCATCCGATTTCTCCCTGTGTGTCTATGAAAACATAGTAAAGAGGTGCATTGCTTTTTCCGGATTCATTCGCCATTGTCTCGGCTCCCGTTTCCGCATGACCCAACGGAATCACTTCTACAATGATCTGTTCATAAATATCATCGTAGAAAATCGCAAGGTCAGGCCCGGCGTTCCAGTAGTCAAAATCACCAATCTCATATTCTCTTGTTGTTGCCTCTACAGAGGAGAAGGAGCCCGGCACTAAGGATTTTTTTGTACATAGATTTTCTCATTTATTCCATAAGTCCAAGGCCCTGAATCCAAGGTTCAATGTCATTCAGATCATTTGCCGTAAGACCCTCCGCGATCTCAGCGTCCGGGCATAGCTCACTGAAGATATGGAGACTGTTGCCAATGTCATCGCTGGAACTGGTGCAGAAAGGAATGATTGTCTTGCCTGAGAACTCATTCTCTGCAAGGAAAGTCGCTATCATAGCCGGGGCTTCGTCCCACCAGATTGGATAGCCCACGAAGATTGTGTCATATCCCTCGATACTATCCACAGACACGGTAATCTCCGGTTGGACGCCATCCAGAATTTCTGCTTCAGCTTCCTCCTGTAAATCCCCATATTCTTCTGCTCGCTGAATCTCAGCCAGATCTCCACCGGTATATTCCGCAATCATCTGCGCTACTTCTTCCGTGTTTCCTGTATAGGAAAAATATGCGATCAAAACATTTCCGTCGTTCGCATCCGTATCCGCAATTTCTGTCTCTGCTGTTTCCTGTTCTTCTGTAGGTTCCTCACTCACCTCGTCAGTAGGTTCTTCTGTTTGCAACGGCTCCGTCACGGTTTCGGTTTCGTCAGCCGCAGAAGATGTTTCTGCGGAAGAATTGCTGTTGCCGCAGGCTGCCAGCACAAAGCTGAGAGCCATCACTAAAGTAAGAAGTAAAATGCTTTTTCTGATTTTCATTGTGTACCATCCTTTCTATTCTTCAAAAAAATAAGTTTACCAGGCTGTATGGAACAGCATCAACGGTTAATTGAAGTGGCAACGAAGCTCATCTACAATGGAATGTCAAGCGTAGTAAAGAATAAGCAGTAAATAATTGTCTGGAACCTGCAACGAAATATACATACTTTATCATCCAATCTCAGTCTCATAATAAAACAGCCCTCCATTTTGGAGGGCTTATACTACCGACTCTGCCCATGCAGCCGCATCCTGCCTTGTTTCTTCTGTGTGTGCAGAATCTCCGGCACGGGACCATCCACTTGTATACACATCAGCTCCTGATGCCAGATCTTCTATCATTCCCATACTGCTTCCAAAACCGCTGCCTTTATGCGTAACAAACGGTATGATCGTCTTTCCGGAAAAATCATTTTCTTCCAAAAAGCTCGCTACTGCCATAGGAAGTGTCCCGTCCCAGTTTGGAAATCCCAGAAATACTACATCATACTGATCCAGACTGTCCAGATTGCCTGCAAGAGATGGTCTGGATCTCAACATCATTTCCACTCCCGCCTTCAGCAGCGTACCTGTATAATTTGCAGGATATGCACGCTCCGCTATGATCGGATAAATATCTGCTCCCGTGGCTGCTGCAACTTCCTGTGCAATGATTTCTGTATTTCCAATAATTTCTCCATCTTCCAGATTCAGGCTTGCGGAAGATACGGCATCTGTATTGTTCGTTATCTCAATTTCATTAGCTCTGGAAAAATATACCACCAATATATTCGTATTCTCTGTTCCTTCCGACAATACTGCTTGTGTTGCATTGGGATTTGTACCTGAACTGCTCATCAAAAAATAGATTCCAGCAACAATTACAACAGCTGCAAGGCCTAAAATGATTATTTTTTTCTTTTTTTTCATTGTCATTCCCTCGTTCTATTTCGTCTTCTTTTTAGCCAGTCTGCCATGATTGCTGCCACTCCCGCAAAAAACGCCATCATAAGCGCATTTGCCAAAAACAGAAGGAGTCCCGAATACCGCCAGTACATTCCCGTATCCCGCAATATCAACCGATTGGGCATATCCAGAGTAAAGAACGCCCAGATGCCGAATGCTGCCAGCAGGATTCCGCCAATCATATATAGAGACTTTTTCTTCCCGGAAATCCTGATATGCATGCCTCCGTGGAAAGATACCAGGATCATTCCCCATGCTCCCGCAGCCACGTGCCATGGTCGGATTAAACATGCCTCTCTCATTCCCAACAAGGATGCAAAAAAACTCTGGGACAGATAGATTCCTGTTCCCATGGCTGCTAACATACATATCAGCGTTAAAATATTTATAATCAGCATCATGTTCCGAAACCCGGAATACTTTCCTTTGGAAATATTTTGGTACCATTTCCTGTTCAGGATATTGTGAACAACGAATAAAACCAGAAGTATAACTCCGGCAACCTCATGAAACAGATTTCCGGTTGCCTGATAGGACATTACTACGATCATAAAAATTGTCATCAAAATGTCCAGTTTCTTTCTGCTTTTCTGTCCCATTCTTTTTTCCTCTCACTTTTTACAACTTAATTTCCATTACCCAAATTCAGATCTAACTCCGTAAGCCAGCTGCCAATCTGAGAACTTCCACTGATACGGCGCTCCCCGTAGACAGCCAGATCTTCACATGAATCAAGGAAAGTCGGCATAGTTTCATCAATATCACTGCCACCGCTGGTACAGAAAGGAATGATCAGTTTGCCTGTCAAGTCATAGCTTTCCAGAAAACTGTTGATCGGAGCCGGGGTCGCATGAAACCAGACCGGATATCCGATAAAAATAATGTCATATTCTTCCATATTTCCTACCTCTGAAGAAAGTTCCGGTCTTTTCCCTCTTCTGATCTCCATGTTGGACTGTGGATACAGACTGGAATAATCCTCCTTTGGCGCAATCTCAAATAAATCTGCTCCGATTTGGTTACTCAATGTTTCTGCAACGCCTCTTGTCGTACCTGAATATGAAAAATATGTCACTAAAACATTTTTATCTTCTTTCGCTTTTAGTTCCTCTTTTAACTCATTGACCTGTTCTGCGCTCAATGATTCATCTGACAGATTTCGGAATGCTGCCGGGAAACGGAACCACTGATAAGCGCCAAACAACAGCGCCACGATAAGTACAACCACAATCATGGTAATCAATCCACCTTTTTTCTTCATCTGTTAATCCTCCTGCTTAAACACATTCCATCAGAATCTGATAAATTTCCTCCCGGTCAAGCTCGCGTGGATTGCATTTAATGATGTTACAGGTATCCGCCACCTGCCGCAGTACTTCCGGCGTAATTTCCACCGCGGATTTGAGCTGGCCCATTTTGGTAGGAAGCCCGCACTCTCTGATCAGGTTTTCCAAAGCCTCTATACCCGCCTCTGCCGTGTCCACATCAAATACAACTCTGGCAAGCTTTGTAAATTTCTCTGGCGCATCCTTTACGATATGACGGTAATAGGCAGGCTGGATCACCGCCAGTCCCTGTCCGTGGTTGCAGTCCGTATATGCGCCCAACTGATGCTCAATCTGGTGTGCCTGAAAATCAGTCAAACGGCCACATTTCAAAATACCGTTTTCCGCCATAGCAGAATCCCACATCAGGTTGCTCCGAGCCTGACAATCATCTATGTCTTCAAGCAGGCGGCGCATATTGACAACTGTATTGCGCATAATTGCCAGAGCCACATCATCGGATACATTATCCTGATCGGAATTTCCCAGATAGGTTTCCATTGCATGGCTCAGCGTATCAAAGGCGCCGGAAAGCACCTGCATAGACGGCACCGACATGGTATAAGCCGGATCAAGAACGGCAAAGGAAGCTGCGGTTCCCAAAACCGGCCCCTTCCATTTTTTCTCCTCATAAGTGATGACTGCGCCCGCGTTCATTTCCGCACCGGTGCCGGAAGCCGTCACAATCGCCCCTATCGGAATCCCTGCAGTGGGGAATTTCCCTTTGCCGTACTCCATGCTCCAAATATCTTCATCCAGCTTGGCCTGTGCGGAAACCACCTTGCAGCAGTCGACAACACTGCCTCCGCCCACAGCCAGAATGAAATCCACATGATGCTCACGGGCAAGTGCTGCACCTTCCTGCACTTTCGCATAAGTTGGATTAGGCATAATACCAGAAAAGTCCACCACCCTTTTACCTGCCTGAGAAAGCTTTGCTTTTATCTCGTCATAAACACCGTTCTTTTTGACCGAACCGCCGCCATAAGCCAGCATTACAGTTTCGCCAATCTTGCCAAGCTCCGCCCTGAACGCCTGCTCTACGCTCCCTTCACCGAAATATACCTTTGTAGGATAAGAAAATGTAAATTTGTCCATTGTATGTACCTCCTTATTGATTTTCCATTTTTTTAGATACTTCATCTATAATATTCATAGCGTTCAAACTGCGGGGATAGCCGATATAAGGCATACATTGCTCCACGACGCTGTACAGCTTTTCTTTATCATTCCCCACACCG
The DNA here is from genome assembly GCA_030524545.1 of Eubacteriales bacterium. Lineage (GTDB taxonomy): Bacteria > Bacillota > Clostridia > Lachnospirales > Lachnospiraceae > Blautia_A. The sequence continues at coordinate 237,109 of JAUNGM010000001.1, forward strand.
AAGTTTCCCGCTGTATGTCCCCGGAGCTGGTTTTCACAGCCGCCCTGTGCAAGGATGAAGCAAAACGTAATCATTTCACGTTCCTGATCGTTCAGACCGTTCCGGGTATAATAATCGCCAAAACAGTTATCTGCCAGCCAGCGATTAATATTCCTGCGACGGACAGGGCCATCCGTCTGCCTCTTAGCCATATCTTCACCAAATAAGGAAATCTGTTTGACAAGTCCATCTCCAAATCTGGACCTTTCATTCGTTGTACCCTGCGGTGCAAGAGGCAGCTTGATACCATGCTGCTCCATAATCTGATTTGTTGCTGCAAGGAAATCATAGGTTCGGCCAATTCCAAGATAAGCCGTAGCCTGATAAATCACCTCCTTGATCGCAATGGGATCAATGCCCGTACCCAGTGCCGCATGGAGCATATTTTGAAATTCTCCCATTCCCTGACATCCAAGCAATGCGGAAAGAATACAGAGCATCTGCTCTTTCTCTGTCAACCTGCTTGCGGCTATCGTTTCATTCTGAGAAAAATTTGCCACAATATCTACCCATTCCGGATCAGTATTTTGTAGAGTACTTTCTACGCCATCAAATAAATAGGATGTTCTCTTTTTCGCTTCATTGTTCATTTCGCTACCTCACTTTCCTATAACAACTGACAATTTGCTTCCATAATCCTTTCTAATTTTCCTTGCATCATTACTTGACCTGTGCTATAATCCGTTTGCTATTTCCGATTGACACTATCGATTATATTTTCCGGTTGTAACAATCGGTCAAGAGTTTTTTCAAAAAAAAATTCAAAAAAGTTGTGAAATGGATCAAGGACCTTACTTGCTCAAGAATAAAACTAACCGTGTATCAATCATGGCTAATGCCTGATCGATACACGGTTAGTTTTTAGTGGGATTGAGAAGTTCATATCCTGTTGGTATAGCTGCCCAGTACTTTCAGGCTCTCTTTCGGATATCTTGTCTGTGTTTTCCGGTCCACAGCAATCAGTCCAAACATCATGGAAAATCCTTTCTGCCATTCAAAATTGTCCAACAGACTCCAGTACATATATCCTTTAACGGGAATTTCATCTTCCAAACATGCCTTTACACCCTGCATGGCTCTATGAATAAATTCCACTCTTCTGGTATCATCAGCTGTTGCAACCCCATTCTCGGTAACAATAATATCTCCCTTGTATTCCTCTGCCACTTTACGAATGACATGTTCCAGAGCTTCCGGATAGTATTCATAATTCATTTGGGTCATCTCAGCTCCATCCGGCGCCGGAAGACTTCCTTCCGCATCCATGATCGTACGGGTATAGTTTTGAATGCCCAGGAAATCGTCGTTTTTTATAAAGGGAAGATAATGCAGAAATTCCTCATTCCATTCTCTGGCTGCCGTCTCTTCTCCTCCCGGCAGCGGCTGCATATCATGCAGACTCAGAGTTAATCCCAGTTTCAGGTGAGGACACAGCTTTTTCATCGCATCTCTTGCCGCTTCATGAGCGCGCATCACCAGCAAATCTCCCTGGGGAGTTCTGGATGAGACGAATACCTGCGGAACTTCCGTTCCGAATATCTTTCTGTTTTCCTGTGCCGCAGCTTTCTGCCTCTCCATGAAATTGTCCATATTCAGCCCGACCTGAACACTGCCCTCCATTTTCTCTGCTGCCTTTTTTGCAGCATCCTCTGCATCAGACTGTTTTTCCGTCAATGTCTTCTGCATTTGCAGCATATAACGCTTTGCAACTGCTGCAAGCTGAATACCCATATTGGCTTCATTGATAGTGCAGACATATTCCAGCTCATTTCCCAGCTGCTTTGCAATATAAGTACAATATCTTTTAAAATACTCCACTGTACTTTCCGCTTCCCATCCGCCTTTACAAATAAGCCACTTAGGGCTGGAAAAATGCATCATTGTAACGATCGGGACAATCCCATGTTCTTTGCAGCAGCGTATTACCTTGCGGTAATGTTCCACTTCATTTTCATCAAATTTTCCTTCTTCCGGTTCTATCCGCGCCCATTCAATAGTAAAACGATAGGCATTCAGCCCCGCCTCTTTCATCAGGCGGATATCTTCTTCATAGCGGTTATAGTGATCCACTGCATCCAGAGAAGGTTCCGAAAAACTTGTATATTCCATCTGTTCCTGTGCCCAGTAATCACTGTGGATATTATTTCCTTCCACCTGATGTGCAGCGGTAGCGGTTCCTACCAAAAATTCTTTTGCAACTTTGCTCATATTCTGATATCCTTTCCAGGTTTTTTATTCTACGGTTATCTCCAGCTCTGCGCTGGCAAGTCCCTCTGCCGATACGGTCAGCTTTGCGGTTCCTGCCTCATAACCGGAACGCACAACTGCCAGAATCTTACCATGCCAGGAAACCACTTTCCCAACAGTATAGTTCTCTTCTGTTACAGGTCTTCCCGTTCCAAATGCAGCAAGGACAGCCGCGCCTTCCACTTTCGCATGTACCTCCGCCTCCGCATACGGAATCAGATTTCCCTCCGCATCCACCACTTCCACTACAGCAAAGCACAGGGACTGTCCATCAGAACTCAGCACATTCTGACGCAGCGCATATTCATCCGGTCTGATTTTTAATCCGGTCGGAACCCCTGCACTCTTCACACTGTCACGAGAAACTTCTTTACCTCCTGTATAGCTGACTGCTTCCAATAGGCCCGGTTCATATTTTACCGTAAAGCAAGCGGTATTATGATTACTCTTTCCGGCCGACTGCCGCCCCGCCGATACACCATTTATGAAAAGTTCCACTTCTTCCGCCGAAGAATAAACCTCCACTTTCACATCACATCCTGCCTCAGCATCCCAGGTCCAGCTATTTGCACATTCCGGCCAGCCATATCTTCCCAACAGCTCTGCTTTATCAAAATTAGCCGGATTATGGCATGCAATATAAGTTTCATCCGATCCCCATATAATTCTGTGGTATGCAAGCTGCGGTTTTTCAAACCCGCACAAGTCAAAGTCGCCTGCCCCGGAAGTACGCCAGGGATATTGCGTGAAATTCAGTGTCTTTTCCGCCGCCTCAGCCTCTTCCTTTTTGGCGTAAAGTGTTTTGCCTATACCTGCTTCTCCGATATAATCGTGACTGGTCCAGATAAAATCCCCGATCAGATATGGATATTTTTCTACATCACTCCAATATTTTTCCATTTGGTAAGGCTTACTCTCTGTTGCACAAATTACCCGATTGGGAAACAGTTTTCCTGCCTCCTCATAGTGATAATCCAGATAATTGTAACCCGCCACATCCCAGGGAGCACAGAAGCTTTCCGTATAGTCATTCCAGATTTCCCTTCCGTATTTTCCATCCAGGTTGTTCAGAGCTCCGCCGCTTGACATTGCCTCAGACATTAGGGACTCCCAGAATTTTCCGGAATCCTCATCATCCAGACCATTAAAGAAGGAGCACATTGCACCGCCTATGAAACGGGTGGAATCCAGACTTCGGGCATATTCCGCCAGCTCTGCAGAAGTCTGATATCCTTCGGAAAGACCGCCCTGTTCAGGAAGTTCATTGCCAATAGACCAGATAATAACACAGGGATGGTTTCTGTCCCTGATTATAAAGCTCTTCATCTCCTGCTGCCATTCTGACTCGAAGTGCCGGCAGAAATCATGTCGGTTTTTTGGCATATTCCAGGTATCAAAAGCCTCATTCATAACCAGGATGCCAAGCCTGTCGCAGGCTTCCAAAAGATCCGAAGACATAGGATTATGGGCAAAGCGCAGCGCATTGTAGCCATTTTCCTTATGCAGCTTCACTTTCCTGAACTCACTCTCATAGAAAGACGCCGCCCCCAGAATACCGTTGTCATGATGGATACAGCCGCCTTTCAGTTTCAGACTCTTTCCGTTCAGCATAAATCCATTTTTAGCATCCATGGAAATCGTTCGTATACCGAAGAGGGTCTGTGTACTGTCCAGAATTTTCATCCCCTCAGCCTGATCTATAGGACGTCTGTCCGCTAAATCTGCTGTTACCGTATACAGATTTGGAGAATCAATATCCCAGACAGCCGCATTCTCCACACATACCATAGTGCGCGCAATAGCTTCGGAATCTGCAGGAATATGTACCTTAACCGCACCTTCGGCGACAATCCCTTCTTCCCTATCTCTGCTGAATTTTATATTTACCCATAGATTCTGCTCCTGTGCCGTATGATTTTCCACCGTAACCTCCGCAGCCACAAAAGCATCTTCCTTCACAATATGGTCGGTATGGACAAATATGCCATCCGGCGCAATATGTGCCTGTGGAGCCACAAGCAGATTTACATGGCGGTAAATCCCGCCTCCCGGATACCAGCGGCTATTCTGCTCCGCATCATTGCTCACAATCACAGTGAGACGGTTTTTCTTTCCCCATTTCAGGCGCTTGGAAAGTTCTACACGAAACGGCGTATATCCATAGTGATGCCGACCCATAATGTGGCCATTTAAAATCACTGTGGTATCACGAAATGTACCGTCAAACTCCACAAACACCCTCTGACCGGACCATTCTTGCGGAATATCCAGATATTTCGTATAGGAGCCGGTATCTCCGTTATAAAATCCCGTATTTGTTCCATTGACAGAATCCACTTTCACGTCAGATTCAATCATAAAATCATGAGGAAGATTCACAGTTCTGACCTTGTTTGGCATACCCGGGATACTGGAAGGTTCCCCCAGCATAAATTCCCATTCCCTGTCAATATTGATTTTTTTCATATGGCATCCTTCTCTCTTTTATTTTCATTTCTTATTCCCTGGGAACCTGATTAAGTCTGCTGTTCAGTTTATGAACCAGCTCCGGTGTAATCATACCTCCCATCTGTTTCAGACTGTTTTCCACACTCATAAGATCCATCTTTTTCTGCATTTCTTCCGGAACTTTCACACTCTTTGCCACATCCCCATAAGCTTCTATAATCTTTTCCTGAATCGGGGCAATCAATTCATCAAACACCGCATATGCCTCCGGGTTCGCTTTCACAGCGCCCATGCTGTCTTTGATAGAGAAATATCCTTCTCTGACAATTTCATCATCGCGGTCAAACCAGTTCACCACTTCACCTCCGGCTTTCCTGTAATCCGGATTGGGCTGATCCACCTTTCGTATTGTCATTACATCACTGTATACGTCTGCTTTCGCTTCAATGATGTGTTCGCCGTTAATGGAAACTTTAAAACGGAAGATCTTATCTGCTTTCTGTGTCTCAGCTTCCACTCCGTCCACATACAGCGTCACGGAAGGCAGATTCGAATATACCTTAATCTCTGTCACATCTTCCGCCCTGTCCGTATACCGTCTTCCGCAAAGATGTACAAAAGGTTCCCTGGACAAATATGCTTTATAGATATAGAATGCATCCTTTTTTATTTTCCGATCAAAGGTGACAAGACCTTTTTGATTCTGACCGGGTTTTCCTCCCTCATCGCGTCCGTCCGCACCAAAATCAAACATATTCCAGACATGCATTGCCCAGATGTAAGGACGTTCGCTCCACATTTTCAGCATATGTTCATGATACAATGCCTGGTAAGGCTCTGACCAGTCACCTTTTTCCGGATTTGAACCCTGATATTGTGGATTTGCATCTGCGCCATATTCTGAAAGCCCCATGGCTACATCAGGATGTTTTTCATGATAACTGTCAAACCAACTGTCATTATCCTCCATTTCCCCCACATACCATCCATAATAAAGATTGTATGAGCGAATATCCGGAAGTGTCACAATCTCTTCTTCCGGATCCAGCATGAACACATGAGCCATAGTGGTGAGTCTGGTCGCATCCAGCCCGTGACACAGGTCATTTAAAATCCGGTGATTTTCCACCAAATCTTCCGTTGCCCCTGTCGCCCCGGTAATTTCGTTTGAAAGCGCCCAGCAAATAATAGAAGGATGGTTATAATTCTGTACGATTAGTTCCGTCATCTGAGAAATCGTATTTTCTCTCGCCTCCGGCATATGCTCTGTGATATAAGGAATTTCTGCCCACACAATCATACCGTACTTGTCTGCCAATTCATAAAAATACTGATCATGCTGATAATGCGCCATACGGATGGTATTGGCTCCCATTTCAAGCAAAAGCTGCATATCCTCCTCATGCATGGCAGGAGTAAGCGCATTTCCGACGCCCTGTCTGTCCTGATGTCGTGCCGCACCGCAGAGCGGGTAACTTCTTCCGTTTAAGAAAAATCCTTTGCCTGGATCAACGGAAAATGTCCTGCATCCGAATTTTGTTTCTACAAAATCATGATGCTGTGTATTTTCTGTAATCACTGCAGTTTCACACTCACAGATCAGTTTTGCCCGCAGCGTATACAGATAAGGATCTTCTTTTCCATCCCACAAATGAACATTTTTCATCTCCAGTTCTGCTTTTACATAATTCCCTGATACTGCAGCAGATGCCTCCCCCGCACTGTTTCCTGCCGCATCCAGAACCTCTATTTTAACTGCGGCCCCATCCGGTGCATTTTCTGTCCACGCTTCCACTGACACTGATGCGCCGGCATCTCTCACTGTCGGTGTCACTTTCACACCGCTTCCGCCATAATATCCCAGTGCAAAATGCTCTTTCGGTACACGGAGCAAATATACATCCCGGTAAATGCCTCCATAAAAGGTAAAGTCTGCTTTCTGGGGATAAACAGTTCGCACAGCTCTATTGTCCACGGAAACCGCAATAATATTTTCATCATTCAGCCACGGTGTAAGATTTACACGAAAGGTAGAGTAGCCTCCGTCATGACTTCCCGCAAGCTTCCCATTGACATAAACTTCCGTCATCATAGCAGCGCCGCGAAATTCTATCCAAAGCTCTTCATCTTCCTTTAAATCCATTTGGGGAAGCTGCTTTACATACCAGCATCTTCCTCTGTAATAATCGTTGCCTCCGTCCTGCCCGTCTGCCGCATTCCATGTGTGAGGCAGGTCTATAGTTTCACCGAAAACCGCATCTACCACTTTGGCAGTTGCATGTTGAATTCCTATATCTTCTTTTATAAATCGCCAATGCTTGTTAATACATATCGTTTTCCTCATGGTATTCCCTCTCCAATCTGTCATTTCTTCCTAATGTTGCTGCAGGGCAGTACCGTCTGCCGATACTGCCCTCCCTTATAACCGGCTTATACCTATGCTGCTGCCTTTTTCTCAGCGATATTTTTCTGAACCTCGACCATTTTTTCTTTAGACAATTCACTGCTCTTCATACTGATGATTGTACAAACCCACCCCAGAATCGGGAAAATACATAAAAGGAATACGGTCATCAGGCGTACACCCATGGTAAGCGGATCCCCCTGCTGCGGAGTGGAGGAAGTATAGCCGATAAGTCCGATCATCAAAGTCGCCACAGTAGAACCAAAAGAAGAGATAAACTTATCAACAAAGCTGTAAGTTGCTGAGATTGATGCCGGCATATATTTTCCGGAACGATACAATTCATAATCAACAATATCCATACGAAGTGCGTTAGTTGCAGTGGATACTACCATCTTGACTGCATTATTTCCCAGTGTAAATATGAAGAAAATGACAGTCGGCACGATCGCCACCGTAATCTTTGTCGTATCCGTAAACAGAAGGAATGCAGCAAACAATACATTGAGTACAATACATACCCAGGTCCATACTACCATTACTTTTTTATTTCCCTGTTTACCTGCAAGTCTGGCTCCCACAACAGCAAAGATAATGGACGGCAGCATAGCTACAGTAGAGAGAATTGTGGCGATTGATAAATTCCCGATCATAATTCCGTATAACATCGTGGTAACAACAGCCGCAGAACCAATCGTCTGAGCCAGCTTGTCAGAGCAGGCCGCAACCATGTATCTCTGCAATTCCTTATTATCCTTAATCAGTGCCAGCATATCCTTAATGGTAGGCTTGCTCTCTTTCTTATCCAGAGAAACGCCTTCAAAATTCTCCGGCTTATCATAAGGAGCAATTCCGATACAGGAGAGCAGGTAGAGCACCAGTGATAAACCTACCACAAACAAATTCATCTCTGCCAGAAACGGAGTAGCGATTTCGCCGTTATGCCGCGGCAGAATCAGTGTCATGGAAACCATTGAAACTACCATGGGAGCAAAATAGGAATAAATGGTGGACCACACGCTCAAAGTAGGACGCTGCTTCGGATCATTCGTCATAATAGGCCCCATAATGGAAGCTGAAACATTAACCAGTGTATAGCCGATAATATAAAGCACATAGCATACGATAAAGAAGATCAATCCTGAAAGACCATCCAGATGGCCGGCGCCCCAGTTACACATGGCCGTAGTGGCAAGAGCCATAACAGCCCAACCTGCCATCATGAAAACACGTATCTTACCAAATCTGCTGTTAAACCGTTCGATGATATAGGCACAAATCGGATCTGTAACACCGTCAAAAATACGGGACGCGGTAATGATCACGCCGGTAACACCCACCAGAATGCCGAAATTACTGTTTCCTATGTATGTTGCATAGGTCATCAGCATATAAAAACACATTTGTGCAGCCCCATACATCATTGCTAATGCAATCTGTCACATTTTGGCATGTTTGTACTGGACTCCGTCCAGTTCTGAAGTAGTAACTTTTTGTTTTTTACTCATTTTTTCTCTCCTTTTGTTATAGTAGATATCTCATCTTTGATAATTCTATCTTAACAGAAGATTCTCATCAGCGTTAGAAGCCAACAGATTAGAATAGAATTGTATTGTTTAAATTTTCTGGGTTTTATGATATAATTTTCTATAAGAAAACTTTTACAAAGGAGCTCTCCCTATGGATATCACACTTTTCTCTAATCTGCTTCGCAATATGTTTCATGTAAATGTCATGTATATCTCACCTGACAGGGAAAATTTACGTCTTTTTGAAGAAAAATACTGTTTCCATTCTTCTCTGCAGCCTATGTATACAGAACAAGCGCTTTCCTATCTGACCGAATCCATGCATGAAAATATTTTTTATGAAATCATAGATACCTTACAAATATGTGTTCTGTTTTTCCGTTTTTCAGACCAGACTTTCATTGTCGGTCCTTATATCAAAAATAACTGCGAAGAAAAAAAGATACAGGCAGTCCTGATGGAAAACCATATGCCTGCATCTTATATTCATTCCTTAAAACTTTACTACAGCAATTTTCCTTTATTGAGCGTTGCGCATATGCAAAACACCATCACCGCATGTATCAATGCATTTACCAACGGGTCAGCAGAATTCTCGTACCGCAGGCTGCATGGTTTCCAGGAGACAATAGATGCCAGACCTTTGTTTGAAACGGAGCCCTTGGATTACGATGAATTATACCGCCGTTACGACGTTGAAAACCATTTTCTGAAAATGATCGAAACCGGTAATACCAGAGATGTTATGACCGCATATTCTGAGATGATTATGTCGCCGAAGTCTCCTCATAAAATGATTGATTCTGCGGTATACCAGAATCCGATCATCAGTCTGTCTATTGTACGTGCCCTCGCCCGAAAAGCGGCGGAAAACGGCGGAGCATCCATTGTAGAAATAAATGAAATCACGCAGCGCGCTGCCCAGAAAATCACTTCAACCCATAACTATACCGAACAGATCAACTACACACGTTCCATGATTCGGGAATTAACCGAAGCAGTTCACAGACATAAAATTCATTTCGGCTCTTACTCTGCACCGATTCAGCGAGTGATCGAATACCTGGAACTAAACTACAGCCAGGAAATCTCTTTCACACATTTATCGGATATGGTACATTTTACACAGTCTTATCTTTCAAAGACTTTTAAAAAGGAAGTGGGAGTGACCATTACCCAATATATTATTAATATCCGATGCGAAAATGCCGCACAGCTTCTGAAAGATACAAATTTATCTATTCAGGAAATCAGTAACTTTGTAGGCTATCCGGATAATAACTATTTTGTAAAGGTATTTAAAAAGCAGTACGGTCTTACCCCTACTGCTTTTCGCTCTAACCACTAAAGAACTATACCAAAACGCTTTGGCTCCTTTGCAGGCTGGGAATTGCTATGTCCTTACTGCATTCTCTTTGTCCAATACCTTCAGCAAATCGTCAAGAATCATACCGCAGTCTCCCACCAGCTTATAATCGGAGACATCGAATATTGCGGCGTTTTCATCCGTATTGATACTAATGATCGTTTTGCTGTCTTTCATTCCGCATACATGATGTGTTGCGCCGGATACACCAAATCCAATGTAAAGCTTCGGATGAATCATCTTGCCGCTTGTGCCGATCATAGCACTCTCATCCTCCGCATATCCCATATCAACAGTGGGTCTTGTATAGCCGAGCTTGCCTTTCAGAATCCTTGCCAGCGCCTTGGCTTTTTCCCAGTTTTCTTCAGAGCTGATACCAAGTCCGGCACAGATTACCACCTCCGCAGTTTCAATATTATCGCTTTGTTCCTCTTCTTTCTGAATACTGACAAGTGTGATTTTACTTTTATATTCATTCAGGAAAGTGGTGTCTGCATCTATCATCTGTACATTTTCCGCTTCGGAAATTTCATAGCGTGAAAAGACACCCGGCTTTACCGTTGCCATTGCAGGGCGCTTTTCCGGTATCAGAATCTCACCGAGCAGTTTTCCGCCAAAAGCAGGAATAATGGTAACAAGTTCTCCGTTATGAGAAAAAAATTTGAAACAATCCACACTCTGAAGGTTATTTTTACCAAAAATTCCTTCAAAAAAAGCCGTTTGCTGAAAAATCAACAAACGGCTTCGTAGAAATCTCTATCTTGCAATGCACAATCACGTCACAAGTGTTTTTGTTCGTTTATTTCAATGGAATCGACGTCTCTGCTGACAGCCCGTCTTCTGTGGGATCGAGATGCGAAAAGATATCTGATGCTACTGTCATATCTTTGCCGCCGCTTGTCACAAGAAAAGTGTATGTCTGATTCTTATTATCTTCCTCCTTCGCTACCAGTTTCTCAGTCACTTCCGTGACAAACCGGTTATAAAACAAAAGTAATTTTGTAGAAGACCCTATAGATTGATGAACCAGACTATGTCCTTCAATAAACGATATTTTTGTCAAGGGCAGAAAACATCCTGCCAAGTATAAACTCCAGGTCGAAACAATGGGACGATCTTATCAGATTCAGAAACATTTTCATTACATTCTGTATTCCGTAAACGGTACGAATAGGTACCTTATATTCTTCTGCTGCTTTTTCCAGCCGGTTTATTAATATTGTAAATTGCTGTTTATATATTTCCAGGCTTTTTGTTCTTTCCGCATGCCAAGCCGTCAACTCCTCATCATCTACATCCTCCGGCTCTTCCTCACAGGGCTTTCTGAAATTATTAATACGGATAGCAGAATGCATATGGCAAATATATTTTTTAAAAAAAGGACTGTCCGGGCTGAAAATCCCTTCACCATAATACAACTTAATACAATCCCGAAACGGAACATTCGGCATCCATAGACAATCTGTATTGCCAAATAACGGAAACATGCTGCTTTCCTTCATTTCTACCGGCAATGCCTGCTCCAATTTCTTCTGAAACCACCTATTCGATACACCTTCCTGCAAATTGATCCTCACTGATATCTCAACATTATTGATCTGCAGATTTCCTAAATTATTCAGTCCTGACTGTTCGAAGCCGGTAATAGGATAAAAATTGGAGATTACAGGTGTCACCTGTCCAGGAACCTTTTCCTCTTTTAAACAATCCAGAAGGGACATTACCTGCTCCGGATTTTTGGACAAAAATAAAAGTAGATAATCGCAGAAGCCCAAAGAAGGAAAAAGAGCTCCGTGAACCTCATTCATTTGAACCTCAGCCTTATCAGCCGCATTCATAATACAGGAACCGATAAACTCCATCAGATCACCGCTCTGTTGAACCATTGGCTCGGAAACATTCAAAAATACCAAAGATAAAAATGGATACTCGGAACAAATACTTTCATATTTTTTTCGTATCTCCTCATTTGTATTATTTTTTCCGCTGCTGATAATCCTCCATAACTGATAGTCCATTTTACTTTGCTCCGGTTTTCCAAGGCTACACAGATTATTTTGTTTTTCCTCTTCCGGGAAATAGACCTTCAGCGTATATTTATCCCGATAATCATCCTTCAGAGAAATATTTCCTTCCCGTGCATTTCATCCTCTTTTTCAACATTATCAGCATTCCGGAATATATTTCTCTTTTGTTCACTGCCTTTATAACCTCCACGACCTGTTTTTACTCAACCCATTTATTATCATACACAGTTTTTCTGCCTATTATTTCCATATTCCGAAATAGCTTATATAAAATAAAAAAGAGTGCTACCAAAAATGAATAGCACTCTTTTTTATACGATATTTCATGTTTTATCCAAATGTAGAAGATGAACTATCCCTTAATCCAGCCCTGTACGCCATCATCCGATGTATACAGGATTTTGCTGTTTTTGTTCATCTTCCTTCCAGGAATATTAATATTCTCTGTAGGTGACAAAATATTGCTCTCTTCCCCTGCGGGTACAGAACTGATTTTTACTTTGCCGGACGTCTTAGGATTCTTCATAATTATCACCTTGAGTTTTCCTGCCTAAAATCCTCTATCTTAGTATATGACAATATCATAAGAAATTATCAAAAAAAATAGAAAACTGGCATTATCATATAAGTCACCTAGTTTCCAGCCATCTGTTTTGTGAACTTTTGAAGCAACATCCGTTTGCCCTGTCATATCTTACCTACGTTTTATGCCCATTTTTCCAGTGTTTTCCGCATCTGGAATATTGAGACGATTTCAAATGCTTTCCTTCCTATTCAGGCCATCCCCCAAATATTTTTTGGGGGGATAGCAAATCGTTCCCCATCTTTTTTCTCTCATCTGCATTTTCAAATTTGGGGGATGTAAGCTGAAATTTGGGGGAATTCCCCTTCCCCCAACTCCTCCTATCAGCAATGGCTCATGTATGTCTGAACTTCATTAACATTATGCTCCCGCTGTGCTGATCGGTTCCAAAACACAATTGCACGTATTCTTTCCTCAGTAGCTTGATATCCTGCTTCTTGTATTAGATCAATTACTCTTCTTTTCATCTCATTTCCACGGTCCAGTGCATCTCTAACAATTGCTTCTAAATATTCAGGCTTACGTTTATCACCCAAATCCGAAAAGAGCGCACTTGCTGCCACTAAAGCAGTTCGCATATATTGCGCATTATCCTTAAACAAATCGCTATCTATATAAAAGCCTTTACTTTCAATAAACTGGCTACCGAACGTAACTATCGTGCGCGTGTTGCCTTCTCGATATGGATGTACCTTCCAAAGCTCAGCAAGATATTTTGAAAATTTGTTTGCCACTTCTTCAATAGATGCCTTTTCCCAGGCGTATTGATTCATTTTATCCAAAACGTATATCGCGTCTTTTTCAATATCAAAACAATCCGAATATTCAATTGAAATACCGCCTAATGCTGGCTCTGCTTTTTCAATATTTATGATTCTTACTTGTCCTGCCCACTCATATACATCCTGAAAAATATAATAATGCATATCACAAAGTGCTGCAAAGTCAAAACGACTTACAGATTCCTTCGTTACAAGTTCTGCAAGTCGTATACTCGTATAATCTGCTTCCATACAAGACAATTCTTTATCATCCTGTATATTTGCAAGATTTCTCAATACATTTGTATGCGGATATACATATGGATCATTCATAGCAAACCCTCTATTCTTTTATCTTATACTTTTTATCCAACACTTTACGCATATCTGCCGTAGTCATCTCGCCACGCTTTTCCTTTTCTATTAACTTTTTAAA
>JAUNGM010000061.1 GCA_030524545.1 Eubacteriales bacterium
CATAGCAAAAACATATATTCAAACAGTTTGCTATTTAAAGTGAGTTATACTAGTCCACACGCTAGCAGGAATAATTACATTTATTAATAATCCCAAAGCAAGAAAATCCAGAAAATATCGTTTAAAAATCTTTCTTTTTTGAAAAAAATAAATTATCAAAAATATGCAAGATAACGGTATCATAATTCTAAATGAAATAAATCCAGTTATTGGAAGTAGTGCTTTTTCCAAGACAATGACACCGGATACCAGGAGTAGCTTTGAACTTAATTCCACAATCTGATTTGCAATCGGCGTTGTGGAATCATCCGGGACGGCACCAATTACAACAGATGCAACAGCCGTACCGGCCGTAATTTCTGCCACTATCATTTTCTTTTTTTCCAGAGACTGAATCGTTTTTCCATATGATTCTGGTTTCGATGCAATAGGCCCTAACACAAAAAAGCTAAACAAGCCAGCAAATAAAACAATTATACCCAATACAACGAACTTGTTTTTCATACGAATTTTCTCCTTTGTACCAAACAATTTTCTAACATAAATGAAGCGTCCTTCCCACACGATACAGAATATTTCCTGCCGGAAGCGCAGCCAGATCTTTCTGGGTAGGCTTGCTGACTGCAAGATAGACTACCAGAAATACTACTACTGCCAGAGCGATTGCAGCACACAGGCAGATAAAATTAGAAGGAATCAGATGATACAATCCGTAGTAAACACCGCCTGCCACTGCACCCATAGGAATGGATGCGATCAGGGGATAGAGATATGCTTTCTTCCATGGATTCTTATATCTCAGGTATTTCTTCATTGCCATGTCATTTAATACGCATATCACTACAGAGTAAACTACAGTCGCAACCAGCAGGGAATACACTCCCAGATCCGTAAAGAAAAGAAGTCCCAGAACTGCTGCTACATCCACAACCAAAGCGATTGCGGCAGTGATCATAGGAATTTTCGGCTTTCCAATTGCCTGCAGTGCCGCATTGGAAATATTGGAAATTCCATTTAAGATGATCACAAAGGATCCGATCATCATCAGCTTTCCGGCCGTACCATCCGTTACCCTATAGAGAAGGGATACAACCGGATGCCCAAGAACAGCCAGGCCCACCGCACAGGGAATAGAAATAAACATAGATAGCTGTGTCGTCTGGTCAATTCTGTTTCTGGTTTCCTTTCGGTTTCCCGTTGCGTAAGAAGCGGATACCTCCGGAATCATGGAAGTCGGCGCCGCACTGGACAATGTCAGCGGTATGTTGATGATCGTCATAAAATAGGTACCATATTCAGCATATGCAATACTCAAAACTTTATCATCGACTCCCCGCCATCCAAGAATTTCGTTGAAAAGCACTCCGTTCAGGTATAAATTCACATTATAGATAAACGCACTCAAAATAATAGGCGAAACGATCAGAATGATCAGCTTGAAGATCTCTCTGTAAGATTCTTCTTCATGAGTACGATCCCGCTCCACACGCCTGCGGATTTTTTTGCGGTTCAGGCTATATACCAGGAGCATAAACAACAGTGCGACTACGACACCTGTTGTTGTTCCTATGGTAGATCCGGCAGCCCCCCATTTTCCGATGCTCTCCGTCGTCCCGTCCGCAAAATACTTTACAAGAAGCCATGCCGCCAGTATACTTCCTATTGCATTAAAGATCTGTTCCAGAATCTGGGAGAGGGAGGTGGGCATCATGTTGCGGTATGCCTGAAAATATCCTCTCAGCACGCCGACAATACCTGACATAAAAATCGTTGGTGCCAGAATCTGTAAGGCCAGCCTTGCATTGGACTGGTTACTTGGAATAATCAGATCTGCACCGAAAAAACAAAACAATGCCACTGCACCGCCCACGACCGCCGCATACATCAAAGAACCATAAAAAATCTTCTGGGCATTTTTATAATCCTTCAGCTCGATTCTCTCAGAAATCAGCTTGGATACTGCCTGTGGGATACTGAAGGAGGCAATCATCAGCAGAATCATATACGCATTCTGCGCCAGAGTCATATAGGATATTCCCACACTTCCCATAATTGAGGAAAGAGGGCTCTTATACAGAAGGCCAATGACTTTGGAAATCATGGCCGCAATCATCAGAAAAGAGGCATTTTTTGCAAGGTTATTCTTATTGCTCATTTCTACTCCTATTTGTTTTCGATCTGCCAGTCTATGGGCTCCAGACCGTTAGCTACAAGAAATTCATTGGTTTGGCTGAAATGCTTACATCCAAAGAACCCCCTGAATGCAGAAAGGGGACTGGGATGCGGTGCTTCCAAGATCAGATGATTCGGATTATGCAGCATAGAGCGTTTCATCTGCGCAGGCCTTCCCCACAGCAAAAAGACGATCGGACGATCCTGCTCATCCAAAATCCGGATAGCTGCATCCGTAAACTGCTCCCATCCCAAACCTCTGTGAGAGTTTGCCTGATGTGCCCGGACAGTCAGCACCGTATTTAAAAGAAGGACACCCTGGCGTGCCCATTTCTCCAGATAACCATGATTCGGGATGTAACATCCCAAGTCATCATGAAGCTCCTGATAAATATTCACCAGAGACGGCGGTATCTCCACATCCGGCTTTACGGAAAAACAAAGCCCGTGAGCCTGTCCGTCATTATGATACGGATCCTGTCCCAGAATAACGACCTTTACCTGACTTAACTGGGTAAAATGAAATGCATTAAACATCTCATCTGCAGGCGGGAAAATTTTTCTGGTTTTGTATTCTTCATTAATGGTTTTATATAATTTGGCATAATAAGGCTGATGAAATTCCCCTTTCAGGGCTTCCAGCCATTCTCCCGACAAAGGAGCCATGTCATTCACCTCGTTACTTTTCTTTTGTATTTAACAACATTTTTATTTATATGAAAATCCCTATCTGCGCACAGAAATACCTTTGTCTGCCAGATAGTCTTTCACCTCACAGATTTCCAGCTCTTTGTAATGGAACAAAGAAGCTGCCAGCGCCGCATCTGCACCGCCCTCGCTCAATGCATCATAAAAATGTTCCAAAGTTCCTGCACCGCCAGAGGCAATGACCGGAATGGATACGGCATCTGCAACCGCCCGTGTCAGTTCTATGTCATAACCAGCCTTGGTTCCGTCACAGTCCATACTGGTCAGAAGGATTTCTCCTGCCCCAAGGGCCTCGGCTTTTTTTGCCCACTCAATCGCATCAATACCTGTATCCAGACGTCCGCCGTGCTTATAGATATTCCAGCCGCCGTCTGCTCTTCTCTTCGCATCAATGGCAACAACCACGCACTGGCTGCCGAATTTGGAGGCCGCCTCCGTAATCAGTTCCGGACGGTCAATGGCTGCGGAATTAACAGAAATCTTATCTGCACCTTCTCTCAGCAAACGTTTAAAATCATCGACCGTACGGATGCCTCCGCCTACAGTAAACGGAATAAATACATTTGCCGCCACCGCCCGCACCATTTCCACAACCGTATCCCTGGCCTCGCAGGAAGCGGTAATGTCCAGAAAAACAAGCTCATCCGCCCCGGCCACATCATACGCTTTGGCAATTTCCACCGGATCACCGGCATCCTTCAGATCCACAAAATTCACGCCTTTGACAACACGCCCTTTATTTACATCCAGGCAGGGAATGATTCGTTTTGTAAACATCAAAGCTCCTCCTTTCCCAGCTCTGCAAAGTTCTCCAGAATCTTAAGGCCCCACCGGCTGCTCTTCTCCGGATGGAACTGGCAGGCGAATACATTGTCCTTCTCCACGGAAGCATGGATGCAGGTGCTGTAATCCGTAACCGCTTTCACAATCTGCGGATCTTCTGCCTGGAGATAATAGGAATGTACGAAGTACACATAAGTCTGCTCAGGAATTCCCCGAAACAGTCTTCCCTCATTCTGCAAATGCAGGGAGTTCCAGCCCATATGAGGGATTTTCAGCCCCGGTGACGGCGGAATCTTTACGATTTTGCCTTTCAGGATACCAAGGCCCTCCACACCCGGGCTTTCCTCGCTGCTCTCAAACAAAAGCTGCAGTCCCAGACAAATCCCCAGGAACGGTGTCTTCCTTTCTACCAGCTCATGAATCACCGGAACCAGACCATACCTGTGCAGATGTTCCATCGCTTCACCAAAGCTGCCTACTCCCGGAAGAATCACTTTGTCCGCTTTCAAAAGCACTTCAGGATCACGGGAAACAGCCGTTTCCTCTCCCAGATAATGAAGGGCCTTTTCCACACTTTTGATATTGCCTGCATCATAATCAATAATTCCTATCATATATTCACATCCTGTCGTATAAAATTCTGTTTGCGATAAGGTTCTTTAAGCAATCTACTAGTTAGTATAACGCAAAACCAGGCGGTTGCAAAGTGATTTCTTTACTTCCGCCTGCTTTTTTTGTTGCCGGACAACCCTGAAGCAACGTTATTTTGCTTTTACAGATTTTACTTTGCTGAACGCTCCGTACACATTTTTAACAGGCTTAGAAGAAACCGTCTTATAAGCACGCACTTTATAATAGTAAGTAACACCTGCTTTTCTCTTGGTATGGGTAATGCTCAGCTTTTTGGTCGTTGCTAATTTTTGATATTTTCCATTCTTTCCGGCTTTACAGTATACCACATAGCCGGTTGCATCAGGAACCTTCTTCCACGTTACTTTGATCTTTTTTCCGGAAGCAGCTTTTACTGTAGGTGTCGCTACCGTTTTCAGAGTCTTTTTTGCAATTGTCTTTGTCTCTTTTTTCTTACAGGTGCTGCAGGTTCTCTGTTTCTTGCCGCTCTGTGTGTAGGTTGCAGCTTTCGTCGTTTTCCAGGATGACCATTTATGCCCTTTTGCCGCAATCGTTTTGGTACTGCCTGCTTTTTTCTGCTTGCAGACACTGCAATGAATCGACTTACTTCCTTTTGTTGTACAGGTCGCTTCTTTATCTACCGTATATTTACTGTTCCATTTATGGCCTACTGCTTTGACCGTCTCTTTCCTGGTCTCTTTGCACGCGGTACAGGTATACACCTTCGTTCCCGCCTTCGTACAGGTTGGCTGCACAGTCACTTTTCCTTTATCCCAGGTATGTCCGACTGCTGAAATTTCCTGAACGCTTCCTTCTTTCTTTGCATCACAGACACCGCAGTGGATGGACTGACTTCCTTTTGACGTGCAGGTTGCCTTCTGATCTACCGTGTACTTGCTGTTCCATTTATGGCCTGCTGCTTTGACCGTTTCTTTCTTAGTTTCTCCGCACTCTTTGCAGGTATATACCTTCGTACCGGTCTTTGTACAAGTTGGCTGTACAGTTACCTTTCCATTGTCCCAGACATGTTCTTTTGGACGGATTTTAAACGAAACTGTTACAGAATCAAAATAAACACCCTTTCCTGTAATCTTGACTGCGGCAGTTCCTACCGCATTATTTTTCGAATAGGAAACCGTGTAATCTGTTCCTGCCTTCAGAGTATCAGAGCCGCATTTTACAGTAACCGCCGGGGTAATAGCACTTCCGGTGTATGTCTGGTCGCCAATCGCACTGACGGTACATCGTTTCAGTGACTGGAAAGTACGGCTTCCCTGATAATTGCCGGAATAAGAAATCTGAAAATATAAAAGTTCTCCCGCACCATACAGGCACTGAGTAACCATATAATGATCATCAGTCAGAGTCTTTCCCTGATATTGAATATTCAAATACTTTTTGATATATTCCCTGACATTCTGGTTTCCCAGGGATTCCGTTGGCTGGAAAGAAATCTTTTCCCCAGACACAGTAACCGGCAGGATTTTGAAATATTTGACGATAAGCCCATCATAATTTCCGATTCCTATAATATCCACTTCCGCACGGTTGGAAGCCGTTATATTGTTATGATACTCATAAGTGTAATCAATTCCTTTTCTCAATGCTTTTCCATTGAGAACAACCGACGGTTCCGGTGTAAAGGCACTGCCATTGTACTGTACATCAGGAACGGCCCCGATTACAGCTTCCCGCAGAGGAATCCCTCTGATATAGAAGTATCTTTCTCTGGAATCTTTATACTTGCCGATTCCGGTACAGGTGACCACACCGGTTCCTACCTCCACATTGTCCTCATAGGTAACCGTATAATCCACCCCCTGTATCAGTTCAACTCCGTTATAACTAATCTTCGGCACCGGTCTGATAGGATTTCCCGTATATACAGCATCAGGGATGGCGGAAAATTTTACTTCATATTTATCTCTCAGAGAATATCTTTTGATAGCAAAGGTCCGGGTAATGGTTCCCTGATAAACGCCGCATCCGGTGAAGATTGCAGCAGCGTACCGTCCTTCCTGCAGATTGTTTTGGTATTCAATCTGATAATCCGTCCCCAGCCGGAGAGTTTTCCCGTTATATGTAACCGTAGGAGAAGGGGTAATGGCGCTTCCCGTATAATCCATATCGGGAATTACCGGTACGGAAGCATCTTCAAACCTGTAGTAAGCCTTCGCTTCCGCAGTTGCTTTCATGAGCGGATTAGCCCTGAGAGCCGCAGATATGGTAGAAACACCGCCCTGATTCATGCTGAGGGTACCGCTCTGGTTCACTGTAACAGCATTGCTGTCCGAGCTTGTAAAAGTCAGGCATGAAGGATCAATACTTGCATATCCATATTTCCAGCCTGCATTGACATTCCGGACATCAAGAGTAACCGTGCTTCCTGCCTGAATTCCGATCGGAGTTTCTCCCCCAAAATACAGAGAAACCAGACCGGGCAATATCTCAATCACAGGACGAACTGCCTGATTGGCAGGCTGGCTGACCTTAACAGCTTCGAGTCTGCCAAAAGTCTGTACCCAGTAAGTCATAGACCCCTGGGAGAAGCAGCCAACTCCTATGGAAGTCAGGCTTGAATCCAGAATGTTGCTCCTGTGGCCTGCAGAATTCATCCAGGAATCCATCACCTCTTCCGCCGTACCTGTCGTCACCGTGCTCCCTCCGGCAATGTTCTCCGCATACATTTTTAACGGACAGGCTGACAAACAGCTTGTTCCGTTTGGGCGGGTGTGACTGACAAAGACATTCACCTCTGCCGCACGCAGCATCGCTGCCTCCAGAAGATCCCTGTCCATGGTCAGGGGATTTAACCCCTTGGCTTCTCTCTCTTTGTTCACCAGCTCCACTACCTGAAATGCCTTGTCATACTGATATACGCCCTCTTTGAGTGTAAGGGAAAGCGTTTCATCTGCTTTTACAGTACAAGGCAAAAGAGCCAGGAAAACAAACAAAAAGAGCATAAAAGAACCTCGTATTATACGCTTCATACCGTAGCCTCCTGTTACATTTTTTCATATTTGTTCTGTATCTTTACAGATTCTTTTTCCTTTATTTTACATTATTATGAAAAAAAATCAAGAAGGCAGAGATTTAGAATGCATATAAAACAGCAATTCCCCTAAGGAAACTTATATTTCAGATTGTACTTTCTATTTCCGGTCAAGTGTAAACCAAAATTCCACCCCGTTATCATAATTCTGTACGCCGTACTCCTGGTTCAATCCCTCCATGATGGCTTTTACAATGGAAAGACCGATACCGCTGCCGCCGTACTCCCGGGTTCTTGCCTTGTCCACTTTGTAAAACTTATTCCAGAGATTCGGAAGGTCTTCTTCCGGAATGGGATATCCGGTATTAAATACCGTCACTTTCACCCTGTCATCCTCTTTCCACACGTTAATCTCAATCTGTCGGTCTCCTGCCAGATGATTCAGGGCATTACTGGTATAATTGGTCACAACCTCTTCAATCTTAAACTCATCTGCCCACACATAGACAGGCTTTGTCGCTTCAAAAATGACCTTAGCCTCTTTCTGCTGGATCAGAATCTCCATGCTTCCAAGAACGCCCCGTATCAGAGAAACAATATCAAACCGTTCCATCACAGCCGCATCCTTGCCGGATTCCAACTGATTCAGGGTCAGCAGATTTTTGACAAGCTTATTCATCTTGGCAGATTCGTCGATAATGACATCACAGTAAAATTCCCTGCTCTCCGGATCCTCGGAAATATTCTCCTTGAGCCCTTCCGCATATCCCTGGATTAATGCAATCGGCGTTTTCAGCTCATGGGAAACATTATCCAGAAATTCCTTACGCATCTGATCAATCTTGATCTTATCCTGGATATCCTTCTGGAGTTTATTATTGGCGGATTTCAGCTCGGAAATGTTCTTTTCCAGTTCACTGCACATCTTATTAAAATTGTCACCAAGCACATCAATCTCATTCCCTGCCCTGCACTCGTATCTTGCATCGAAGTCCAGATCTGTCATCTGCTGGGAAAGCCTGGTCAGCTCGCTGATCGGTTTCGTGATCTTGTTCGTTAAAATCCAGATAAACAACCCGCTGATCAGTATGATGGCAGCGCCCACAAAGAAGTAAAAGTTATTCGAAATGGCAACACTTTCCCGAATGCTTTCCAGCGGGGTTCGGATGAGAAAATAATCTCCATTGGAAAGATTTCCCCAGCATTCCACATAATCCATGTTTGCAAACCGGTCATGAACCTGCTGTACAATATAACTGTCATTCTCCTCCAAAACTTTGATCACATTCTTTTTGGAGTCCATATCAAGATCATAGGCGTATCCGAACAGCCTGTTCCGCAGCATATTGGGATTGTCACCAACATAGGCCAGCAGGCTGGTATCCGTACCCATAACAACCCATGTAAGATTTTTCTTGGATCCGAAAGTACGCATTTCATCCGGGACATCCGCATATGCATCCGTACCGTCGGAAAATTCCGCTTCTTCCTCATCTTCATAATCCCGGGCCGTATCTTCCTCGACAGCATCCAGATCCAGGGTTTCCAGCGCGTCCATGGCCTCCAGAAGAACTTCTGTCTTTTTGGAAATGTAATATCTTTCCAAAAAGATCATGTTTATCGCAGAGATTGCCACAATGGATAAAAACAGAAGCCCGATAAAGAGCGCCGCGACCTGATTGCGCATGGAATGCATTTTTTGGGGGCCTCGGCATTTCTTACGCGGCTGATGCCCGGCAGCTTTTTCTTCTGTTTTCAAAGATGCTTTCGTTTTCATGACTCAACCTCGAATTTATAACCCATTCCCCATACGGTCCGGATGTATTCCCCTTTTTCGCCCATTTTGCTTCTGAGCTTTTTCACATGGGTATCAATCGTACGGGCATCTCCAAAATAATCGTAATTCCATACGGAATTGAGAATCTTCTCTCTGGAAAGGGCAATTCCCTCGTTCTCAAGGAAATAGGTCAGAAGCTCAAACTCCTTGAAGCTGAGTTCCATAGGATGCCCGTCCACCGTTGCAAGATGGGCCGCCTTATCAATGACGATCCCGCCTGCGGAAAGAGTATCCTCCGCCGTATCCTGCCCGGTTCTCCGCAAAATAGCCTCTACACGGGCAACAAGAATCTTCGGGCTAAACGGCTTGGAAATATATTCGTCCACTCCAAGTTCAAACCCCAGAAGTTCATCACGTTCATCTCCCCTGGCCGTCAGCATGATAATAGGAACCTTGGAATTTTTGCGGATTTCACGGCAGACTTCCCATCCGTCCATTCTCGGCATCATCACATCCAGAATGATCAGGGCAATGTCCTTCTCCTGATAAAAAATATCCATGGCTTCTTCTCCGTCCCCTGCTTCCAGAACCTGGAAATTTTTTTTCGTCAGGAAATCCTTCACCAGCTTTCTCATACGGCTTTCATCATCTACCACAAGAATTTTTAAAGAATCCATCACTCTATTCCTCCAAATCACCGTTTTATTGTATAATCATTCTATCATTATTTCCTACTATAACAGAAGTTTATGATGCTTTTGTGAACGAAAAAATTTTTTTTGAAAAAATGGGAGATTTATGCATTCATTTTTCGAAGAGCTGATTAGAAATGCACCAAAGAAAAATCAGATATAAGACAATGATACTAAAAAATCGCCGGAAATCTAATCCATGATTTCCGACGATTTTCCTATGGACCTGGCGGGAATCGAACCTATTTAGCATTTAATAGGGAAACGTTGAGTTTACGGGTTTTCCCGAAAAGCCTTGATTTTACTGGTACTTTCATTTCTTGGATATGTAATTGTTTTCCACTTCAAGAATAGATTTTCTATGTTATATGACACGAAAATAACACAAAAAATACTCCCTGGCAGTGCAATATTTACCGGGGAGTGTTTCTCTTTTAAATTTTTCTTTTCAATTTTTATTTTTTCCGCCTTCCACTTTTGCACAATTTTATTATAAATACACGTAAGTACAATACCAACTATTCCGCTTAACACATATCCTATAAATTCTTCCATTTAATTTTGCCCGCCCACTTTTTACTTAATTGTACTAAAATTTTTGACACAATCCTTCATTAATATGGTAGTAATTACAAAAAGAACCATGGAATTTTAACATGATGCGCCAAAAATGTTTAGTGGGCTTTTATCAATTCCAACACCCAACTATTGCGTTTTGGACTTTCAGGGTTGCAGTTTCTGATTGATATTTTGCATCAACGGAATCAAGCCGGGCATCTGTCCGGACGTTCCAGTCACACAGCTCCTGATTGCCTTTTATTGCATAGCCCATCATGTAAAACTCATCGACCATCTTGGTATTCATCGTACCGTCTTCGTTGTATCCGCCGCCTATGGCAAATTTGCTGTCGATTTCCTCCAGTTTATCTGCGACAAATCCAATCCTCTGATGCGTGTGGTCTTCCCTGTAGTCAAACTCATAGAGACCAATTCTTTGGATTGTAGGCAATGCTTCCACCCTGGTACTGGTTTACCTGTTCATCCAGGACAGTCACTTTTCCGTCATCACCAAGGATCAGTTTTGTCTTATCAATCAACCCTGCTACCAGATCGCTGTCCTGTGCGGAGTCTGCAATGACAAGCTTAATCGCATTGGTCATCTGCAGTTCCTTGAGCTGGTTCTGATAATCAACGTCTTTCTTCTGGTTCTCTGCCTGCAGGTCTGCAATCTGCTGTTTTAAGGTATCATTGTTCCCTGCTGCCGCCTTCAATGTTTCAAGCTGTGTTTTGTAGTCATTCACAGTAGTCTCCAACTGTTTTTTTGATTCATTCACCTCGTCCAGCTTGCTTTTCGGAACATACTCAGCCAGTTCCTTTTTTGATTCCTCCGCTGCCTTTTCTGCAAGCTTCGGATCGATCCCTAATGCAATAAATTCCTCTTTTTTCACTTTTCTTTTCCTTTCGCTGCTGCATCTGTTTTCTTAGTTTCAGTTACTTTTTCTACATAACCAAGGCTCAGGAGCTTTTCAGCACGCTTCTTGGTCACTTCGAATTCTTCACCCTTCCGTCTCAGCTTCAGGTTATGTTCCCTGTTCCTGAAATTAATGGTTGCTTTGACTTTCATCCTGATCACCTCCCTTCATTGCGCCGGCACAAATTAAAAAAAGCATAAAAATACCACTCAATCATTTCTGACTGGGTGGTATCAATATTTATCTCTGCTAAACCAGATGATTATTTGGCAGGCGTCGCCTCTCCTGCATCTCTTTTGACCCGGTGGGTGCGTGGTTGCAACGAATTTTACCACCTCAAATAATCATCTGGGTAAAGCCAATTTATTATATGCTTATTATACTCCACTTATTCTTTCTTGTAAAGAACCCGCTTGTTTCTCAAATAGTTTTGCAGCCGCTTTTCGCTTATCTCCCAACTTGAAATAATGGAATTTTTATAGCCTTTTGGATCTTCTGATGTACATACTCGCAAAACTATCTGGGTATGTCCTTCTTCTGTATCCAGGCTCTTCACAACTAATCCTGTACTCTTATGCTTGTCTTCAATGATAAAGTCAGGATCTTCCAGTGCGTTTTTCAAATGTTCTATGGATTTTAGGTATGAATCCGGATGCCTATCCTTTATGTGTTGAATTTGATTATCAGTTATAATAACTTCGTCTGTCACTATATCATATGTTATACACTTATAAATATTCTTATCAATCTTCCCTACTGAATGCACCTGGATTTCCTCTTTCCCTGTTACTTCTTCAAGTATACCAGAATCAGAAGTTTATGCAACGGATTTCCACTCTTTTGCTTTTGCATCATATTTTTTCCTTGTTTTCTTCATCCAGGGAATACTTTGCCAGCCTTTCAAATTTTTCCTGCTGCCGCTGGGCATATTGATGTCTGGCTTCCTGCTTCGAATATTTCTCGACTGCTTCCAGTTCTTTCTTCGTCCAGGTATCATCTGCCGTGGATATGCCAGGAAAATAAGTGGTATGACTGTCCTTGCATCGGAGGAATGCCTTATATTTCTCTGACAGCAGCAGTCTATCCGTACTCATGGAGATCAACCACTCCCCGTCATCTGCCTGATCAGGTCGTCCAGCTCTGGATCATTTTGATTCCAACTCCAGCCGTTAATAAACCTATAATTCCAACAATCACTCCAATTATATTATCAAAATTGCCCAAGTAATTATTAATACGTAACAAAATTTCCATATTCCTCTTCTCCCAAAATATTTTTCTTTTTATTTTACTCTATATCTTGACAATATTCAATATACCGTATTCAGTACCAATCGCCAAAAGAAGCCTTGCAATATCTGCACAGCTCCTTTCGAAAAAAATGTTTTGGGGTGCCTTTCGGCAAAGCCACAAAGTTCTCCGATAAAATCAATTCCCATTTTGACTCTATATGTCACGATATATGACACGAAAAAGAAAAACCCCTGTAAAAACAGAGGTTTTTCCTATGGACCTGGCGGGAATCGAACCGGTTTCAGCAATTATAATAGGAAGCTTGATTTTTCAGCTTTTTCCGCAAACACTGATTTTTACCGAATTTTTTATGATACAACAGTTAAGTTTTTGATACTATAAAATCACATTTTTAAAGGCTATGCAACACGAAATGCAACACGAAGATGATATAATAAGAAAAACATCCCGGCAGAATTGCTCCTGCCGGGAATTCTGATTATTTATAGGTATTCGCCTGCATGTGCGCTGCTACCGCTATCCAGCCGTTCTTTCCGCAGATGCCATCCTGTGCCTGGTTGGTATTCTTCTGGAAGGCTTTGAATGCTT
>JAUNGM010000062.1 GCA_030524545.1 Eubacteriales bacterium
ACCGCACAACAAACTATCCATTGAAGAATCTCTTAAGGGGGCTGTGAATGGTAACATTTATTTTTGTGTAAATTCCGGCAATTTTATTCATGGCGAAGGGATAGGGGGATTTAAAATCGTACGCCGGAGGGAGCCGTCCCTCTTCCGTCACAGAACGGCCCGTTCCTTCTCAGCTAATCTCTAAGACGCACTCCTCCGCTTCGCTCCGGACCCCTGCCGGGGTAAGCTCATCGCGAGAGCGCTCTTCGCTAAGTGCTTACTAAGAGCTGGATCTTCAAACTCACTTTTCGCCAAGGCTCTGTGACGGAAGAGGGACGGCTCCCTCCGGCTGACAGTTGGTTTAAACAAAGCGGTAAGATGAAAAACCCGACAGGTATTGAAAGACGCATATTTCCCTGCATCACCGCCCCTGCCGCCTTCCAGCTTCCAGCCGGGGGGAACGAGACGGCCGGACGGGAGAGGCTGCTGTTTGTTTTCGCTGCCTTTGCAGGAGTCCTAGAGCGTGTTTGAAAATTCATTCCCGCAATCTGTACTCCCCACTTTGCGGTATATTTGCCCCGCATTCGGTCGATGTAGCCCGCTACACCTCCCTCATTTGGGCCAAATCTCCCACAAACCGGGAAGCACATCTCACGGAAAGCAATTTTCAAACACGCTCTAGAAACTGTTAGTCCGCTGTGCTC
The DNA here is from genome assembly GCA_030524545.1 of Eubacteriales bacterium. Lineage (GTDB taxonomy): Bacteria > Bacillota > Clostridia > Lachnospirales > Lachnospiraceae > Blautia_A. Next base: position 684 of record JAUNGM010000062.1, read on the forward strand.
CTCCGTTGTTTCAAAAATCCGTGCTGCCTGAGCCGCAGGCGAGTTCACGGATTTTTGGAACGCTTTTAGGAGGAGTGCAGGGGACTTACTGTTTCTTACGGCTCCGAAACCGCAGCCAAAACAAACAGCAGCCTCTCACGGCCGGCCGCCTCGTTCCCCCGGCGTCCCCATTCCGCATCCCCCATTCCGCATCCCACATTTGACACTCCCCCCATAAACGTGCTACAATCCCACCTGGAACACACAACAAAGACCGCACAGACAAACCCACAACAGGAGTGATTCTTTCATGGAAGATAAAGATAAAACCCAAAACCCAATCCAGGTATCAGAACGTATCTTCAACACCATTGAATGTCTTGCAAAGGACGGCCCTATGGGGCTTTTAGAATTAAGCAAGGCTCTGAACCTGAACAAAAGCACCGTACACCGGATTCTCAATTCCCTTATATGCATGGACTATGCACGCCAGGATGCGGAATCCCTGAAATACAGCCTGACCTTCAAGTTCTGCGGTATTTCCAGCCAGATTCTGGCACAAAACAATATGATCGATCTGGCCCGCCCCCATCTTAAGGAACTGTCCAATCAAACCGCGGAGACCGTCCACTTCGTCCAGCTCGACGGCAGACATGCGGTCTACATTGATAAAGTAGAATCCTTCCGCAGCTCCGTCCGCCTGGTTTCACGGATAGGCAAATCCGTTCCCCTCTACTGCTCCGGTGTAGGCAAGGCTCTCCTCGCAGACATGAGCGATGACAAGATCAAAGACATCTGGGAAAAAAGCCATATCAAACGGCTGACGGAACATACGATCACCGATTTCGAAGAATTCCGGAAGACCATCACACAGATCCGCCAAAACGGCTACGCCCTTGACAACGAGGAAAACGAGCTGGGAGTCCGCTGTATCGCCGTTTCCATTAAGGATTTCAGAGGAAAGCCGGCTTACGCCATCAGCGTTTCCGCTCCCAGAGACCGCATGAGTGATGAACGGATCCTGGAAATCCGGAAGCTGATCCTCACTGCAAAAGAAAATATCCTAAAGGATATGGGAATCGCCTGACATCTGAAAAGAAGAGGATGACACACAACTGTGACATCCTCTTCTTTTGCATCATCAGCCGCCAGTGTATTGTCTCATTCATGTTTTACGAAACAATGCCGGATATGCGCGCACTGATTTCCTGCATTATTTGGTTTCCAGATCAAATCCAAAATATCGAACTGCGTTATTATAAGAAATTCCTTTTACGATCTTCTCCAGATTCTTCATATCCTTCGGATATTCTCCGTTCTCTACCCAACCGCCGATCAGTTCACACATGATCCTGCGGAAGTATTCATGTCTCGGATAAGAAAGAAAGCTTCTGGAGTCTGTCAGCATACCGATAAAGTTTCCAAGAAGCCCCAGGTTTGCCAGAGAGGTCATCTGTTTCATCATGCCGGTTTTATTATCGTTGAACCACCATGCGGAGCCCTGCTGGATCTTACCTACCGCATCACTGTTCTGGAAGCAGCCGAGAATCGTTCCGATCAGCTCATCATCTCCCGGATTCAGGCTGTAAAGAATCGTCTTCGGAAGATTCTTCTTTTCATTGACAGCGTTCAGGAAGTTGGCAAGCTGCTCGCCCGGCGCATAATTGCTGATACAGTCATAGCCTGTGTCAGGCCCCAGTTTTTTATACATGGATGTGTTGTTATCTCTTTTGCATCCATAGTGAAGCTGCATTACCCAGTTCAGTTCCTCGTACTTGGAAGCCACAAACAGCATAAATGCAGTCTTGAATTTTGCAGCATCCTCTTTGGAAACGGCTTTCCCTGCAAGGCGGGCTGCAAAAATATTCTCTGCTTCTTCATCAGAAGCAGGCACATACATCACATAATCAAGGCCATGGTCAGAAACAGAGCATCCCATACTGTCAAAGAACTCCATCCTCTTTGCAATGGCTTCTTTCAGGTCTGCAAAAGTCTTAATCTCCACGCCGGAAACCTCTGCAAGACGTGCAAGGTAATCCGGATACTCCGGTTTTTCCAGATTCATCGCCTTGTCCGGGCGCCATGCAGGCAGTACCTGAACATCAAAGGTCTCATCCTCTTTAATGGCTTTGTGCCATTTCAGGTCATCTACCGGATCGTCTGTCGTACAGATCAGAGTTACGTTTGACTGTTTGATCAGATTTCTTACGCTCATGGAGTCTTCCTGCAGTTTGGCATTACAAAGGTTCCATACCTCTTCTGCTGTCTCACCGTTTAATACGCCGTGATAACCGAAGAATCTCTGCAGTTCCAGATGGCTCCAGTGGAACAGAGGATTTCCAATCGCTTTCTCCAGGGTTTCCGCCCATTTCTGGAATTTCTCTCTGTCAGGAGCATCCCCGGTAATATAGTATTCGCCGATTCCGTTGGAACGCATCTGACGCCATTTGTAATGGTCGCCGCCCAGCCATACCTGTGTGATATTTTCAAACTTTCTGTCCTCTGCAATTTCCTGCGGGTTGATGTGGCAATGGTAGTCCAGAACCGGAACCTTTGCAGCAAAGTTATGATACAGTTCTTGGGCAGTTTCCGTACTCAGTAAAAAATCCTGATCCATAAATGCTTTCATAGTAAAGACCTCCTTTTTTATTCTCGCAAATAATTTCTCTCTGTAAGGCAATCACACCTTATTTCCATTATAGCTTCTTTTTTGCTTTTTTTACAGTGTTTCCTTATACGTAACCCATAAGGCCCGGAAGGAACAGGCTGAGCTTCGGAACATAGGTTACCAGCAGCAGTACGATAAAGATTGCCGCAAAATAATACAAAAGCTGTTTAAATACCGTTTCAATCTTCACGCCGCCGACCTTAACGCCTACAAACAGGGTGGTTCCTACAGGCGGTGTGATGGTTCCGATACAGAGGTTGAAGATCAGCATGATTCCAAAGTGGATGGTATTCATTCCAAGTGCTGTACAAACCGGCAGGAAGATCGGTGTAAAGATCAGGCAGGCCGGAGTCATATCCATGAAGGTACCAACGATCAGAAGAATGATGTTGATCAGGAACAGAATCACGTATTTGTTGCTGCTCACTGCCAGAAGAGCATTGGAAACCAGTGTCGGGATGTTGGTAAATGCCATAACCCAGGACATAATACTGGAAACGCCGATCAGGAAAATAATAATTCCTGTCATCTCCGCACTTTCTTTCAGAATGCCGGGAATCTCTTTCAGTTTAATGGATTTGTAGCCGAACAGGGACAGCAGCAGGCTGTACACAACCGCAACTGCAGATCCTTCCGTTGCGGTAAAAATACCGCCGATGATACCGCCGATTACGATAATGATCAAAAGGAGGGCAGGAATGGCCTCAATCACCATTTTCAGCTTTTCTTTGCCGGAATAGGTAGCTTCGCTTCTGTAGCCGTTTTTCTTTGCAATGAAGAAGATCACGGCCATGCAGGCAAGTCCCCACAGGATACCCGGAATGTAGCCGGCCATAAAGAGGGCTGCTACGGAGGTTCCTCCGCTTACCAGGGAGAAGGTGATCATAACGTTGCTCGGAGGAATCAGAAGTCCTGTGGGTGCAGTTGCAATATTGACTGCTGCGGAAAAATTCGGATCATATCCTTCTTCTTTTTCGATCGGCCCGATGATGGAGCCCATTGCGGAAGCTGCTGCCGTACCGGAACCGGAAATAGCGCCAAACAGCATGTTTGCGATAACATTCGTATGTGCAAGAGCACCCGGCAGCCGTCCGGTGATAACCTTTGCCAGGTTGATAAGGCGAACCGCAATACCGCCCTTATTCATAATATTTCCGGCCAGAATAAAGAACGGAATCGCCAGCAGGCTGAACGTGGAAATACCGGAAAAAATTCTCTGTGAACCTGTTAAAACGGCTACGTCAATATCCATAACCGGAAGAATTGCGCATACGGAGGAAATTCCGAGGGCAACTGCGATGGGTACTCCGGCAATCAGCATGACTACCAGCAGTACCAAAATAATTAAACCTGATGTTGCTGCTATACTCATAGTATTTCTCCTTCCTCTTTATTCTTTGACTTCTCTCTGCTGCCTTTCATAGCCTGCTGCCAGATCCGCAATATTCACGATGGAATAAAACACGATCAAAAGGCCGGAAAGGGGAAGTACCGTGTAAACATAGCCCATAGGAATACCAAGTGATGCTGTTTTCTGCGTCATGGTAAGCTGCATGATGGTAAATCCGCCGTATACCATAACAGACAGAGCCAGAAGGAGAACCAGGCATTCAATTACAATCTCAAGGACTTTTCTCGGGATCCCGGTCACTTTATCAGCGAGAAATCCCATACGCATATGGTCTCTTTTGCCGAATACATAGGCCGATGCAAGAAGTGCCATCCAGGTAAAGCTATAGGTCAGAAGTTCCTCTGAAACCGTACTTGGGGAGTTAAAAAAGTAACGGGTTACAATCTGATAGGTACCTACGATTACCATAATGCCGAAAATAACGGCACAGGCGGTACTCAAAACAGTATCCACCATGCTGCGGATTTTGTGTAAAACTTCCATTATTCTTCAGCCTCCTCTTCTTCCATTTCTGCGCCGGACTCTGTGCCGTCTTCCTCAGCTTCCGTATCCGTCTCCACGCCGTCTTCCGTATCTGCTGTTTCCGTATCTGCGGCTGCCGTATCCGCATTGGTATATTTCTCATTTACTTCCTGGATATGGTCGTACAGATCCTGGATATTGGGGTTGTCATCCAGCATCTCCTGCTGCACGTCAGCCACCTTATCCTTAAAGAGCTGAACGTCTACCTCGCTGAATTCCACACCCATGTCTTCTTCTGCAATTCTCTTGGCTTCTTCAACCTGCTCGTCCCACTCTTCCATTTCAACCTCTGTGGAAAGCCTTGCAGCTTCCTCAAAGATTTCACGTTCCTCATCACTTAAGCCGTTTAAGAATTTCAGATTTCCGATCAGCATATCAGGAACCATCTGATGTCTGTTGTAGGAGTAATATTTAGCAACCTCTCCGTGTTTATTGTTTGTCAAAGCCAGCTCATTATTTTCCGCACCGTCAATCACGCCCTGCTGTATAGCCGTATAAACTTCACCAAAGCTCATCGGGGATGCGGCCGCACCGAAAGCCTTTGCCATATTTACACTGGCCGGGCTCTGCTGTACACGCATTTTCAATCCCTTTAAGTCATCCGGGGTATTGATCGGCTTTGTCGCATAGAAGCTTCGGGTACCTGCATTGTACCAGGTAAGTACACGGAATCCCGCTTCATCTGTTGAGGCATAAACCTGGTTCATATAATCCGTATCGCTCATTACCTCATGATAAGCCTCCTCCGAAGTAAAGAGATACGGCATACTGAATACCTCATAAACATCCGCAAATGTTTCAAGGTTCGCAGTTCCTGCCACTACAAAGTCAATGGCGCCTGTCTGGGTAAGCTCAATCGCTTTCTGAGCCGCACCGAGAAGTTCGTTGGGGAAAATCTGTACCTCATATTTGTCTCCCAGATTCTCTTCTACATATTCCTTGAATTTCAGAAGTCCCAGATGCTCCGGGTGGGTTTCCGACTGTGCATGGGAAATACGGACAATTCTCTTGCCTCCTGTAGCAGAGGAAGAGCATCCGGTCAGTCCCAATACTGCAGCAGCGCAAAGAGCTGCTATGCAAACTGTTTTTAAACCTTTCATCTTCTTATTCCTTCCAATTAATTATCATTGTTTTGCTGCAAATGTCAGATACGGATGGTACAGCCGTCCGTTTCCTTTTCCGTTCAGCTTCCTTCTTCCATACCTGCCGTCTGCATTCTGCCTTGGTACGGTTTCCATAACCGGATACCGCACCGGTGACTGCCGCGGGGGCTGTCTCTTTCCTTTGATATAGGATAAACAAATTCTGTCCGTTTATCCGTTCCCTATCCCGCGCCTCATATGTAAGCCCTTACACCTTGTTTTCATTATAACTTCAAGTTTGTTAAATTTCAAACACTTTCTTCGCGTAAATATTCACAATAATATTCTTTTATTTTTATGCATTATTCATATTTTTTCTTTTTTTCTAAAAACCTCGTTGACTTTTGCATTTTTTAGAGTTACATTCTATGTAAGCCCTTACATTTTATGCAGGCAACAGCAAAACAGATGTGTGATCACTTCCATTTCGCAGTTGCCGCAAATGATACCTGCGCCAGCGGCGCACGTTTAGCACAGACCGAACCGAAGCAAAGACCAAATCCTCCGCAGTCTGCTGATCGGGATTTGACCTTTGCGATACAGGAGGAATAGCTGATATGCAGCAGAAATTCATCAAAATCCACCCGGCTGACAAAGTAGCCGTAGCGCTCTGTCCATTGCCGGCCGGAACCGTAGTTTCCATTGATCATAAGGAAATTACTTTAACAGAGGATATTCCGCAGGGTCACAAATTTGTACTGGAAGACCTTGGCGAAAATGAACCGGTGATCAAATACGGATATCCCATCGGAATCACCAGGGAACCTGTCAAAAAAGGTGCATGGATCCATGTGCACAATATGAAGACTGCCCTGGGCGACCTTCTTACTTATACCTATGACAGGCAGGATACTTCTCTTGCGCCCACAGAAGAACGTTTCTTCCGGGGATACCGGAGAGCCGACGGCAAAGCAGGCGTCCGCAACGAGATCTGGATCATCCCCACGGTAGGCTGCGTCAACAATGTCGCAACTGCCATTGAGAAAAAGGCCCAGGCCCTGATTTGCGGCAGCATTGACGCGGTCGCAGCATTCCCGCATCCCTACGGCTGCTCCCAGATGGGTGACGACCAGGAAAACACCCGCCGTATCCTTGCAGATCTGGTCAATCATCCAAACGCAGGCGGCGTCCTTGTTCTCGGACTTGGATGCGAGAACAGCAACATTGAAGAGCTGAAGAAACACATCGGTCCCTATGACGAAAGACGGGTGAAATTCCTCGTTTCCCAGGAGTCCGATGACGAGATTGCAGATGCTCTGTCGCTGATACGGGAACTTATCGACTATGCCGGATCCATGAAACGAGAGCCGATCAACTGCAATGAGCTGATCATCGGCATGAAGTGCGGCGGTTCTGACGGCCTTTCCGGCATCACAGCCAATCCGACCGTGGGTGCCTTCTCCGACCTGCTCATCTCCAAAGGAGGAACCACCATCCTCACCGAAGTTCCGGAAATGTTCGGTGCAGAAACCCTGCTCATGAACCGCTGTGAAAATGAAGAGTTATTCAATAAAACCGTTGACCTGATCAATAATTTTAAGAATTATTTTAAGAGCCACAACCAGACCATTTATGAGAATCCTTCTCCCGGCAATAAAAAGGGCGGCATCTCCACTCTGGAAGACAAATCCATGGGATGCACCCAGAAATCCGGAAGTGCCCCCGTACGGGGTGTCCTCTCCTACGGTGAACCGGTGAAAGAAAAAGGCCTGAACCTTTTAAGTGCTCCGGGCAACGACCTGGTCGCTTCCACTGCGCTGGCAGCTTCCGGTGCACATATCGTACTGTTTACCACAGGCAGGGGAACTCCTTTTGCTTCACCCGTCCCAACAGTTAAGATCTCCAGCAACTCCGCCCTTTATCACAAAAAAGGCAACTGGATCGACTTTAACTGCGGTGAACTGGTGGAAGGAACGGATCTGGCTTCCCTTCGCAGCAAGCTCTTTGACTATGTAATTGCAGTTGCTTCCGGCGAAGAAGTAAAATCCGAAAAAGCCGGCTTCCATGATATGGCTATTTTTAAACAGGGTGTTACCCTTTAATAAAAAGGAGAATCAATGATGAAGAAATTAAATTACCAGACCCTGAAAGAGCAGGGTTACGACGGATATCTGCTGGAAAATGCACCGGAACGCGTGCTCCAGTTCGGCGAAGGAAATTTCCTCCGCGCGTTTGTGGATTATTTTATCGACATGATGAATGAAAAGGCAGGCTTCAACAGCAAAGTAGTCCTGGTTCAGCCGATTGCCAACCACGGCAGCTTTAACCTTGCAGACATCATCAATGAGCAGGAAGGTCTTTACACCTTATATCTGCGCGGTTTTGAGAACAATCAGAAGGTCAATGCCAAAAGAGTCATCTCCTGTGTCAGCCGCTGCCTGAATGTCTACAGCGATTATGAAGCTGTCATGGCCTGTGCGGAAAACCCGGAGCTTCGCTACATCACCTGCAATACCACGGAAGCAGGTATTGCCTATGACCCGGAATGTAAGTTTACCGATTTACCGCCTGCAAGCTATCCGGCTAAGCTGACCCAGCTTTTATACCGCCGTTTCCAAAAATTCGGAAAAGAAGCAGGAAAAGGCTTTGTCATCCTGGCCTGCGAGCTGATCGACGACAACGGTAAGGAACTGAAAAAATGTGTACTGAAATATGCAGAGCAGTGGGAACTGGAACAGGAATTTACAGACTGGATCGAAGCAGAAAACATCTTCTGCTCTACCCTGGTAGACCGTATCGTTACAGGCTATCCGCGCAGTGAAGCCGCTGCCATTAACGAAGAAAACGGATACGAAGATAATATTATCGATACCGGTGAAGTGTTCGGCTTCTGGGTAATCGAGGGCCCCGAATCCCTGAAGAAGGAGCTTCCTTTTGCAGAAGCAGGACTTCCGGTTCTTATTACAGACAACCACAAGCCATATAAGCAGAGAAAGGTCCGCATCTTAAACGGCGCCCATACCTCCATGGTACTTGGCGCTTACCTTGCCGGACAGAATATTGTCAGAGACTGTATGCATGATGACACCATCGTTAACTTCATGAATAAGACCATTTATGAAGAGATCATTCCTACCCTGTCTCTTCCTGAAGAGGATTGTAAGGATTTTGCGGCAGCCGTAACCGAGCGTTTCAAAAACCCGTTTATCGATCACGCTCTGCTGGCAATTTCCCTGAACTCCACCTCCAAGTGGAAAGCCCGCGTCATGCCGTCCCTGGAAGGCTATGTAAACAAATTCGGCAAGCTGCCGAAATGCATCACCGCATCCTTTGCTTTCTACATTGCATTTTACCGTGGAACAGAGCTTACCGATGCCGGACTTGCAGCTAAGCGCCCGAATGGTGATGCTTACACGATTTCCGATGACCGCAGCGTTCTGGAATTTTACTATGACCACAGAAACGATTCAGCCAGAGAACTGGCACATGCCGTATGCACCAATACAGATTTCTGGGGCAGGGATTTAAGTGAGATTCCGGGCTTTGAAGAAGAAGTTGCAGGAATTCTGGAAAATATTGAAGCACACGGTACCTACAGCGAAATGCAGGCATGCTTATAATTGCAATGTTATTTGAGGACACTTTTCGTCTTTTTAAAATGACAGCCTGATCCATGCGGGAAGGGAATGGTTCCTTTCCCGCTTTTTGCTGTTTATGCGGACTCTTTCGTTGCAAAACTTAAAAGAGTGTGATAAGGTAAACCTTAGAAGAATCGACATTTTTCGACATTACCATAGCGAGGAGCTGTTCATATGAACATTTACGACATATCCAACCAGGCTGGGGTTTCCATTGCCACAGTTTCCCGGGTTTTAAACGGCAGCAGCAAAGTCAGTGATGCCACCCGCAGAAAGGTCCTGGATGTCATCGAAAAAAACGGCTATACCCCTAACGCATTTGCCAGAAGCCTCTGTCTGAACACCATGTCTACTGTTGGAATCCTCTGTTCTGACGCATCGGATGTTTATCAGGCCCAGGCGATTTATTTTCTGGAGCGGGAACTGCGCAGCAATTCCTATACCTCCATGCTCTGCTGTACAGGCTATAATCTTCAGGAAAAGAAAGAGTATCTCAAGCTGCTTCTTTCCAGAAATGTAGATGCTCTCTTTTTTATTGGTTCCCATTTTGTAGAGCCGACCGCCAAAGGAAATACCTACATTTTAAATGCGGCCAAAAAAATCCCCATCTTTCTCCTGAACGGAAAACTGGATGGTCCGAATGTTTATTCCATACTTTGTGATGATGAAAGCGCCTCCAAAAGCATTACAGATCTGCTTTTTGACAGAGGCAGCACCGCACCGATCTATCTCTATCGTTCCCTGAACTACAGCGGTCAAAGAAAGATCCGCGGCTTTTGCCGTTCCTTAAAGGAGCATGGAAAGAATGGCGGGGATCATCTGTCCTTTTCCTGTCCGGGGCCTGTGGAAAAAACCTGCCGGATTCTGGAGAACATCAAGAACAGCGGCATCTCTTTCGATGCAGTTGCCGCGGCGGATGATGAACTCGCCGCCGGTGCAGTAAAATTTGCGCTGCGCAGCGGGCTGCGCATTCCGGAAGATTTCCAGATAGCCGGATACAACAATTCTGTCCTCTCCACCTGCAGTTCTCCGGAGATTACCACTCTGGACAATCGTGTGGAATTTATGTGTACCACTGCAGTCAGCCAGATGATGCAGGTTCTTGACGGAAAGGATGTGCCTTCCCAGATGATTTACTCTGGAAGCATCGTTGAACATGAAACAACCGGAGGAATTTAATCCTCCGGTTCTTTATTTTTACAGCTCTTTTTGCGGTATTTTACGCATTCTGTCAAAAGATACTCAATCTGGCCATTGATGGAACGGAAATCATCTTCCGCCCATCGGGCCAGCTCATCATAGAGAGAGGCGGATACCCGAAGGGGAATCTGCTTCTTTGCTTTTTCTTTTGCTTTGGCGTCGGGCATCTTCCATTCCTCACTTTCTTCCGGATTCTTCAAAAAAGCCTGGGTGCTTCAGCCGGTTTTTATTTTATTTTAATAGATAGAACCGCTGTTTACAATAGGCTGCGCATCCTTATTTCCGCACAGAACTACCAGAAGATTGCTTACCATGGCAGCTTTTCGCTCTTCATCCAGTTCTACGATCTGGTTCTCACTCAACTGCTGCAGAGCCATTTCTACCATGCTGACTGCGCCTTCCACGATCTTCTGTCTTGCATCAATGATGGCGGTTGCCTGCTGGCGCTGCAGCATGGCAGATGCGATCTCCGGTGCGTAGGCAAGATGGGTGATCCGTACATCCAGAATCTCAATTCCGGCTTCCTGGACTTTGTTCTGCAGTTCTTCCTGCATGATGTCTGCAATTTCCTGGCTGCTTCCCCGGAGAGTCTTTTCGTCTGCACCGTCGTTGGCATCATAAGGATAATTGCGGGCTGCGTTCCTGGTAATGGCATCGCACTGGATGGAAAGATATTCTTTGTAATTTTCAACATTCAGGACGGCTTTGGTGGCATTTTTAACCTTCCAGATGACAATGGTGCCGATCTCTACCGGGTTTCCTAATTCGTCGTTGACCTTTTGTTTTTTATTGTCCAGAGTCATGGTTTTCAGGGATACGACCTTGGAGGTTGTAGTCTGTCCAAGATTGATGTTTACGGCAAGCTCTTTGTTTGTGCCTTCTTTCTGCTGGACTTCTTTATGGCCTGCGGTTGGATTGATGGCTGTACAGAAGGGATTTACCCAGTGAAATCCGGCTTCATATAACGTACCATAATAGTTACCGAACAAGGTCAGGACAAGTGCTTCATTCGGATGGATGACCTTCAGACCGCACAGTGCAATAATTCCGCCGCATTCCAGAATGACGCACAGAATAATGGAGAGTGTAAGGACTGCTCCGGAACCGGTGTCGCTGAAATAGATGCTGCCCCCGATGACGATCGGAATTCCTATCAGCATGACTGCAATGGATGCCAAAAGCATCAGCATACCAGGCATGCCTTTCAGGATCTTTTCTTCTTTAAATTTTCTTTCTTCCATAGTTGGTTCCCCCTTCTGTTGAATATTGTTTTGATATCATTTTGATATCATTATAATATTCCAAATCAATGACATTGTCAATAGGGAATCTTCATCCACTGTTCTTTCGTCATGTAGTTCGTATGACCGATTCTTGTTTCATGCATCAATGGTACCGGCACCTCATCACAGGTATGATGATAAGTAAATCCCAGTTTTTCCTGAACTCTCCTGGATTTATTGTTTCCATCATAGTAACCACACCAAATTGT
>JAUNGM010000076.1 GCA_030524545.1 Eubacteriales bacterium
ATCCTGACCGGAATAAGGTCATGAAGATCAACGAACGATGGGAAGAACTGAAAGACTGAAAGAGGAACTTTACAGGAAAGTTATGAAATCCGGGAAGAACCTTGATGATGTTCTTGCTGCGCTGTCCGAGTAAAGATAGAAGATGATATGTAAAATGGTAAAACCGCTATGGGGATAGTAATTTCTCATAGCGGTTTTTTTCTGGAAAGAGTAAGCAGGTCGGAGAATATAAAGGAAATGAAAATAGGAGAATTGGATGAATTTTTGGAACTGGAAGAACCGGTAAGCGGGTATTTCCTTTTGGAGCAGGATGAAGAGCACCGGGAATTGTTGGAAGAAAATTATCTTTATATTCCATCTTTGGGCTTGGATATCCATGTGGGAATTTCGGAAAGCTGGAATGAAGATTCGGAAGGATTTGAAGCGGATTTTGATTATTACCACTTCCGGCATTCGGATACCAAAGAAAGTATTTATACGGAGCAGGGAAGCTCATTAATTACCTGCATCCATAATTATACAGGACTTTCCTGGGATGAAATTGAAAATATGGATTGTGAATATAGATAATAAGAAGTGAAATAAAGGAAGATGTGGTGGCTGTCATGGGACAGCTTTTTTTAATGCCTAAAATGAGAAGACTTTATTGAAATAGTGAAAATGGCAGATAGGAATGTCAAAATAGTTGGGAGGGATATAACGTGAAAAAGGACAGGTTGTGGTCTTTGTTTTTATTTGCTGCTGTGATTTTTATGATTGTTTGTGGATGTCGGCTCATCCAGATTGTACTTCGGTATCAGGAAGCGGACAGTCTGTATGATGATATTGAAAAAGAAGTGTTTGTGCCTGATATTCCGGCTGAGGATGGTAAAAATCAGAAAGAGGAAAATGATACAGGGGTAAAGCCGGCAGTGGATTTTCAGAAGCTGGTCAGTATAAATGAAAATGTTGTAGGCTGGATATCCATACCCGAGTTGGATTTGGAATATCCGATCACGCAGGGAGAGGATAACGAGTATTACCTTCATCATGCATATAACAGGGAGGCAAACTTTGCAGGCAGTATTTTCATGGATTATAGGAATATGGAAGATTTTCAGGACCAGAACACGATATTGTATGGGCATAATATGCTGAATGGTTCTATGTTTGGCTCTCTGAAGCATTTGGATGTAAATACACGGCCTCAGGTAATCATTTATACACCAGATTCTATTCTGGAGTATGAGGCAGTAGATAGTAGGATTATCGGCGTTTCGGAAGGAACGTATTACCAGACCGGCTTCCAGGAGGAAGAATTTCTTTCGGTTTTACAAGAACTATGTCCTGAGATTATCAAAATAGAAGGGGAAAGGATGCTTACCTTGTCTACCTGTAATGGAAATCCGGCCCAGAGAAGGGTCATTCTGTGTAGGCTAGTTTAATAAAGTGTATTTTGGTTGACATAATCGATTAAAGTTTCGAACATTAGGAAAATCTTAATCGTTTCTTTGCAGAAAAAGGCATACATACCATAAGATTGTTTGTTATAATGATTTTAAACATATAAAGAAAGGATAACTAGAATAATGAATGATAAAATTCTTATTGT
>JAUNGM010000026.1:0-14221 GCA_030524545.1 Eubacteriales bacterium
CGGAATTCATAAATGCTCTAAAGGGCAATGAATTTTATATCCCGTTGTCGCATATTCAGGACCATGAAAAAGCTCTGCTGTTTGATTATGGAATGGCCCTGGATCTGTATTATTTCACCCAGATCTGGCATGTACGCAAGAAGCTGTTCTCCGGAAATGATCTTGCGCAGATCACGCTGGCCTACGGCGAAAAATTCGACATGCTGAATCTGCAGTTCATCCAGCGTTCCAAACGCTGCTTCCAAATGCAGCCTGCGGACATTTATGCTTTGCTGATTCCCGTAAATTACAAGCTGAAAAAGGACGAAGTCCGGGCTTTGGTTGAATCCAATACGAATGATGAAGCAGTTGCTCTTTTCCGCCGAACTTATTATGGAAAGAAGTACGAGAAACTTACCGTTGCAAATCTGGAGGAGTTATACAATTGCATCCTCCGGGATACACTGGAAAGAGAATCCCGCCGTGATCCCTATTCCGTTGCAACTTTGTACTCGTACCTGTATCACAAAGAACACGAAGTTAACCGTCTGACCATCGCTATTGAGTGTGTACGATACGGCGTTGATCCGGACGATGCAATGCATTATATTCACAATAACTAGCGTACTGACATGTACACTAACAACCCGGAGGTAACATCTTGATTGAAAAAATGAAATTCTTAAGTATTACCGGGCCTAAAACGGATATTGACCGGGTGGTAAACACCTATTTGTCCAAATATGAGATTCATCTGGAAAATGCCCTTTCCGAGCTGTCGGAGGTGGCGGATCTGTCCCCGTTTTTGGAAGTCAATCCTTATAAAGATGCATTATCGGCAGCATGCAGCTTTTATGAGGAGCTGGAACATCCGGAAAACTTCTCTCCCGGATTCCTGAAGACGGAGGAGGCTCTTTCCATTATCCGGAATATCCGGTCCGGCGCAGATGAATTGACAGAAGCCCGCAAAAAGCTGGAGCAGGAGCATGCTGCTATGATCGAGCCTCTGAAGATCATCCGCCATTTCAGGAACATTGATTTTAATGTCTCCGATATTCTGAACTTCGAATATATCCATTTCCGTTTCGGAAGAATCGAAAAAATATATTTCCGGAAGTTCGAAGCCTACATCTATGACAACCTGGATACGATCTTCATTAAGTGCGAAGAGGATGAACAATATATTTACGGTATCTATTTTGTACCTGCACAGCAGGCGCATCAGATTCATGCCGTGTATGCATCCATGCATTTTGAGCAGATCTTTGTTCCCGATAAATATGACGGAACTGCCGTCCAGGCCTTTGAAAATCTGGATACAAGACATAAAGAGATCCACGCAGAGCTGAATGCAGCCAAAGAATCCCGGAAACAATATTTTCTTGAGCATGGCGCAGAGATTGTCTCTGCCAAAGCGGCCCTTGAACAGTATTCCCAGACCTTTGATGTCCGCAGGCTGGCTGCCTGCACCAAAAGCCGCACGGATGACGTATTCTATATTCTCTGCGGATGGATGTCAGAAAAGGATGCGGCATCTTTCCAGAAAGACATCAGCGACGATCCCGGCGTATTTTGTATTCTGGGTGATGAACTGCCGGAGGCATCCAAGCAGCCTCCTACCAGGCTGAAGAATCTGAAGCTTTTCAAGCCCTTTGAAATGTATGTAAAAATGTATGGGCTTCCCGCCTACAATGAGATGGATCCCACATGGTTCGTAGCCATTACGTATTCCTTTATTTTCGGCGCCATGTTCGGAGACGTCGGGCAGGGACTGCTGCTCTTTTTGGGAGGCCTGTTCCTTTACAAAACCAAAAAGATCGACCTTGCCGGAATCATTGGCTGTGCCGGAGTCTTCTCCATATTCTTCGGCTTTATGTACGGCAGCCTCTTTGGTTTTGAAGACATCCTGCATCCTGTATGGCTGAAGCCTATGGAAGCCATGATGACAATTCCTCTTGTAGGAAGGCTGAATGTGGTATTCATCGTCGCCATCGGATTTGGTATGGGAATCATCCTGCTTTGTATGATCTTCAATATCATCAACTCCTTCCGGGCTAAGGATGTGGAGAAAACCTGGTTTGACAGCAATGCGGTTGCCGGTCTTGTGTTTTACGGTTCCGTTGTTCTCTCCATCGTGCTCTTCATTTCCGGCAGGAAGCTTCCCGGAGCCGCCGTCCTTGTGATCATGTTCGGGGTTCCGCTGCTTCTCATGTTCCTGAAGGAGCCGCTGACCAACCTGGTCAAAAAGAAAGCGGAGCTTCTCCCTGCAGACAACAAAGGAGCCATGTTCTTTGTACAGAGCTTCTTTGAGCTGTTTGAGGTTATGCTGAGCTACCTTTCCAATACACTCTCCTTCCTGCGTGTAGGCGCCTTTGCAGTCAGCCACGCTGCCATGATGGAGGTCGTGCTCATGCTTGCAGGAGCCGCCAATGGAGGAAACCCTAACTGGATCGTCATCGTCTTCGGAAACCTCTTCGTATGCGCAATGGAGGGCCTGATCGTTGGTATCCAGGTACTCCGTCTGGAGTATTATGAACTTTTCAGCCGTTTTTATCACGGCACAGGACGCGAATTCCGTCCATTCCTGAAAAAAACTGCCGGGCAGAAAACCAGCCATGCGTCATAAAGACAGACGCTGTCAAAATCGCCCGATGAGTTTATTAATGTCAATTTAAGGAGGATATTATCATGAAAAATCTTATTCAAATCGTCACAGGCATCGCATTAATTTTCAGCATCATCGTACCTTTTGGATATTTCTTTTTAGGTGAAAAAAGCAAGAAACGCTACACGAAAACCCTTGCCGCAAACTGCTTTTTCTTCTTCGGCACACTGCTGGTGGCAGCCGTAGTGATGCTTGCAGGCACCGAAAGCGTAAAGGCCGCTGCTGATTCCGCAAACGGTCTGGCTACAGGCCTTGGATATATCGCCGCTGCTCTTGTTACCGGTATCTCCGGCCTTGGTTCCGGTATTGCAGTAGCAAGCTCCGCAAGTGCCGCACTTGGTGCCTTAAGCGAAGACGGAAGCCTCTTTGGTAAATCCATCATCTTCGTTGCCATGGCAGAAGGTATCGCTCTTTACGGCCTGATCATTTCCTTTATGATCCTGGGAAGTCTCTAAAATAAGGCAGGTTTTCTTTATGAAAATGTATTTGATCAGTGACAATGTAGATACTTACACAGGAATGCGTCTTGCAGGCGTGGAGGGTGTGGTGGTTCATGAGCGCGGAGAGCTTCGTGAAGCGCTGGAACGCACCATTGCAGACAAAGAAATAGGGATTATTCTCCTCACCGAAAAGTTCGGCAGGGAATTTCCGGAAATCATCGATGATGTAAGGCTTCACCACAAAACACCGCTGATCATCGAAATCCCTGACCGGCACGGCACCGGCCGCAAACCGGATTTTATCACTTCCTATGTAAATGAAGCAATCGGCTTGAAATTGTAAACCTAAACGGTAACTGTTCACAATCTTCACAGAGACGATCTGATGAATAGTTACCAGGACTATCGATAGGGCAGGTGTTACTATGACTATTGACGAAAAATTAGAGCATTTTTATCAGACTTCCGTAGAAGCAGCCAAAGAAAAAGCTGCCAGGGATGTCGAAGCACATAAAACAGCACTTGCAGAAATGCTGAAAGAACATAAAGAATCCAGAAACAGCAGTGCTGAACAGGAGATCAAAGCGGAAACGGAAAATGCCCGCAGAGAGATCAACAAAGCGCTCTCCGCAGAAATGATCACCCTTAAACGCCGCTATTCCCAAAAACAAAACCAGCTTGCAGACCGTTTATTTGCAGATGTAAAAAGCCGTATTGAGCAGTTTACAGCCACACCGGAATATCTGGATTATCTTGCGGAAAAAATACAGGCTGCCAGGGATTTTGCCGGAGAAGATGAGCTTCACATTTATCTCTCCGCCAATGACAGCGGCAAACTGGAAACTATGACCAGGCGGACCAGCTTCCCCCTGGAACTTTCCCGGGATTCTTTTATGGGAGGAATCCGGGCAACCATCCCGGGCAAAAACATCCTCATTGACAACTCTCTCCTTGAGAACTTCAATGCGGAACGTGAGGAATTTAAATTTGACGGAGGGTGTATGCATGAATAAAACAGGAATTATTTACGGCATCAACGGGCCTGTCATTTATTTAAAAGGCGACTCCGGATTCAAAATTTCCGAAATGGTTTACGTGGGGAAAGAGCGTCTGGTAGGCGAAGTTATCGGCCTGAAAAAGGGTATGACTACCGTACAGGTCTTTGAAGAAACCACAGGCCTGAAACCCGGCGAAACCGTAGAGGGTACAGGAGACGCCATTTCCGTTCTCCTTGGCCCGGGTATCATCCACAACATTTTTGACGGCATTCAGCGGCCTCTGGAGGAGATTGCCAGGTCTTCCGGCAAATATATATCCAGAGGTGTCAGCGTATCCTCTCTGGACACAGAGAAGAAATGGGATGTCCGTATTACTGTAAAGGAAGGGGACATGGTCGGCCCCGGCACCATTATTGCCGAGACACAGGAAACCTCCTCTATTCTCCACAAATCTATGGTTCCTCCTACGATTTCCGAAGGGACCGTAGTCCATACAGTTCCTGATGGCTCCTATACCATCCTGGAACCGATCGTTACCATCCGGCTGGCAGACGGAAGCACCAAAGATCTTGCACTTGCACAGAAATGGCCAATCCGTATCCCAAGGCCTACCCATAAGCGTTTTCCTGCCAGCGTTCCCCTTGTGACAGGACAGCGTATCCTGGATACCCTGTTCCCTATTGCCAAGGGTGGAACGGCAGCCGTACCGGGCGGTTTCGGTACGGGAAAGACCATGACCCAGCACCAGATTGCCAAGTGGTCTGACGCAGATATCATCATCTACATCGGCTGCGGTGAGCGTGGAAACGAAATGACGCAGGTTCTGGAAGACTTCAGTAAACTGATCGACCCTAAATCCGGAAACCTGATGATGGACCGTACCACCCTGATCGCCAATACCTCCAACATGCCTGTAGCTGCCCGTGAGGCATCCATTTATACAGGTGTCACTCTTGCGGAATATTACAGAGACATGGGCTATGACGTAGCGATCATGGCGGACTCCACCTCCCGCTGGGCAGAAGCTCTGCGTGAACTGTCCGGCCGTCTGGAGGAGATGCCTGCGGAGGAAGGCTTCCCTGCTTACCTGGCATCCAAGCTCTCCGCCTTTTATGAGCGTGCGGGAATGATGCAGAATCTCAACGGAACTGAAGGATCCGTGTCCATCATCGGTGCGGTTTCTCCCCAGGGCGGTGATTTTTCCGAGCCTGTTACCCAGAATACCAAGCGTTTTGTCCGCTGCTTCTGGGGCCTGGACAAATCCCTTGCCTATGCCCGCCATTTTCCGGCAATCCACTGGCTCACCAGCTACAGTGAATATCTGGAAGACCTGACACCATGGTACAGACAGAATGTATCCCCGAAATTTGTATCCGACAGAAACCGGATCATGGCCATCCTGAACCAGGAAAGCTCCCTGATGGAAATCGTAAAGCTGATCGGCAGCGACGTTCTTCCTGACGACCAGAAGCTGACCCTGGAGATTGCAAGAGTCATCCGTCTGGGCTTTTTACAGCAGAATGCGTTCCACCCGGAGGATACCTGTGTCCCAATGGAAAAGCAGTTCCAAATGATGGAGATCATCCTGTACCTTTACGAGAAATCCCGCGCCCTGATCAACAGGGGGATGCCTGTTTCCGTTCTGAAGGAAGACAATATTTTTGAGCGGATCATTTCCATTAAATATGATGTCCCGAACAGCGAACCGGAACGATTTGAACAGTACCGCAGGGACATTGATGCATTTTATGACCACGTATTAGAGAAAAACGGCTGATAAGGAGGAAAAGTTTATATGGCAATCGAATATTTAGGATTAAGCGAAATAAACGGCCCTCTGGTCGTCCTGGACGGAGTAAAAAACGCTTCCTATGAGGAGATCGTAGAATTCCGCATGGACGACGGCACCAGAAAGATCGGCCGTATCATTGAAATTTATGAGGATAAGGCGGTTATCCAGGTATTTGAAGGAACAGACAACATGTCCCTCGGCAATACCCATACACGCCTGACAGGACACCCTATGGAGATCGGGCTTTCCCCGGAAATTCTCGGACGTACCTTTAACGGAATCGGCCAGCCTATCGACGGCCTTGGGGAGATCAGCCCGGAAGTCAGCCTGAACATCAACGGACTTCCCCTGAATCCTGTTACCCGTGAGTATCCGCGAAACTACATCAATACCGGTATCTCCGCCATCGACGGACTGACCACCCTGATCCGCGGACAGAAACTTCCGATCTTCTCAGGAAACGGCCTGCCCCACGACAAACTTGCAGCCCAGATCGTTCAGCAGGCTTCCCTGGGCGGGGATTCGGACGAAAACTTTGCCATTGTCTTTGCTGCAATGGGTGTCAAATACTACGTTGCGGAATTCTTCCGCCGGACCTTTGAAGAAAGCGGTGCTTCCGATCACGTTGTCATGTTCCTGAACCTGGCAAATGACCCTGTGGTAGAACGTCTTCTGACACCGAAGATCGCCCTTACGGCAGCCGAATACCTGGCTTTTGAAAAGGGAATGCATATCCTTGTTATTTTGACGGACATCACCTCCTTCTGCGAGGCAATGCGTGAGGTTTCCTCCTCCAAGGGCGAAATTCCTTCCAGAAAGGGCTATCCGGGTTACTTATACAGTGAACTGGCTACTTTGTACGAACGCGCAGGCATTGTCAGAGGCGGAACCGGATCTGTTACCCAGATTCCGATCCTGACCATGCCCAATGATGATATCACCCATCCGATTCCTGACCTGACAGGATACATCACAGAAGGGCAGATCGTTCTGGAACGCCAGCTTCACGGACAGGCGATCTATCCGCCCATCAACGTGCTTCCTTCCCTCTCCCGTCTGATGAAGGACGGCATTGGCGAGGGATTTACCAGGGCAGACCATCAGGATGTTGCCAACCAGCTTTTCTCCTGCTATGCCAAAGTAGGCGATGCCCGCGCCCTTGCATCCGTTATCGGTGAAGATGAGCTTTCTCCGCTGGATAAACGCTACCTTGTATTTGGCAAAGCCTTTGAGGCGGAGTTTGTAGGACAGGGCGAAACCGAAAACCGCAGTATTCAGGAAACCCTGGATAAGGGCTGGGAGCTTCTCGGCCTTCTGCCCAAAGAAGAACTTGACCGAATCGATACGAAGATCCTGAATCAATATTACAGGGAAACCGTACGCTAAATTGGAGGTGGTTTCATGGATCCTAATACCTTTCCCACCAAGGGAAATCTGATTCTGGCCAAAAATTCCCTGGCGCTGTCCAGGCAGGGCTATGAACTGATGGACAAGAAACGTAACATCCTCATCAGGGAAATGATGGATCTCATTGATCAGGCCAGGGATATCCAGACACAGATCGACCAGACCTTCCGGAAAGCCTATGCTGCCCTTCAGAAAGCCAATATGGAAATCGGAATTGCTTTTGTGGAGCAGATTGCGTATACGGTACCTGTGGAAAATTCCATCCGCATCAAAACCCGTAGCGTCATGGGCACGGAAATTCCTCTGGTAGAATACGACAAATCAGGCAATAAGCCTACCTATGCATATTACAGCACCAAAATATCCCTGGATGAAGCCAAGGCGGCTTTTGAGAAGGTAAAGGAGCTTTCCGTTCAGCTTTCCATGGTGGAAAACGCGGCCATCCGTCTGGCTGCCAATATCAAAAAGACACAGAAACGTGCCAATGCACTGAAAAATATAACCATTCCCAGATACGAAACTCTTACCAGAGATATTCAGAATGCTTTGGAAGAAAAAGAACGTGAGGAATTTACAAGACTGAAAGTCATTAAGAGAATGAAGCAGAACCGGTAGGGACAACGGTTCCCTCCGGATGCACGGCACCAAAAAAAGAAGAACTCCATCGCGGGGTTCTTCCTTTTTTTATCATAATTTTCTGATATTTTGTCTTTTTTCATCCAATCTATCGCATTTTCAAAAAATATTCTCTCATATTTGCAATTTAAAAATGTCAAGAGTTTTTTTAACATTTTTGTCACATTTTGAGAATTTATGACAATTAACCAAAACATTTGTTTAAAAAATTCTTATGTAAATCTCGTAATCCACATGTTGTCTTTGTGGATAATGTGGATAACTTTGTGTATAACTTGATTTTTCAAGGTTTTCCACACTTTCCAAATGTGGAAAAATCATGCACAGAGTTTTCCACATTCCACAGATTTCGCTATTTTTTGTGCAATTTGCTAAAATTACGATTTCTTTCCCCTATTTTAGATAACTTCCGACACCAGCAGGCTGTCTGTAGTTAAAATCGGAGATTTTAATGCCTGTCGCAGAGGTACTGGCATGGATGATCTGATTATTGCCAATGTACAGAGCCACATGATCAATGCCGTAGTCACCGTAAAACACCAGGTCACCGGGTTCCATGTCCTCCAGGGATTTTTGTGTGGATGCACTGTACTGTGCTGCCGCCACACGGGGCAGCTCATAACCGAATTCCCGGAATACAGCCATGACAAAGCCGGAACAGTCCGCCCCATTGGTAAGACTCGTACCGCCGTAAACATACGGATTTCCCTCAAACTGCAAAGCAAAATCCACGATTTCCTGACGTTTTGCCAAACGTTCCTCTTCCGCTTTCTTTCTGGCCTCCTCTGCCTGTTTACGGGCTTCCTCCTCAGCCTTTTTGCGGTATTCTTCCCGTTTCTTCTTTTCTTCCTCCGCCGCCTTTTCCTCAGCGGCTTTCTGAGCAGCTTCTTTTTCTTCCAGATACTTTTGGGCCTCTTCTTCAGTCTTTTCCACCAGACTGTAAGCCATCTTATTAATATCTCCGTCTGTAATCGCTTCTGATGCACTGCTCACGCTCTCTTCCGGGCCATCGGAAAAAACTGCCTCATCACCGGCAGACGGCGCAGCCATTACGGCCGTCCGGCTGCTTCCCAGCAGAATGCATGCTCCCACTATTACTGCAGTTACTCTATTTTTTTTCATGATAATATACTCCTTTAATTTTCATGCTTTTGAATTTGCACTTCAGCCAGAGCTGTGGAAAACTTTTGGTTTCCAATTATTACAAATTCATTACATATTATTAAACATTTGCGTATACTATCACAGAAAAAATTTCTTGTCAAATTTCTCCGCCCGGAAAAATCACTGCCAAAACAGCACATTTACCATACAAAAACAAACTGGTTAATTTTGCTTTAGTAAATATTTTTGTACCGAATTGACCGCATTTGCTCCGTCCGACACCGCAGTGACCACCTGGCGGAGGGATTTTGTGCGAATATCCCCTGCTGCAAAGACTCCCGGGGTACTTGTGACACCTTCTTCTCCGGCCACAATATAGCCATTTTCGTCTAATTGCACAAAATTACGGAATTTATCCGTATTCGGCAGGATTCCCACGGCAATGAACACACCGTCTGTCTCCAGAAGGCTCTCCTCACCTGTTTTGACATTCCGTACCAGAAGGCCGGTTACCTGGTCTGTTCCCCGGATTTCCAGAGGAATGCTGTCCCATACCATCTCTATGTTCTCGCAGGCAGCCAGACGATCCTGCAGGATCTTATCCGCGCGAAGTTCATTCCGGCGGTGTACTACATAGACCTTCCGGCAGACACGGGCAAGGAAGATTGCATCTTCTGCCGCCGTATTTCCTCCTCCTACAACCACCGTGGTTCTGTCCTTAAAAAAAGCCCCGTCACAGGTAGCGCAATAGGAAACACCCATACCGCTCAATTCTTCTTCCCCAGGAATATTCAGTTTCCGGTGAGTCGCCCCGCAGGCAAGAAGAAGCGTTCTGCATCTGTACTCATGCTTGTTTGTGTACACGAGCTTTTCTGTTCCGGTATCCTCCACGGACAGAACATTCTCTCCTACAGGGGAGATTCCCATTTTTTCCGCATGGGTCCCCATGGCTTCTCCAAGGTCGATTCCGCTCATTCCCGGCATCCCCGGATAATTATCCACCTCATAAGTATTGACGATCTGTCCGCCCGGCACAAACTGCTTATCCAGCCATAACGTATTCAGGCCTGCTCTTGCTGCATAGATTGCAGCGCTGATTCCCGCAGGTCCGGCTCCCAATATCAACAAATCATAAATTTCTGACATGATTCTCCTCCTTATCTTCAAAACTTATCTTTCCCCATGATAGCATAGATTATCCTCTTTTCCAATAAGATAGTAAAAACAACAGCCGGCGAAAGGATGCCTATGCTTTTAAAAATCTCAGGCCTGAAACGCCCCCTGAAAACTGCCGTTTTTCTATCCCTGGTACTCCTTCTGGGAATTTCCATCGGCTATCTCACCAATCACGTCCTATCAGAAAATGCGAAATTTGAAGCTTTTGCAGAAGATCTCTTTGAAAAGGAAGTCTCCGGGAATGCACTGACTCTTCACTATTCCCTGGCATACCCGGAAAAGCAGGGAATTAACCGCTGTGCTCCCTCTCTCGGCATTGTCACTGCGGATATGGAGAATTCTGCAGAACAGTGCCGGGAATATGAGACTGCCCTGAAAGACTTCTCCTACTCCAGGCTTTCCCGGGATAATCAGATCACCCTGGATATGCTTCTTCTTTATTATCACACCCAAAGCTCTCTGGACGGCCTTTCCCTTCTGGAAGAGCCTCTTGGCCCAAGCCTTGGCATACAGGCACAGCTTCCTGTTCTTCTGGCAGAATACAGCTTCTACGAAGACCGGGATATCAGCGACTATCTGAACCTCCTTACCAGTATCCGGCCTTATTTTCAGAGCATTCTGGCTTTTGAGAAGGAAAAATCCGAAGCCGGTCTTTTTATGAGCGACACTACCCTGGACAGAATTCTGAAGCAGTGCAGTGCTTTTATCAAAGATCCGGAATCCAACTATATGCTGGAGATTTTTTCCCAAAAACTGGAGGAATACGGTAAATTCCCGGATAAGGAGCTGGCCGAGCTGAATGCAAAGCATAAAGAGATTTTCCTGAATGAAGTTATTCCTGCATATCAGGAGCTGATGAGCGGCCTTTCCGCGCTTCGGGGAACAGGTAAAAGCAGCCGCGGCCTTGCCCGCTTCGATGGCGGGCGGGAATACTACCTTTATCTTTTAAAAAGCCAGGTGGGAACCTACGTCCCTGTTCCCCAAATGGAAAAACGCCTGCTGGGGCAGTTGATGACAGACAGTAAAGAAGCCAGCGGTCTATTGAAAAAAAATCCTTCCCTCATTTCAAAATTAACAGACGAAAGTCTCTTTTCTTTCAAAGAGCCTGCTCAGATTCTGGAAACTTTGAAAGAACAGATTGCGGAGGATTTTCCCAAACTTGACGAAACTCCCTGTGAAATCCGTTACGTACATGAATCTATGGAAGACTTTTTAAGCCCTGCCTTCTACCTTACTCCCCCTCTGGATACGGGAACCCCGAATGTAATTTATATCAACCGTTCCGGAGGAACCTCCCCGCTTGAACTGTTCACCACCCTGGCCCATGAGGGATATCCCGGCCATCTTTATCAGACAGTTTTCTTCGGCCGGCAGAATCCTGAGAATATCCGTTATCTCATTACTTCCAGCGGATATGTGGAGGGATGGGCTACATATACGGAATCCTATGCATACGGATATGCAGGTGAATTATCGGGTGCGGAGGATGGGCCGGAAGCTGCGCGGTTGTCGTGGCTGAACCGCAGCATCAATTTGTGCATTTATTCGCTTCTGGACATCGGCATTCACTACAGAGGATGGGATGAGGCACAGGCCGCAGGCTTTTTAAAGGCATTCGGAATTCAGGAGGAATCTGCTGTGCAGAATATCTTCCAGTATATTGTAGAAACACCTGCCAATTACCTGAAGTATTACTGGGGATACCTGAATTTTCTGGATCTGAAAACCTCCTGTGCAAAGGTTCTCGGAAAGGATTTTGATCTGCAGGAATTTCACCGGAGGGTTCTGGAAATCGGCCCGGTTCCATTCCCTGTACTGGAAAAGTATATCCGCTTAGAATATGCCGATAATAACCGGAAAAATTCCGGTTCAAAAAAAGAGGCGCTGAATCAGTCAGCGTCTCTTCGTCTTATCTCTCTTATTCCTGATTCTCCTTCTCGTAAGTCCTGAAAAAGCTCTGAAGTTTCACAAGTGCTCTGGTAAGTGCCTCTGTTTCTCTTTCATTTAAGTCTTTCAGCACTGCCAGAACCATCTTATCATGGAAATTCCGATGATGATAATAGGCCCTTTCTCCTTTGTCCGTAAGGGAAATCAGCACAACCCTCCGGTCTTCCTCACTGCGCACACGTTTTACGTAGCCCTTTTTTACCAGGCTGTTGACGGCAATCGTGAGAGTTCCCACTGTAACGGAAAGATCTCTTGAAACCGCCGACATATTTCTCGGATCCCGTATACCAATCGCTTCGATCACATGCATATCGTTTACGGAAATATCCTTATATTCTCCGGAAATCAGGGCCTTCTCTTCAATATCCAGGATTTCGTTAAACAAATTGACCAGTATATCATTAATGGCTTCATAATGATCCATCCCGTATGTCCCTCCTCTTTTTTTCTATCATACTACAGATTAATTTGATACACAAAGTATTTTTTCATAAAATCTTTCCTGTGTGCAATCTTCCATACAAGAAAAAGGAGAACACGCAGGTTCAAAATTATTTTTTTATAAAATCTTTCTTTGCCATACGGAATTTGATATAATAATGGAGCTACAATGATCCACTTACTTATGAAGGAATTATCATGAAAAAAAATCACAATACTCCCTTAAATTTTAAAGAAAAAAACAATTCCCGGCTCAGCTTCATCGGCTCCTGCATTGCCCTTATCATTCTTCTGTTCTTATTTAACCAGATGGATTATAACATGATCCGCAAGCCGGCGATAGAAGCTGCCAAGGCTGCGGAAGCAGCGAAGCAAAAGGCTGAAGAGGAAGCAAAAACTCCAGCAGTTTCCACAGCAAGCGTTATTGCCGTAGGTGACAATCTATATCACGGTTCTCTGATCGAATCCGGCCAATACGAATCCGGTATCTGGAATTATGATCACCTTTATGCAAACGTACTGGATGAAATTCAGGCTGCGGATGTGGCCATGATCGACCAGGAAACCATCCTTACTACAAGCCATGATTCCGTCAGCGGATACCCTTCCTTTGCCACACCTACCGAGGTGGCTGATGCCATCGTCAAAGCAGGCTTCAATGTTGTGGAGTCTGCCACCAACCATGTGGATGATTATGGTTATGACAACATCCTGCAAACTCTGAATTTCTGGAAGACGAATTATCCGGATATTCCAATCCTCGGTATTCACGAAAGCCAGGAAGATGCGGATTCTGTCAAAACCCTTGAGGTGAACGGAATTACCATTGCTTTTCTGGACTATACATACGGAACCAATAATTCCGGTGCAGGCGAAGGCAGAGAATATATGATTGACATCTTTAATACTGCCAAAGTCTCCGCAGCGATTCAGAAGGCCAAGGAAATCAGCGACTGCATTGTCTTTGTAGCCCACTGGGGCAAAGAAGACGAAACGATGCCTACCGAATACGAGAAGCAATGGGCAAATTTCCTGATGCAGCAGGGTGTGGATGTCGTAATCGGCGGCCATCCGCATGTTCTGCAACCCTATGGGCGCATGTCTGACGACCAAGGCAATGAAATGGTCATTTTCTACTCTCTTGGAAACTTTGTCTCCGGCCAGCAGGAGCTGAATGAACTTCTTGGCGGTATGGCTCAGTTTACAATAGAAAAAACCGTTTTAAACGGCAATACCAGCGTCCGTATCCTGACACCTTCCGTCAAACCACTGGTAATGCATTATAACCGCGGTGCAGGCGAATACGGAGTATATATGCTGGAAAACTATACGGAAGATCTGGCGTCTCAGCACAGTGTAAAGGAGCTTATCGGCGAAGAATTTACCCTTGCCAATCTGAAAACCCAATTTGATATCATCATGAAAATGAATGTCACTCCGTCCACAAACACCAGTCTTCTGGATGTTACATATGACTATGACGGCAATATGATCGATACTAATGGGAATGTGGTTGAAGATACCTGGTCAATCAGCTCTTATCAGTATTACGAAGGACTCGGAACAGACATTGACAGCAGTTCCTCCGCAGACTCTTCGGATGACAGCTCATACGATGACGGCTCATATGACGACG
>JAUNGM010000026.1:14231-50044 GCA_030524545.1 Eubacteriales bacterium
AGTAGCTTCGTTGTAATTCTGATATGATGAGGTGTCATAAGTAGTCGGATCATACTTTGACTGATGTTCATACGACGTCTCTTCCGATGACGGTTCATATGACGACGGCTCATATGATGATACCTATTACGATGATGAGGAGGAATATTACTAAATATTAATCCGGTTTTCTTCAAAACTACCCGCGTTTTTCTTAAAAGAATGCCTTCTATGGCTTCCCTGATGTCTCATCTCTTATACAGTACACGAAATGCTCCGGCACAGTTGATCTGTCCGGAGCATTTTTTTTAATTATATTGCTTATCTCAATAATCGCTAAAGTCTCAGCAGCTTCTTTGCATTTTTCTCAGTGACTGCTATAACCTCCTCCGGCGTCACATGTTTCAGCTCAGCAATGGCTGCAGCCACATAAGGCAGGTTCAGAGAAGAATTGCGTTTCCCCCGGTTGGGTTCAGGTGCTAAATATGGGCTGTCTGTCTCCAGAACAAGCTGGTCAAGCGGTGCGTATTCCACTACTTCCTTCAGCCTGCGGGCATTTTTAAAAGTAACCACGCCTCCGATTCCCAGATACAGACCCATGCTGAGGTATTCCCTGGCAATTTCCTTTCCATATGAAAAGCAGTGGATAATTCCGCCGTACATGCCGCCTTTTACATATTCCCGCACAATATTCAGCGTATCCTCCGCCGCTTCCCTGCTGTGGATCATAAAAGGAAGCTTTTCCTCACGGGCAATGTCCATCTGGGCACGGAACATCTTCTGCTGGATGAGCTGCTCTTCTTTTGTTTTGTGCCAGTAATAGTCAAGACCGATTTCGCCGATGGCTGCAGCTTTCTCATGCCGGGAAAGCCGCCGGACAGTATCTAAGGTTTCCGGGGTCATCCGGTCTGCATCATCCGGGTGTACGCCAACCGCACCATAGACAAAAGGATATTTGTCCATCAAAGCTATGGTGTCCATAAGTCCGTCAATGGACGCGCAGGCATTTACAATCGTTCCGATACCTGCTGCCGCCATGGAAGCAAGAATCTCTTCCCTGTCTGCATCAAACGCTTCGTCATCATAATGTGCATGTGTTTCAAAAATCATCTGTCCTGCTCTCCTGTCATCTTTCTATTGCCTTATATTCTTCAATTGTCAATTCATCCCCCTCACGGATAACTCCCCCGTGAAGAACTTTTGTAAAGACGCCTTCCCTTGGCATGATACATTCCCCCATTTTCCGGAAGATCGCACATCCGCTGTGGCATTCTTTTCCAATCTGGGTCAGCTCCAGAACCACATCATTGCACCGGAAAACCGTCCCTACCGGCAGCGCGGCAAAATCAATTCCCTCTACTACCAGGTTTTCTCCAAAAGCCCCGTCCTCTACTTCTGCGCCTCTGGCGCGGAATGCCTCAATCTTATCATAAGAAAGAAGGCTCACCTGGCGGTGCCATTTGCCTGCATGGGCATCATTTTTGATTCCCCAGTCCTCAATAAGTTCCGCTTCATGTACATTCTGTTTCTGCGTGCCTTTCGCCTCGCTGATACATACTGCAATGACTTTTCCCATAACTTTTTCCCTTTCTTCTTCCGAAACGGACAGAATTTTCTCTGCAGTCCGTTTTTGTTCCTTCTCTATTTTCTTGCGCAGTCCCCGGCCTCTCCTGTCAGGATTTCAATTCCATGGGCAAGGGAATCTACGATATATTCCAGGCTTTCCCGCACTGCCTTAGGGCTTCCCGGAAGATTGATGATCAGAGTCTTTCTCCGAATCCCGGCCGCGGCGCGGCTCAGCATAGCGCGCTTCGTAATCGTCATGCTGTACGCACGGATTGCCTCGGGAATACCGGGAACTCTCCGTTCGATCACGTCCTCCGTTGCTTCCGGCATTACATCCCTCTGTGAAAATCCCGTTCCTCCTGTGGTAAGAATCAGCTCTGCCGCATTTGCGTCTGCGATCTCTGCCATACGATCGGCAAGCATCTCACGGTCATCCGGAAGGATATCCATAGACACCACTTCATATCCTTCTCTTTCCAGAATTTCTTTGATAGCCGGACCGCTTAAGTCCTCCCGCTCTCCTCTGTAACCTGTATCACTGGATGTAATAATTGCTGCTCTTTTCAAATCCTTTTCCCCCAATCAATTCTCTCAACAAATCTCCGTAATATTTTCAGCCATACAGCGTTCTGCGTATTTTTCAGCCGCCAGTCTGCGGCGTACACAGTTTCTCAGCCGCCGATCTGTGACATACACAGTTTCTCCGTAGCATCCTCCGGCGCTTTTTCCAGGAAAGCATGGCCTTCCGGCTTTTCCGCAAGCGCCTCCAAAATAATGCATTTCAGTTCTTCATCCGTACCGCCTGTACGGATCACCTCCCGCAGGTCACGGCCCGCAGTATATTGAAGACACGTTTTCAGATATCCCTGCGACGTAAGCCTGATTCTGTTGCATTCTCTGCAGAATTTATGGCTGATGGCACTGATAAACCCAATCTTACCGCAAAATCCTCCAATTGTATAGTAGCGGCATGGCCCGCTGCCAAGCCGCTCCCCCTGGTAGGGGACAAGCGTTCCAAAACGATCCTCCAAAAGTTCTATGACCTCTTCTTCGGACATTCCCCGGAAATCTTTGCCATATCCGATCGGCATCATTTCTATAAAACGCACATGTATTGGATAATCCCTTGCCAGCACTGCGACCCGGCACAAATCCTGCTCCGGGATTCCAAGGGGAACACAGTTAATCTTCAAAGAAACTTCCGGATATTTCATTGCCTCCTGAATTCCCTCCATGGTTTCCCGAAGATAATCCCTTCTTGCAATTTTTTTATAACAATTCTCATTTAATGTATCAAGGCTGATGTTCAGACCGTCAAGCCCTGCATCTGCCAGCCCCTTCATCTGGCTCTTCAGAAGAATCCCGTTGGTTGTCAGCGTAACCTTCTCGATGCCCGGAATCCTCTTTAGCTGCCTGACCAGCGGCGCCATTCCCGGCCTTACCAGAGGTTCTCCTCCTGTAAGCTTGATTTTTCCGATTCCAAGCTCTGCCATGATCCTGCAGACACGAAGAATCTCCTGTTCCTGCAGGATGCAGGAACGGTCAACCATCTTCACACCTTCCTCAGGCATGCAGTAAATACAGCGCAGGTTACAGCGGTCTGTCACCGAGATCCGCAGATAATCGATTTTTCTTCCGCAGCGGTCAATCATATTTCGTCAAAGCGGAACGTTCCGCTCTTTCCCCCTGTCTTTTCTATAAGATGAATGTCTGACATGACCATATGTTTATCAATGGCCTTACACATATCATAGATCGTCAGCAGAGTCACCTGTACTCCTGTCAGAGCCTCCATCTCCACGCCGGTCTTTCCCTCTGTCTTCACAGTACAAAATACGCGGATCACACTTTTCTCTTCATCCAGCTCATAATCGACAGCGCACTTTTGAACAGGAAGGGGATGACACATGGGAACAAGGTCAGAGGTCCTTTTTACTCCCATGATTCCAGCCACTCTGGCCACCCCAAGAACATCTCCTTTTTTTACATTTCCACCCTTAACTGCCGCCATGATCTCAGGCCCCACATGGATGCTGCCCGCAGCAACGGCCGTCCGGAAAGTTGCATCCTTCCCGGAAACATCCACCATGACTGCATTTCCGTTCCCATCGAAATGAGTAAATCCCTTCTCCATATATTTCTCTCCCTCTGACATGCTTTTTTTCAAACATTTTACTCCCACTATCCTTTGTACCAAGGGTGTGGTTGACAAAAGAAATCATTTCTCCTTTCCAAAGCAATTACAAGATCTCTTTTATTTCACAAGCGCATTCTTTTATTCTGTTTTCATCTTACCATGAGAACGGTAAATTAGCAAGTTCGGCACTTCGCACAGAGCGTGCCGAATTCCCGGTAATTTTCAAAGATTATTTTCTTTTATTGATGAAGCAGTTTCACAAACTGAATCGCCAGAAGGCTCAAAAAGGACAAGCTATATACCATAAGCAGCTGCACCCAATTCAGTGTCTGTACCGCAAACATTCCCTGCAGCGCGGGGATCGTCAGGACAGCGGTCAGCAGAATAAAGCCTGCCAGAAACGCCCACTGCATATATTTGTTGTTAAAAAACTGCCCTGTAAAAAGAACGGGCCTTTTTCCCTTACAGTTATATCCGTGCATCAGCCTTGAAAGGCACAGGACACCGAATGCCATCGTGCCCGCCAGCCTTACATTACCATCCTGATAACCGATCAAAAATGCTGCGAGCGTAATCAGCCCGATGATTCCCCCTTCTATTCCTACTCTTGCAAGAAAGGTTCTGGTAAGGATCGTCTCATTCATGGGGCGCGGTTTTTCCTTCATCACCGTGTGCTTATGGGGTTCCAGCCCAAGGGCGATTGCCGGAAGGCTATCTGTTACCAGATTGATAAACAGCAGATGGACAGGTGCAAACGGAACCGGCAGCCCGCATAAAGATGCAATGAGTACCACCAGAATCCCTGCAAAATTACCGGAAAGAAGAAACTGGATGGAGCGCTTGATATTGGCATATACATTTCTGCCGTTTTCCACAGCTTTTACGATTGTTGCAAAATTATCATCTGTCAGAATCATGGAAGAAGCATCCTTTGATACCTCTGTGCCTGTAATTCCCATGGCTACACCGATATCCGCCTGTTTCAAAGCAGGTGCATCATTGACACCGTCCCCGGTCATGGATACGATGTTTCCCTTTTCCTGCCATGCACGGACAATTCGAATCTTATGCTCCGGTGAAACACGGGCATATACGGAAATGTGCTCTACAAATTCTTTCAGCTCTTCATCGCTGAGATTATCAATCTCCGCACCCTCACATGCTTCTGACATCTCATTCAGAATGCCGATTCTTCTGGCAATCGCAGCTGCAGTAACTTTGTGGTCACCGGTAATCATAACCGGCCGGATACCTGCACTGATACAATCCGCAACTGCCGCCGCACTCTCCGGGCGGGGCGGATCCATCATTGCGATCAGCCCAAGGAAAACAAGTTCCTCCTCATCTTCCGGAGACAGTCTCTTTTCATATGCCAGACTGCGGTACCCCACCCCCAGAACACGCAGGCCTTCTTTCGAATAATTCTCATTTGCCGATTCTATCTCTCTGATATCCTTCCGGGTAATTGCTTTTACCTCTCCGTTTTTCTGGATATACCTCACACGTCCAAGCATCACATCTACTGCACCTTTGGTCACCATGGTATAACCATCCTTCAGCTTATGAAGAGTGGTCATCAGTTTTCGGCCGCTGTCAAACGGAATTTCACTGAGCCTTGGGTAAGCAGTACGCACTCGCTGTGCCGGAACACCTTTCTGATCTCCCAGATTGATCAGCGCCGTTTC
Source organism: Eubacteriales bacterium (assembly GCA_030524545.1). Taxonomy (GTDB): domain Bacteria; phylum Bacillota; class Clostridia; order Lachnospirales; family Lachnospiraceae; genus Blautia_A. The sequence continues at coordinate 19,599 of JAUNGM010000026.1, forward strand.
CGTCGGGTCACCGATTTCCTGTCCGTCTATGTTAGTGGAATCGTTGCACAGGATACTCAGCCGCATCATCTGCTTATGCAGGGGATGCAACGGGTCGATTTCCTCCGCCGGAATGTCTTTTCCCTCTATAAAGTAATGCTCTACGGTCATCTTATTCCGGGTCAGGGTTCCTGTCTTATCAGAGCAGATGACAGAAACGCTTCCCAGGCCTTCCACAGCCTGGAGTTTGCGGATAATTGCCCCTTCCCTCGCCATTTTCTGCGTACCAAATGCAAGGACAATGGTGACGATCGAGCTTAGAGCCTCCGGAATTGCCGCAACAGCCAGCGCAACGGCAAACAAAAAGGCATCCGCCGCATTTCCTCCTCTTACCACCTGAAGCCCGAAAAGTACGGCACAAAGAGCCAGAATAATAATAGATAATTTACGTCCGAACTGATCCAGGCTGATCTGAAGAGGGGTCTTCTTTTCAGACGTGTTTTTCAAAAGACCCGCAATCTTGCCTACTTCGGTTTCCATACCAACCTCTGTAACCAGATACACCCCGCGTCCATAGGTAACAAAACTTCCGGAATAGACCATATTCCGCCGGTCGCCAAGCGGCAGCACGCCATCCAGTGCCTCACTTGTTTTTTCTACGCCGAGACTTTCTCCTGTAAGAGCGCTTTCATCAACCTTAAGGCTGGCACTTTCCAGAATTCTGCCATCCGCAGGAATGTAGTCCCCTGCTTCCAGATGAACCTCATCTCCCACCGTTACTTCGCGGCTTGGGATTTCCACTACCACGCCTTCCCGAAAAACCTTTGCATTCGGTGAGGCCAGTTCCTTCAGGCTGTTCAGGGAATTTTCCGCTTTCTTTGTCTGTACGGTTCCAAGAATTGCGTTCATAGTGATCACTGCAAGAATAACAACAGCGCTCTCCGTTTCCCCAAGAAACAATGAGATCACCGCGGAACAGATCAGGATGATCACAAGAAAATCTTTCCATTGATCCAGAAAAATCTGCCACGTATTTTTTTTCGTGCCCTCTGTCAGTTCGTTCCGGCCGTATTTTTCCTGGTTTGCTTTTACCTGTGAAGCAGTCAGTGGCTGCAGGCTTCCGTTCAGTTCCTGCCGGACTTCACCGGCACTTTGATTGTAATACGCTTTCATAGAAACACCCTTTCTTGTCTGTATTGGATTTGTTTGTTCTATCTGCCTACATTACAGGTTTTCCTTACAATCACTGTCGTATACCGCATACGGGAGTATCTGAAAAAAATTTCCTCCGCAATTCAGGCTTCTTCCGGCTGCAGGGCAACAATAAAAGCGAGGCTTCTACTGCATGCAGACATGCAATAAAAGTCTCGCTGTTTCATCACGATACGGACAGAAAGACCGTCTTTCTGTCGAGATTGACGACATCGCAAACACTGACGTGCCAGCTACTCCCTCTTATTTCCATATACTATAATATTCAAGGAAGGGCTTTGTCAACCCTGAAAATATGAACTTTGGTTGCTGCTGTTCACTCCCAAGACTTGCACCGGCTGCAAGGCTATGGTGGACTTAGCAGATTTCCGCTCCTGCCGGCATATCCTTCTCCGGTGTTACCAACGCAAGATTGCCGTCTGCATCCTCCGCACAGAGAATCATTCCCTCACTCATGATTCCGGCAAGTTTGGCAGGTTTCAGATTCGTAAGAACCATAACTTTTTTGCCGACCATTTCTTCAGGTGTATAGTGGGCTTTAATTCCGGATACGATCTGACGTACCTGGCTGCCGATTTTTACCTGGGAACAAAGAAGTTTGCGGGATTTCTTCACAGCTTCACAGGCAATGATCTCACCTACCTGGAACTGCATTTTTTCGAAATCATCGAAAGTAATCTCCGGCTTTGCTTCAATGTCAATAACATTTTCTTCTTCAGGCTGTTCTTCCTTATCCTCTACAGGCGGGTGCAGCTCTGCTACTTTTGCCATTACCTCATCCAGCTTCAGACGGGCAAAAAGAATCTCCGGTGTCTCTGTAACTTTGGTTTCTGAAGGATACAGGCCGAAGGATGCCAGGTCTTCCAGAGTTCTTTTCTGTGCATTTAACTGTACAAGGATTTTTTCGGTAGTTTCCGGCATAAAGGATTCCAGAAGGGTTGCTCCAATGCAGATGCTTTCTACAAGGTTGTAAAGAACCGTTGCAAGGCGGTCCTGCTTTGTTTCATCTTTAGCCAGTGCCCACGGCATAGTCTCATCAATATATTTGTTGCAGCGCTTGAACAGGGAGAAGACCTCTGTCATGGCATCTGCCACACGGAGTTTTTCCATCTTGGCAGCTACCTTGCCCGGTACTTCCAGAACAAAAGCTTTCAGATCATCGTCTACAGGCTCTGCTGCGCCTTTGTTCTCCACAACGCCTCCGAAATATTTGTTGGACATGGAGATGGTACGGTTCACCAGGTTTCCAAGTGTGTTTGCAAGCTCGGAATTGAGACGTTCTACCATCAGTTCCCAGGTGATCACACCATCGTTCTCAAACGGCATTTCGTGAAGTACAAAATAACGGACAGCATCTACTCCAAAGAAGTCAACCAGTTCATCTGCATAGAGTACGTTTCCTTTGGATTTGCTCATCTTTCCATCTCCCTGAAGGAGCCACGGATGTCCGAATACCTGTTTCGGAAGAGGAAGGTCTAAAGACATCAGGAAGATCGGCCAGTAAATCGTATGGAAACGGATGATATCTTTACCAATCAGATGCAGGTCTGCAGGCCAGTTCTTCGCAAACTGCTCCGTACTTTCACCATCGCAGTCGTAACCGATTCCGGTGATATAGTTGGTCAGAGCATCCAGCCATACATAGACTACATGGTTCGGATCAAAGTCTACCGGAATCCCCCATTTGAAGGAGGTTCTGGATACACACAGATCCTGAAGGCCCGGAAGAAGGAAGTTATTCATCATCTCGTTCTTGCGGGACTCCGGCTGGATAAATTCCGGATGGGTGTTGATATGCTCAATCAGGCGGTCTGCATATTTGCTCATTTTGAAGAAATATGCCTCTTCCTTTGCCGGAACACAGGGACGTCCGCAGTCCGGGCACTTGCCGTCTACAAGCTGGGATTCCGTAAAAAAGGATTCACACGGAGTACAATACATTCCCTCGTAGTGTCCTTTGTAAATATCCCCTTTTGCATACATTTTTTTGAAGATCTTCTGTACCTGTTTCTCATGGGCTTCATCTGTAGTACGAATGAATTTGTCATAGGATGTGTTCATCAGATCCCAGATTTCTTTGATTTTTCCAGCCACATTGTCTACAAATTCTTTTGGGGTGATGCCCTGTTCAGCGGCTTTTAATTCAATTTTCTGTCCGTGCTCATCGGTTCCGGTCTGGAAAAATACATCATAGCCCTGCTGTCTCTTATAACGGGCAATCGCATCTGCCAGCACGATCTCGTAGGTATTCCCAATATGGGGTTTGCCGGATGTGTAGGCGATGGCAGTGGTAATATAATACTTCTGCTTTTCCATTTTTTCAGTTCCTCCTTTAAATTAGATCAGAAAAACCCGGGATATCCTGGTTTTTCAGATAAAAAAACGCCCTCTCTGGATTTAATCAGAGAAGACGAGCAAAACCCGTGTTACCACTTCTGTTCATTCCTGCCTCACGGTCAGGAACCTCATCAGGTACGAATCACCCGGCATTCTCTGTTCCGCCAGTACGGGAACATATTCAAATACACTCAGGTTCTTGATACCCTTCCGCTGTAACAGGCGGTCCTGTCGCGGCCTACTCCTTCTTTCAGCAGCGCCTCTCCGAAGCCATCTTCCATCTGCTCCATACATATCCCTCTCAGCCTGGGAATCCAGCAGGATTCCGCCGGGGATTTCTCTGTAATGCGGTACGCATATGTACTCTCTTCTTCCACGAGTTTTTCCTTTTTCTGACAGGTTATACCTGTCACATGATGAAATAGTAGCATATTTTTCCGGTTTTGTAAACCCGCAGTTTTTGTTTGTGCTTTTTGTTTGTTGTATCTGTTTGTATGGTGTAAACCGGATATTTTTAAGCCTGCCCGTACCGCATCAGTACAGGGCAGGCTTAAGCTTTATATCTCTATTTACCGCTATCTGCCACACACCAGCATGGTTTTATCTGCTCATTACCCCAAGCACAATTTCTTTGCCATTTTTATCTTTAAACAGGCTGACAATAAAACGAGAATAATACAGAAGAAGGTCTTTTCCATCTCCATAGCAGCTGTCGGACGTGATGGTCTTTTGAGGCTTACCAAGCAGCTTTCGAAGGGTCGATGCATTTGCTTTTTCCTTGGCTGCGGCACGCAGTTTATTGGTCGTTGTCATGTTCAGTCTCCCGTTGGAAGCAAATGCATAAAATTTATCATTGATGACATAGATACCGTTAATCATTCTCGCAGATGCATTAAACCCATAGTAATAAGAACCAATTTTTTTCACAGTCGGAACGTTGGTTCCGAACATATCGTACTTACCCTGATAAGCTGCACCGCTCTTTCCAAAATAGTATTTAATGCTGTACACTTTTTTTCCGGAACCTTGTATTTTTACGGTTTTAAACGTATTTACCGCCTTTTTGGCGCCTACATAATAATAATATTTCCCGTTTTCTTTTACAAGCCCGGTCATCTTACCTGTAGAAGAAGAAAATGTACGATAAACGCCATTGACCACATACGTCCCTTTCATCATCCTTCCAAGAGAATCGAATGCGTAATAGGAACCGGAAATTTTCTTTAAAGCCGGTTTTGTAACGCCATTTACCTTTTTGCCTGCATAAGCTGCCCCATCTTTTCCAAAGTAATATCTGTATGTAATTTTCTTTCCATTACTGGTCTTATTTACAGATTTCCATACATTTTTTACTTTTTTCCCTTTTACGTAATAGTAATATTTTCCGTTCTCTTTCTTTAGCCCGGTTTTCACAGCCGCAGCCTGTACCTGCACGGTACCGGTTTCCGAAATCACAGGTACCTGCACACACAGGAGGCACAAAATGACTGCCAGGATCCTTTTCCACTTTTTCATACTTACCTCTCTGATATGATCATCGTATTTATAATTCAATATTTACAATTTTCTGAGTCTTGTAAATTTTTCCTTCCATTGCAGACCGTTTCTGCATATACCATTTCCCTTTGCGTAAAGTAGAAAATCTGGCTGCATTCGCATCAAAAGTATACCAGGTGCCGTTAATTTTGATTTCTACCCATCCGTGTGGCTGCCACTTCCTGGTATTAAAAGCATTGCTCGTTCCCCAGCAGATTCGTACCGGATAGCCGGTAACACGTTTTGCAAGAACGGCAAATGCTGCTGCATAATGGTAGCAACTTCCCTTTTTCTTTACCAGCATCTGCTTGGCATAAGTATATTCCCAGCCCTTCTGGCCTTTAAATCCGATTACCCTGGCATAATTGCATTTTTTCTGTACATAAGTAAACAGTTTTTTCAATGCTGCAGACTTACCGTCTTTTGCACTGACATTATTCTTGATGATTGCATCCATTTTATTCAGAAGGGTTTTGTCCATGGTTTTGGACTTTTTGTATACACCCTTAGAATCAAAATAGTAGGATTTACTTCCAATAGAATACCAGCCGGTCTTTGCTGCTCCGTCTGATCCAAAATAATATTTCTTTTTGCTGATTGTTTTCCAGCAATTTATCTGTTTCTTGCCTTTTACATAGTAGTATCTTTTTCCGTTCTTGGTTACCCATCCGGTTTTCTTTGCCGCTGCTGTTTTTGTTTCTGCAGTTATTTTCTTCCCTGCTGCCTGAACATTCTGTCCCCCGATACAGAAACAGAAAAGTAAAAGCAGCATCCCAAACAAAAACCCTTTTCTCTTTTTCATATAACGCTTTCCCCTTTCTTTAGTTTTGGCCTACTTAAACGGAACCGTTTTCTGTATCGTATGTTCAATATCGTAACTTCCGTTTCCGTAAACTCCGCTGTACCAGCCTGCATATTGTGCTTCCGGATCATAATAGCCTCCGCCGATTCTTACCCAGCAATGGCGCGTCAGCCCGTCACTTGCACCGTCTCTGCTGCCGCTGACTCTTCCGCAGACAACCGATGGGGTGTATCCCACCTCGCTTGCCAGAGCTGCAAATGCACAGGCAAAACTATAGCAGTTCCCCCTTCCGGTAGCCAGCATATCCAACGCACATTCTTTCTGCCAGCCTGTTTTATCCAGATCCGGATACTTCGGCCAGTATTTGAAATTACTTTTTGATGTGACATATCTCCAGCATGCATAAAGCTTCTGAGAATTTGTCATGTTCTTGGTTGTAATACCCGCAAGAATACTCCTGGTCTTTTCTCTCAGTTTTGCATCCAGTACATCTGCTTCTGAAGGCCCCTGGATGTTCTTTCCTTTGGTATCATATAGACCTTTCGTCTTTCCAACAGTGGTGTAGGAGCGTACTGTATAGGTGTAAATCTTACCTGTAACAATGGGATAGCTCTTGGAAGATACATGGGTATAGCTCAGTGTATTCGCCCCTTTTACATTTGCAATCTGCTTCCAGTTTCCTTTTGCATCTTTTCTGTAAATAAGGTAGTTCGTTGCACCTGCTGCCTTCTTCCAGTTGATTTTAATCTTCCCAACAGTATCACCGCATTCCACACTTACCAGTACAGGTTTGTTGGGAACTGCCTTCCCTTTGATTCCTGTATTGTTATAAGTGCCCTGTACCACACCGTTTCCGCTTTTCCGGTATGCTTTGACCGTATATGTATAGGTAGTTCCTGTTTTTACCGGATACTTGGATGAGCCAGTATGAGTGAAAGAAGTTCCCGCAGCAGAACCAACCTTCTGCCACGACGATCCTGATTTCCTGTAAATATAATATCCGCTGGCTCCGGCCACCTTACTCCAGGTAATCTTCAGCTTATTATAAGCTACGGATGATACCTTCCCAAGTTTTGGAGCCGAGGGAACCGGGGCTGCAATTTTCCCTGTTTTATCACATCCGCTGACATAGCTTCCTTTGACTGCTTTTACAGTATAGGAATATTTTTTCCCGGTTACCAACGGGAATGTTTTCGAGGAGGTGTGTACTAAGCTGGTTCCCTTAATGCCGGATTTCAGCCTTTTCCATGATTTAATCGTATTCTCTTTATAATAGACAATATAAGACGTTGCACCCGGCACTGCCGTCCAGGTCACCTTAACGGAATTATAACCTGTGGAAGCTGCAGATTTCAGCTTCGGAGCAGCCGGAAGAATCTTATATTTCTTTTTAACCGTCCCCTCATACTCTCCGATACCTGTAATCTTTGCAGTTGCCATACCGATGCCGGAATTATTCAAATACTTCAGCGTATAATCCCGGTTCTCTACCAATGCCTGTGTACCGTTCTTTACTGCAACATTGGGCTTAACAGCCTTTCCTGCATAGGTTACGGAAGTTTTCATTGTAACCGTGCATTTCGATATATCCGTCTTCTCCTGCTGGTTTTCCTGATTATCATCCGGGTTTCCCTCATCCGTATCTTCCATGTCCGTCTCTTCTCCGCCGGCCTGGAATACTTCCATTTCCTCCGCATCAATCGGTCCTGCTGAATCATCCTCTATCTTCCCATGATCTTCTGTCTCTTCCTCAAGAATATCCATCTCTGGTTCATCCGGTAAAAATACTTCCGAATACGGCATTTCAGACATTTCCATCTCTGGTATTACCGTCTCAGTTTTCTCCGTATCCTGTACTGCAAAAACAGGTTCCTCAGCTTCCGGTTCTTCACATGCATCATCACTGCTGAAAAGAGCATCCTCTGGCATTACACTGACACCGAAGTCAGTTTCACCGCTGGAAAATTCTGCTCCGTAAGTTGTATTAACAGGTGTCAAGGCCATCAATGCACATAGTAATATTGCAATTCTTCTTTTCATAAGCTTTCTCCCTATCTGCCGCAAAAGCCCGTCTCAACGCCGCCGCATAAGGGCTGAAGTATCCATTGGCTTTTACAAGCCGTAATTGATTCGTATCTGATATTAATATTCCTCGTATGCGACGCTTCCGTCAGAATATGTAATTTCATAATAACCGTGGCCGGAACCATCACAGTCATCATATGCCTGCCGGCTTACTTCTACCGGTTCGGTTGACTCCACCGGCTGCTCTGCCGGCTGCTCGGCCGGTTGTTCCGCCGGCTCCTCCTCTGGCTGTTCCGCTCGCAGCTCTGATGGCTCCTCTGTCTGTCCAGCCGGCTGTACCGGCTCCTGATATACAGGCTCTTCATAATAGGTCTGTGCCTGCGCTGCCTGTGCTGCTGCCTGAGCCGCTGCCGCTTCTGCAGCCGCTTTCTTTTCCTGTACAAGAGCATCCACTTTTGCTTTATCTTCTGTGATGTAGCTGTGGAATACATATCCGCTGATTCCGTCAGCTTCTACTTTAATCCATCCAGGAATGCTTGCAACAGCTTTCCATTCTGCGCCAAGAGAAGTCACCTTCAAAGACTGGGATTCTTTGGAAGCTTCTTTTCTGACATTTACATCCGTTGTCACATACATGGTAATTTCCTGTTCAAATGCTTTCTCTTCTGCTTTTTCAAGAGCTTCCTGCTCTTTGCCGTCAGCATCTTTGTATTTCACATAGAGGAAACCATATTCCTCTGCAACAGATGGCTCTGTCCATTTATCCGGTGAGACATTTTCAAAGGTATGAACATTTCCCTCTTCATCTGTCAGCGCCAGATTCCAGATTTCCTCTGCTGCATCGCCTTCCTGCTTTTCTGCTGCTTCCTGTTTTTTATACTCTGCGGAGAAATTTTTCTCTGTTTCATTTTTAATCGTGACTTCTCCTGATTCCAGGGTAATCTTCACATCTTCGATTACTTTTTCTTCCTGTTCCGTACCTTCTGCAGTCTGCTCTGCCGGTACCTCTGTCACTGTTGCTTCTGCAGCAGACGCATCTGCTGCCCAAACTGCTGATGTGCTCATTCCTGCCGCAGACATTACGGTCATTGCCAATAAAATACTTACCATTTTTTTCTTCATTTGATTACTTCCTCCTGAATCTGTTGATTTGATATAATTTTCATGGTTGTACCATCTCTTACCATTACTTCTGCCGTTACCGGCCCCTCCTGAAGCTTCTCTGCTCCCAGATACAGGCAGAATCCTCCATCATCTGCCGTATCCTCTGACTCTACATTCATAGGAAATGCCTCATACACAGAGGTACCATTTATACGCAAATAAATTTCTGAATCTGTTTCCAGATACTCTGGCAGCACTGCACCTGTAATCTGAATCAGCATTCCCTGGCTCTTCATTTCTATATGTGAGATACCGTTATCTGCTGTTTCCGTAATCTCACCATCCCAGACAATAGTGCTTCCCTGAAGAACCGGCGGCGCCTCTGCCATTTCCGGCAAAAAGCGCTCTGCTCTTTCTATTACAACCGCATCTGCCTGATAAGTTTCCACATCGCTGAGCTGATACGGAACTCCTCTGGAGAAATAAGCGCTTCCATAGGCTTCCGCCATAAATGGAAGAAGCGTATTTCCGAAAGAATCCCGATACATCACAAGACTTCCGTCTTTTTCTGCACTTGCAGTGTTGATGCGTGGGTCAAAATTACTTTCTACTTCCTGAACATAGGTAAAGTCCGGCTCTCTTTCATAATAAATTTCGTCTTCCAGGGTCAGCGCCTCCGGATAAAGCATCTTGTCCAGATCCCCTGCAAAATCTTTCCGCACTTCAAAAGCTTCTTCTTCATAAGAAACATGTTCTTTACCCAATGCAGTCAATATCTGATCACTCGCCAATGCCGCACCTTTATTATTCCAATGCGAATCCCTGCTATGATACAGAACTTCCGTCTGATTCCGGAATGTCTCATAAAGATCCGTATAATTCACACCTTCCTCTTCAAGATATGGCTGCAATCTTTTCAGATTGTTTTCATCTGTAATTCTGACGCTGTCATAATACGGCATATGTTCTCCGTATAATGAATTTTTATTAGGGGCTATCGTAAAGACAAAATCCACACCCCGCTGCTCCAGATTTCTCTGCGTCATGCCAAGTGTATGAGCAATATTAAAAAGGCTTCTTTCTGACAAAAGGTCTGTTCCAAGATAGTCAGCAAGGGAGTCTTTATAGTAGAGCCAGCCATCGCTGCCCTGTATCACTCCCGAGGCTGTCGATACTCCGAGAATCTTCCCCTGTACCAGGGCATTCGCTGTTACCAGCTTACTTCGGAATGCAAAATGATCCTGAAAATAGTCTCCCGCTTGGGAAAGCCATTCTGTGTTAAATTCCCCTTCTTCCGTACGAAGTACAGGAAATTCCGCAAGCCTGCGGTTCTCTGCAGTCGTATCCTCTTCCTGACTCTGAAGCATTCCGGCAAACGGACACAGGCAGACCGCAAAAAAGCAGGCACAATAAAGTAAACTCCATTTTTTCATGCGATAAGTCCCCCTTAAAACCGGAAATAAATAAATGGATTATATGTACCGCCTGCAAGATACAAAATGCAAAGTATCAGTCCTGCAAAACTCAGAATATAGGATACCGGCTCATATCCCCGTCTATTCTTCCATACATCTTTTACCGGTACTGAGGCAATCATCGCTGCCGCAAGTGTCAGCAGATACAGCGGAGTAAGCTGCTGTACCGCAAGGCTCATGGCTGCCGGATGCTTCCCAAAGCCCGTAAACATCATTTTCAGCCAGAAAACGCCTCTGGACATGGTTTCTGTCCGGAAAAAGACAAAGCCCACAGCTACCACCAACAGTGCATAAATCCTCTGCATACAGCCTTTCAGACGTCCGCCTTTACGGCCGATCGCCGGTATGTATTCCTCCAGAAGCAGGAAACAGCCATGGTAAACACCCCAGAATACAAAATTCCAGGAAGCCCCATGCCAAATGCCTGTGCAGAGGAAAACAATCATTTTATTTACAACGGTCCGAAGTTTTCCTTTACGGTTGCCTCCAAGCGGAATATAGAGATATTCCCGAAACCACCCGGAAAGAGACATATGCCATCTTCGCCAAAATTCCTTAATGCTTCCGGATATGTATGGGTAATTAAAGTTCTCTTTAAAATGGAACCCAAACATCCATCCAATCCCGATCGCCATATCACTGTATCCGCTGAAATCAAAATAAATCTGCAGCACATAAGAAATAATGGCAATCCACGCCACAACCCAGTTGACCTCCGACTCTTTGGCCGCAAATAAAATATCTGCCGTAAGGCCAAGGGTGTTGGCCAACAATACTTTTTTACTCAATCCGGCAATAAAACGCCGGATTCCATGTGTAACTCCTTCCAGGGTCTGGGCCCTCTGATTAATTTCCATCTCCACATCATGATATTTAACGATAGGACCCGCAATCAACTGAGGGAAGAAGGATATATACAGCAAAACTTTCCAAAAACTCTTCTGCCGCTCCGTAACTTCACGGTAAACGTCAACTACATAGGACATTGCCTGGAACGTAAAGAACGAAATTCCGATCGGCATCCGGATATCCGGTACAGGAACAGTCATCCCCGCCAGGGAATTCCATGATTCCACGAGAAAACCGGCATATTTATAAAGAATCAGGACTCCCAGATTTCCCGCTATGGTGATGAACAGCGTTATCTTTTTATACTGATGCCAGCGGCTGATAGCACCTGCACACATATAATTAAAGAACGCCGATGCGATCAGCAGGAGTACATATACCGGCTCACCATACGCATAAAAGATCAGGCTTGCCAAAATCAGCAATGCATTTTTTGCCCTGATTCCCGGCAAAATACAATGAAGTCCAAAAACCACGGGCAGAAAAACACATAAAAATATCATTGAACTGAAAACCATATTTCACTCAAACCTCAAAATTTTGTTATTTGGCTGGAAGTATAAGACATCGGAGATCTTGCTACTCCCATTTTATTTCCCATGTTGTCCCAATATCCTCCGTTTATCCGCACAAAGCAATGAACCTTCGGAATTTCAATTACATACGGCTCATAGCCCAGCTCCCTGGCAAGCGCAGCAAAGCCATGGGCAAAACCATAACAATTTCCTGCCTCTGTTGTCAGGATATCCATTGCGCATTTCGTTCTCCAGCCCTCTTTGGTTGTATCAGGGAACGCCCACGGATGAAAATCTGTTGCCATAATAAAATACCAGCAGGCCCGTAATTTCTGATCCTGAGTCATACCAGGCGTTGTTACCCTGTTAATCACTTCCTGTGCTTTTTTTCTCAGTTGTGCGTCCGCTACGGCGGCTGCAGTCACAGCTTTCACAGTTTTTCCCTTTGTATCATAAAGTCCTTTGGTTTTTCCGGTCGTTGTATAAGAACGAACCGTATACGTATAGGTCTTTCCTTCGACGATCGGGAATTTTTTCGATGATACATGAGTATAGCCTATCATCTTGGCACCTTTTACATTGGCAACCTGTTCCCAGTTTCCTTTGGAATTTTTCCGGTAGATCAGATAATTCGTTGCGCCTGCCGCCTTTTTCCAGCGTATTGTGATCTTCCCTACATCCGTACATTCCGCACTGATCAGAACAGGCTTATCAGGGACTGTCTTTCCCTTGATGCCGGTTCTGCTGCAGCTGCCTGTAGCAACCGTTTTTCCGGTCTTTCGGTATGCCTTGACCGTATAGGTATAAGTAGTTCCTGTCTTTATAGGGAATTTGCTGCTGCCCGTGTGGGTAAAAGACGTTCCCGTTGTACTTCCCACTTTTTTCCAGGTATTCCCGGATTTTCTGTAGACATAATAACCGCTGGCGCCTGCTGCCTTGCTCCAGGTGATCTTCAGCTTATTATAGGCTGCTGATTTCACTGTTCCAAGCTTTACGGCCGTAAGCGACGGGATTGCACTTTTTCCGGTCTTATCACAACTGCTGATTGTTTTGCCGTTGACTGCCTTTACCGTATAGGCATATTTCTTTCCCGTCACAAGAGGAAAAGAGGTTGATGAGGTATGCTTATAGCTCGTTCCCGTAATTCCGGATTTCAGTTTTTTCCACGACTTGGCCGTGTTTCCTTTATAATAGATCGTATACGACTTCGCACCCGGCACCTTCTTCCAGGTCACCTTTACGGAACGGTAGCTTGCTGATGCTGCTGAGACCAGCTTAGGTGCCGCCAGGGTGATTTTGAATGCCTTACTGACAGTCCCTTCATAATTTCCCTTGCCTGTAACTGTCACTGTCGCTGTTCCGGGATCCACATTATTCTTATACTTCACCGTATAATCCCGGCCGGATACGAGCACCTGTTTCCCCTTGCTCACTTTCACTGCCGGTTTCAGCGCTTTGCCTGTACACGTCTTGGAAGCTGCTACGCTCACACTGCAGGAAGCGATATCTGTTTTCTTTATCTCAGGCTCCAGTAATTCATATGGAAGCTTCTGTTCTTCCGCATACTGCTGTGCATAAGTTCCGGCATAACAGTAAAGGACAAGCTGCGGGCAGGATGCAAACGCATTTTCGCCGATCTCTGACACTGCAGCAGGCAATTCTATTTTTTTAAGAGCGGCGCATCCGGAAAACGCCTCTGCTCCAATAGATTTCAAACCTGCCGGAAGCGTGATCCCGCTGAGATCACTCCCCATAAATGCCTTCTCACAGATTCCTGTTACCGTGTATTCTCCTATCCGCTCCGGTATTACTACTGTCTCCGCACTCCCCAGATAACTAACGATCACAGCTTCTGTCCCATTGACCATATACCGGAAGGTCTCCGTGGTGAAAATCCCGGAAGCCTGCTCACCTGCGGTAAAGATATCCGCTTCTTCTATCTCCATTTCTGTATAATCGCCATAATCTGTCTCATCTGAAAAAATATCAATATCTGCTGCTTCGTCCGGCTGTTCTTCCGGTAACCGCTCTTCCGGCGATTGCTCTTCCGGCGGTTCTTCCGGTAACTGCTCTTCCGGTGATTGTTCTTCCGGCGGTTCTGTCTCCTCTCCGATGTTATTCGGGATTTCTTCTTCATCAGGAAACAGGGTTACTTCCGGATTCACACTCTCTGAATATTCACCGGACACCGGAATCTCATCCATCACCGCATCTTCACTGCTGAAAAAAACATTTTCCATTGCTTCGCCGGCCGCAGACTCCTGCTGCCCGCTGGAAAAATCCGCGCCATAAACTATCGGCAAAGGTTCCGCTGCCATAAAAAAAACGAGGGCCATTGCCAAAGTCTTCTTTTTCATAATTACGCCTACTCCTTTTTTCTATATGATTGTATTTCAAAAATTTTATCTCTTAACCCTATAAATTCTTATATTGCAATATGAAGTATTGCTGTAAGTTCATAGCTTCTATAAGATACACCATAATACCTATAATAGTTCTTTGCTTCTGCAAAAAGAGGATCATATACCAAACCGTCAATTTCCGCCCAGCTATGTGCCGTTCCCCATGTTCCGTCGGAATCTGCACAAACATATACGTTCTTGTATCCCAAAGCTTTAGCTAAATATGCAAATGCCGCTGCATCTGCCTGGCAGTTTCCTCCTCCCAATACAAAATGGTCGTTTGCATATACAGCAGGCCATCCGGGCGTGTTGACAAATTTCCTTCTTGTTATGTACGGTTTGGAAATTACCCAGTCAAAGCACGCTTTCAACTTCTGACTGCTGCTCATACCCGCATTTGTAATTTGGGCCACAGTCTGTTTTGCACGCTCCAGTGTAGCTGCAGCTTCTGCCTCCGTTGCAGTTTGTGCCTTCACCTGTTTTCCCTGTGTATCATAAAGTCCTTTGGCTTTTCCGGTCGTTGTATAAGAACGAACCGTATACGTATAGGTCTTTCCTTCGACAATCGGGAATTTTTTCGATGATACATGAATATAGCCTATCATCTTGGCACCTTTTACATTGGCAACCTGTTCCCAGTTTCCTTTGGAATTTTTCCGGTAGATCAGATAATTCGTTGCGCCTGCCGCCTTTTTCCAGCGTATTGTGATCTTCCCTACATCCGTACATTCCGCACTGATCAGAACAGGCTTATCAGGGACTGTCTTTCCCTTGATGCCGGTTCTGCTGCAGCTGCCTGTAGCAACCGTTTTTCCGGTCTTTCGGTATGCCTTGACCGTATAGGTATAAGTAGTTCCTGTCTTTATAGGGAATTTGCTGCTGCCCGTGTGGGTAAAAGACGTTCCCGTTGTACTTCCCACTTTTTTCCAGGTATTCCCGGATTTTCTGTAGACATAATAACCGCTGGCGCCTGCTGCCTTGCTCCAGGTGATCTTCAGCTTATTATAGGCTGCTGATTTCACTGTTCCAAGCTTTACGGCCGTAAGCGACGGGATTGCACTTTTTCCGGTCTTATCACAACTGCTGATTGTTTTGCCGTTGACTGCCTTTACCGTATAGGCATATTTCTTTCCCGTCACAAGAGGAAAAGAGGTTGATGAGGTATGCTTATAGCTCGTTCCCGTAATTCCGGATTTCAGTTTTTTCCACGACTTGGCCGTGTTTCCTTTATAATAGATCGTATACGACTTCGCACCCGGCACCTTCTTCCAGGTCACCTTTACGGAACGGTAGCTTGCTGATGCTGCTGAGACCAGCTTAGGTGCCGCCAGGGTGATTTTGAATGCCTTACTGACAGTCCCTTCATAATTTCCCTTGCCTGTAACTGTCACTGTCGCTGTTCCGGGATCCACATTATTCTTATACTTCACCGTATAATCCCGGCCGGATACGAGCACCTGTTTCCCCTTGCTCACTTTCACTGCCGGTTTCAGCGCTTTGCCTGTACACGTCTTGGAAGCTGCTACGCTCACACTGCAGGAAGCGATATCTGTTTTCTTTATCTCAGGCTCCAGTAATTCATATGGAAGCTTCTGTTCTTCCGCATACTGCTGTGCATAAGTTCCGGCATAACAGTAAAGGACAAGCTGCGGGCAGGATGCAAACGCATTTTCGCCGATCTCTGACACTGCAGCAGGCAATTCTATTTTTTTAAGAGCGGCGCATCCGGAAAACGCCTCTGCTCCAATAGATTTCAAACCTGCCGGAAGCGTGATCCCGCTGAGATCACTCCCCATAAATGCCTTCTCACAGATTCCTGTTACCGTGTATTCTCCTATCCGCTCCGGTATTACTACTGTCTCCGCACTCCCCAGATAACTAACGATCACAGCTTCTGTCCCATTGACCATATACCGGAAGGTCTCCGTGGTGAAAATCCCGGAAGCCTGCTCACCTGCGGTAAAGATATCCGCTTCTTCTATCTCCATTTCTGTATAATCGCCATAATCTGTCTCATCTGAAAAAATATCAATATCTGCTGCTTCGTCCGGCTGTTCTTCCGGTAACCGCTCTTCCGGCGATTGCTCTTCCGGCGGTTCTTCCGGTAACTGCTCTTCCGGTGATTGTTCTTCCGGCGGTTCTGTCTCCTCTCCGATGTTATTCGGGATTTCTTCTTCATCAGGAAACAGGGTTACTTCCGGATTCACACTCTCTGAATATTCACCGGACACCGGAATCTCATCCATCACCGCATCTTCACTGCTGAAAAAAACATTTTCCATTGCTTCGCCGGTCGCAGACTCCTGCTGCCCGCTGGAAAAATCCGCGCCATGAACTACCGACACAGATTCCGCTGCCATAAAAAAAACGAGGGCCATTGCCAAAGTCTTCTTCCTCATAATCTCCTCCATATCTTCCCGTACTTTCCTCAAAAATGCGATATTCCGGGCATTATCATCTATTAATTATAGTTCTCCCAAAAGCAAAAGTCAACTCTATAGAGTATATCGTTTGATTCTATGGAACATTTTTAACATATCGATATTTGCTACACTTAAAGCACACTACAAATAAAAAAGAAAGGATGGTTCCATGGAATTAGATAAAGATTATAATTTAATAGTAGGCTTACGAATAAGAGAAGTCCGGGAAGTCCTAAACATGACAAGAGAACAGTTCAGTGAAAAATGTGATATTTCCAGTAGTTTTCTATCCGCCGTTGAAAGCGGCAAAAAAGCGGTCACCTCTAAAACCCTATATAAAATCTGCAGCTCTATAGGCATCTCCGCTGACTACCTCATACGTGGAAAAAGCAAAAATTTTGAAACTGACATGGTAATTGAAATGATAGATTCCATGGATTCCAAATCCAAAAAACACGCTGTCCAGATTCTGCGGGAGTATATCGAAGCTGTCAATGATTTGAAAAATCCTGATGACAATCATATAATCTGCTGAAATAAATCACTCTTAAAGCCAAAAAAAAAGAGACGGACATAAGATAATCTCATGCCCTCTCTTTCTTTTTGTATTGTACTTATTCTGCTTACCGCAGTCTTTTTTGGATACTCACTGCTTCAGACCTGTACAGCATCCTTAACAGTTCTTCAGAGGAAAAGTGATGATCACTTTAAACAGGTCTCCATCCAGGTACAGGCGGAACTCGCCTCCCTGAAGCTCCGTAAGGCTCTTCGCTATGGAGAGTCCCAGGCCGCTGCCTTCAGTATTTCTGGAAACATCCCCCCTGATAAATCGTTCGGTAAGCTCGTCTGCGGAGATATTCAGCGGCTGCGCGGAAATATTTTTCAGGGAAAATACAACTCTGCCCTTTTCCGGTGTTGTCTGTACATACACTCTGGTTCCTTCCAGTGCATATTTCACAACATTTCCGAAGATATTCTCAAGAACACGCCAAAGTCTCTGCCCATCGGCATGGACGATCATCGGCTCATCAGCAAAATGCACCATCAAAGTCAGATTCTTTTCTTCAAATCTTTCTTCAAACTCTCCCATTACCTGATGCAGCAGCTCTGAAAAATTCAGATCCGTCATTTCCAGTGTAAGGGTACCGGAGCTGGCTTTGGATGCTTCTACCACATCTTCTGTCAGAACCTTCAGGCGCTGGGCTTTTGCTTCAAGAATGTCCAGGTAGCCGCAGATCTTCGGGTCTGTAAAGTTCTCCCGCTTCAGCAGATCCACATAATTGATAATGGAAGTCAGGGGAGTCTTGATGTCATGTGATACATTGGTGATCAGCTCCGTCTTCATACGCTCGTTTTTCAGGCTGTTTTCTACAGCCGCATCAAGGCCTTCTCCGATGTGGTTGATATATTCTGCCATAGTCTTCTGATCACCTGTGAGCTTATCCACCGGAATCTTGTACTGCAATTCTCCGCCGGAAATGCGTTTCAGCCCTCCCAGAATCCTGTCCCTGCCGTCAGCCTTCCGGATCAGGTATAAAAATGCCGCGCAGTCCGCAATTGTCAGAACAAGGAAGAATACCGCACCGCCGCTGAAGATGATTCCATTGACAACAAACTGGAACAGCAGGAATCCGCCTGCAAGCAGGGCAATCTTTAATTTGCCCGGTGTATTGCGAGAAAAGAGTTCCAGCACATTCCCAGCCTTCTTCAGCATCTTTTTGGCAAGTTTCAGCAGCCAGCGCAGCAGGCTGTTTTTCCAGATGGTTCTCGCTTTGATTCTTCTGACAAGGCTCAGATATCCAACAAGGAACATTGCTGCCGTATAAATTGCCGCAATCTCCGCTGTGATCAGGACCGCATTGAAGTTGGCATCAAAATCCATCCTAAAATTCTCATCCAGAAGTGTAAAAAATATGCTCAGCCCCGCTGCCCAGATACCGAACACGCCCACTGCTGCGATTTCCGTAAATATCCTGTCAAACCCTATGACATGAACTTCTTCGTCTCCCGCACGCCTTCCGGCAATAACAGTCAGCCACACAAAGCTTACCAGGAGAAGAACCACCGCCAGAATCAGGGCCTGGCCAAAAGGAATACGAAGTCCCGCATATTGCCTGTAGACCCCGGCGGACTCTGCCATGGAATCTGCCACAGGAAACGCGCCGTCAACAGATAATGCCAAAATATAATTTTCGGAGATTCCCTCATTATCCGCCATATGCTGCCACATCTGCAGGGTTCTACTTCCGCTGAAGTTCAGGTTTGACTCACATTCGGAAAGCTTTGGCCGAACGATCACGTAAGCATCTTCTTCTGCCATTTCCTTTAAAGCAGTTTCATATCCTGCATACCGAGAATAGCTGCTTTTGTTGGTATAGACCTTGTTTTCATCCAGATCCACATACATATAGGTAAGATTGGTGTTTCCTTCCTTATACTGCTTCAGCGTTTCTGCTTTTTGTTTATTTACGGTTATCATATTTAATGCCTGATCCAATGCTTTATAGGCTGCGGCCAGCCCGCCTTCCCAATTGGGATTCTCATTAACTGCATCCAGGAGATTCTCCGCACCTGCGGGGGCATATTTTTCTTCCACAGTAAGGCCCATAAAACCTTTGACTTCCTTATACTCTACATTTCTGGCCTTGTCTTCTACCGAAACGAGAGCCTCTTCATATACATCGTCCTGACCATAGGACAAACCATCCAGGAACTCGGCCACTGCTTCTTCTTTTGACGTTGCATAAAGCTCCTGCAGGCCCTCAAAGTTGAATATCATGGTTCCGTCTTCTGTCATTTGCCTGAAATCTTTGTAATAGTAGTAGTATTGCTCTCCATTTTCTGCAGTACAGATCACCACATTTTTTCCATCGTAAAAGTCCGCTTCGCCCCAGGAAGATTTCGCCCAGTCGTTCAGGTCTGCCACAGAATACGCCAGGCCGGAATGATTTTCATAGGTCAGCTCCTGACCCTCATAAACTTCCTGAAGATCTATGACTTTGGATTCCGCATCCGAGTCTTCTTCCAAAAGCGCATCTTCCACATCCAGGCCGGAGAGTATCTCATTGGAAGAATTGTATAATGTATCCGTAAATCCGCCGGACTCAATATACCTGTCCCCCTCATCGCCCCAGATACGGATCCCATGGCTGACCATTGCCGCCAAAAAGACCCCGCAGGCCGCTGCCAACACCAGGGCCCCGTGGAATGCCGCGATCAAAATCACTTTAATATAATTACTTCTGTACCATTTCTTATTCATCTTTTTCCCCTTTCTTCTGCCCGTTTCCGTGCATCTCTTATTTCAGTTTCTTATCTCTTTTCAATCTTATATCCAAGTCCCCACACAACCTTCAGATAGCGTGGATCCTTGGGATTGATCTCAATCTTTTCCCGGATATGCCGGATGTGTACGGCCACGGTATTGTCTGCAGCGATTGCTTCCTCATTCCAGATACTTTCATAAATCTGGTTGATTGAAAATACCCTGCCCTGATTTTTTACCAGAAGAAGCAGAATGTTGTATTCAATCGGAGTCAGCTTTACAGGCTCACCATCGACACGAACCTCTTTCAGATCATCATTCACCGAAAGGCCGCCTGTTTCGTAAATGTGTTCCTGTCCCCCGTGCTGTACGGCTGCGCCAAGCCTCGTGTATCTGCGAAGCTGGGACTTCACCCTGGCTACCAGTTCCAGTGGGTTAAACGGCTTGGTCACATAATCATCCGCACCTACATTCAATCCAAGAATCTTATCCGCATCTTCCGACTTGGCCGAAAGAATAATAATGGGCAGCGGATTCTCCTCACGAATCTTCAGTGTTGCCCGAATGCCGTCAAGCTTCGGCATCATCACATCAATGATCAGAAGATCTACCGAATTGTTCCGCAAGATCCGTAAGGCTTCCTCGCCGTCATAGGCTTTCAGGATATGATAACCCTCCTGGGTCAGATAGATGTCAATAGCCTCCACGATGTCTTTATCATCATCACAAACCAGAATATTGGCCATCTCACTCACCTCCCTCTTGATGGTCTCAGGATAACAAAGAAATTTTAAAATGAAAGGGGTAAAATCTTAAGAATTTCTTATTTTGTTCATCCTGCACCAGCTATCATAATACAAAACCCTTGTTTCAGGCAACTGTTTGATACTGTTTCTTACAAAACTGCCTTCCGTTCACAGCAGAAAAAATGCTGTACAAAGGGTTCTGTCTGAGAATCCTCCGCACAGCATCTTCTTATTACAGCATTTTTTTATTCTTATTATATGGATAAAAACTCCTGCTAAATTTCACAGGGCTTTACAAACTGTTCCGTAAATGTTTCGTAGGAACACGGTTTTCCCCAGAAATATCCCTGGCTGTAATCCGGAAGAAGCTCCCTGATCCGCGCCCACTCCGCTTCACTTTCTACGCCCTCAATACAGAGCTTCAGCTTCAGATTGTGGGTCATAGAGCTGAGAAGGAACAGCAGGTAGTATTCTTCTTCATTCTCCAAAGCTTTTGTTACAAAGGAACGGTCTATTTTAATGATATCCGGCTTCAGCTCACTCAGATAATGAAAGTTCGAATACCCTGTCCCAAAATCATCCAGCGCCAGCTTAATCCCCAGATCATGAAGATCCATCCACAGCATTTTGGCATTCCGGCTTGCTTCCAAAAGTCCGCTTTCCGTAAGTTCCACGATCAATGCTGAAGTGGGGACTCCGGCATCCCGGACCGCTGAAACGATCTCCAAAAGCATATTAGTCTTGGAAACCTGCACATGGGAAACATTCACGCTGATTTCAAAATCCGGAACGGTCTCCCGGATCTTCCTGCAGGCAGCAAGTGCCTCCCTGAGTATCCACCGCCCTGCTGGAATAATCAGGCCGGTTTCCTCCAGAATGGGGATAAATTCACCGGGAGATACTCTTCCGCATTCCTCTGAATCAAAACGCATCAGTGCCTCTGCTCCGTAAAGGGAATTGTCCGAAGCCCTGAACAGCGGCTGGTAATACACCTGAAATCCCTCAAAGCCCTGGTTAATGGATTTCCGCAAAATCCTTGACAGCTCCCGCCTGTGCAGGAATGCTTCATACTCTTCCTTTCGGAATAAATGGCAGCGGTTCTTTCCATGGGATTTTGCCCCATTCAGGGAAAACTCCGTAAATTTCATGGCATTGGAATAGGTATGCTCTACCATGCTGTCACAAGTAAGAATTCCTCCTGAAATCGTAAAGATCACAGCATATCCATTGTCCTCCACAAACTGTGCAAGCGCCTCACGTATCCTGTCAAACATCGCTTCCGCATCTGCCCGGCTGCTGCCTGTAAAATCCAGCACCATAAATTCATCTGCCACCAGCTTATAAATTTTCTGGTTCTGAGAAATGCAGCGGGAAATACAGATCGCAGTTTCATGGAGAATCATATCCCCATATTCGATACCGAATTTTTCGTTGATTTCTTTAAAATTATCAATTCCCAGACGCATCAGATATCCGTCAGGAAACTGCGGTTCCATACTTTCCAGGTAAGCCTGCAGACTGGATTCTCCAAGCAATCCGCTGACGTTGTCCGCCTTCTGCTTGATTCCGATTTCATTAATGCAGCCAACCATATACATGGCTTTACCGTCATCATCTCTGACTATGCACCCTCTGCAATTGATCCAGACCGGTTTCCCGTCAATATCAAGCCAGCGGTATTCCATATTGTGCATACATCGATCCGAACTCAGCAGACTTTCGAATTCCTCCTTCAGCAGTCCGAAATCTTCCGCATATACAAAGCGTTTATGATGCTCCATGACCTCATGGAATGCATTTTCGTCCAGGAGAAATCTCTGCAGCGCATGAGGCGCTATATAATAAAAGTCCTTCCTGAAATCCAAAACATACAGGTAGTCATCCGTACTTGGGTTCAGCAGATTGATAAATTCACACAGATCCTCTATGGAGATCTCCTGGTATTTCTTCTGATGGAGAAGCAGCTCTTCCTGCGATGCTTTCATCAGATCTTTCTTTATATAATCCAGTATCTCTTCTGTCCCGTCTGCTTTCATTAGCTTCTTCCTTCGTTTCTTCCGGTACATCATTGTATCACTGCGCCGGACAATATCCTGAAAGTCCATATCTGTATCCGGGTTATAGCACGCATATCCCACTGCCACACTAAACGGATACGGCAGGTTTTTCCCGGTTTCATCCACCAGCTTTTCAAATGCCGCAATTTCCCTTTCTATATCCGGTTTCTCGTTCTTGTGAAATACATAAGCAAATTCATCCCCTCCGATGCGAAAACAACGATCTTCCGCCCCGAAACACCTGCAGATGCATTGATAACAGTATTTTAAAGCTTCGTCGCCTTTTTCATGCCCGAAATTGTCATTGATGTATTTCATCTCGTTCACATCCACGAGTATAACACCTGTTGTCTGCAGTTCAATTTCTTTTTCTTCCAGGTATTTCACCGTATTTTCGTAAGCATTGCGGTTCAGCGCCTCTGTCAGCATATCGATATTTGCCAGTTTTTTAAAATAGGAAAGCTTCTCCTCCTCTATAACCTTTCCGTAATACCGAATAACCTGAATCCAGATCAGCATGACGATAAAGCAGATCGTTCCAAGCGGCAGAAAAACCGAGGTCTCCCGGAAGCCGCGGATATAATACATCACCAGCTCAGCCGCCGCAAATATCATCACGATATATAAGGGAAAACGGAATCTCCCTGCATCCTTATTGCTGTTCTTCTGTGCCTCATTGCGTACAAGCAGGATGACATACAGTACATTTACAGCCATCAGCAAATGAGTCACAGGCAATACACGAAAAATATCAATCAGCCCTGCGCACTGGACTGCCAGTGCCCCTGCCATATTGGCCAGATATCCTCCAGCCATCCACAGCAGGCCTTTGCGGTACTTTGTCCGTGTAATATCATATACAAAAAGATTAAACGGCACAGGAAACAGATAAAAACTGAAAAAATCCACAAAATACAGCGTCCTGCCGTCCGGTATCAAAAACTGCAGAAATCCGCACTGGCACAGCGACCACACCGCGATCATCAGGGAAAAAACTCCTACATTTAAAAATGTTCCGATTTCTTCTTTCCCCCTGTGGCGGCTTGTGGCAATATGCAGGAAAATACTCAGCACTCCCGCAAATACAATAATACAATTGATGATCAAAACCGGCAGAAAACTTACAAACAGCTCCATCACACAGGCTGCCCTGGTTCCCAGATGAAAGACTCCCGTATTTCCATAAAATCCTTCATAAACAGGATATATCCGGACTTCCAGCGTTTTTCCGGCGCTTTTCTCCGGTATATCCACAAGATGCCATGGAGAACCGGGTGATTTCATAAACTTCGGCGCATTCTCTTCTCTTCCGTACTGATAGATCAGCATTCCGTCCAATCTCACCTCTGTCATCGTATGAGTGGTCTTAAATAAAACAGCTCCTGCCTCAGAAAAGTCATCAGGAATCTCCATCGTATGAATCCGTATGCCATCTTCCATTGTCTCTATACTTTCCAGATTTGCAGTATTGCGCATCGGCAGAGGGCTTCCGGCAGTCCCTCCATGAAAAATCCATAATAAAAAAAGCAGTGCCACTCCAACAAAAACCACAAATGCCGCACTTAATCTTTTTCCGGTATTCAAGATTCTTCTCCTTTCGCCTATTCCATCATTTTCTTCCGCATATATTCAGTATAACTTAAAATCCTGCAAATGAAAATAGATTTCTCTTGCTTTCCATATATAAGATTTCTCCTGCCTGCAAAATATTACTTGACAATTTAAGGTCAGTATTATATAATTTCAATATCAGTAATCATTACTGTTACTAAGGAGAAAGGAGGAGTGTCATGGCTGCACTGAAGTATAGCCGTCAGCGAGAATCTATTAAAGAATTCCTGATGACACAGACTACACATCCAACGGCAGATATCGTTTATGACAACATGAAGCAGATTTATCCAAACATCAGCCTGGGAACCGTATACCGCAACCTCTCCCTCCTCACAGATCTTGGGGAAATCCAGAAATTATCCTGCTTTGGCGGCGCAGACCGTTATGATGCCCGCACAAGTCCGCATTGCCACTTTATGTGTACCAGCTGCGGCAGTGTTATGGATTTGGATATTGATGCTGCAGGCACCCTGGTAAAGGAAGCGGAAGAACAATTCAGCGGAAAAATCACAGGCTACAGCGCCAGATTTTTTGGACTTTGTGAAGAATGTATAAAAAAGCAGGCAAAGTAAAAAATGCCCTTGACAAGTCTACATTTATATGTTAACTTAAAACAGTAATCATTACTATTATTAAAAAATACAAAAAATATTATAAAGAAAAGGAGATACAACTATGGCAAAATGGGTATGTAATGTATGTGGTTATGTTTATGAAGGAGAAGCAGCACCGGAAGTATGTCCAATCTGTAAGGCACCGGCTGAGAAATTCTCCAAACAGGATTCCGAAATGAGCTGGGCTGCAGAGCATGTTGTAGGCGTTGCTCAGGGCGTTAGCGAAGACATCCTTGCAGACTTAAGAGCAAACTTCGAAGGAGAATGCTCTGAGGTTGGTATGTACCTTGCAATGGCAAGAGTAGCTCACAGAGAAGGATATCCGGAAATCGGCTTATACTGGGAAAAAGCTGCTTACGAAGAAGCAGAACATGCAGCTAAATTTGCTGAACTCCTTGGCGAAGTTGTTACAGACAGCACCAAGAAAAACCTTGAAATGCGTGTTGCAGCAGAAAACGGCGCTACCGCTGGTAAATTCGACCTTGCAAAACGTGCAAAAGCTGCTAACCTTGACGCTATCCATGACACCGTTCATGAAATGGCAAGAGACGAGGCTCGTCACGGCAAAGCATTCGCTGGTCTTCTGAAGAGATACTTCGGCTAAGAAGAAGCCTTGATTGTTTATCAAATCTTGACTCTTTCATAATAAATACTACAGGGATCTGGGAGAAACCTCAGATCCCTTTTTAAAATACAATTCATAAGGAGGCAGAAACATGTCAAAATACACAGGAACAAAAACCGTTTCCAGCTTCCTTATTCTCCAAGCGCCTGTGCCGCAGACCCAAGCCGGTTATAAACCGTCACCGCGTCATACACATGCAGCGGTTCCCCTGTAGTTCCCGGTGCTCCGGCAGTCACAAGAATATATTCCCTGCTTTCAATCTCTGCAAAGCTTGCCAGACAAAGACCCGCCTCATTGGTAAACCCTGTCTTTCCGCCCAGGATTTTTCCTCCGGTAACACCTGGATCATTCAGATTCTTAAACATAGTGCTATAGTATGTAATCCCATCCGGATGCACATTCGTAATTCCGGTGGAATGCCTTGCACTCTCAATAATCTCCCGGAACGTATCATTTCTTATCGCATATTTCAAAAGTACCGCCATATCCATCGCCGTACTGTAATGCTCCGGATCATGCAGGCCTGTCGTATCACAAAAATGTGTCCCATCCATCCCCAGCTTCTGCGCTTTCTTATTCATCATTTCCACAAACGCCTCTTCCGAGCCCGCAATCTCATTTGCCAGACCAATACAGCACTCCGCTCCCGAAGGCAGAATCACTCCATACAGCAGGTCAATCGCCCTTACCCTCTCTCCCGCCTGGAAGCCCGCCTGTGTCGCATCTCCCGCATACAGCTCCGGGAAGATCTCCTCATCCAACGTAATTCCCTGCTCCAGATCATCCAGCTCCTCAATCGCTACAATCGCCGTCATAATCTTCGTCAAAGACGCCGGATACATTCTCTCCTCCCCATTTATCTCTCCAATCACCTTTCCTCCCTGTGCCTGCATCAAAACCGCATGAGAGCTATTGATTCCGCTCAGATCCAATTCCTTCACCACAGGTCTGGTAATCTCCGTCAGCCACTCTTCTACCCCATACTTCCATCCAATCATGACCGCCAAAGCCAGAATAACAATCATCTCCACCATAAGGCAAAGCACCAGCTTCGTCTTATTCACTCTTTTCTTTTTCCTCTTTCTGCTATTTCCTGTCGCCATCTTCATCCCTCATTTCTGTCACCAAACAATTTCCCAATTTATCTCTATACTATACCACACCCCTCCCTCTCATGTAACCCTCTTTCTCTCTCTTCTCCCCTCCGGCAGCAATTAAGGAAAATAAAAAAGGACACCCACAAAGAATGTCCTTTTTCTTATAATCTATTTAAGCCAATTTCATCGGATTGATCTTCACACCAGGTCCCATTGTCGGCGCAATAACTACGCTTCTTAAGAACTGACCCTTTAAGGTGCTCGGTCTTGCCTTGATGATAGCTTCGATCAGCGTCTGGAAGTTGTCGCTTAACTGTTCCTCAGTAAAGGATGCTTTACCGATCGGAACATGGATAATGTTGGTTTTATCAAGACGGTATTCAATCTTACCAGCTTTGATGTCATGAACCGCTTTTGTAACGTCCATAGTTACGGTACCAGCTTTCGGGTTTGGCATTAAACCTTTCGGTCCAAGTACACGACCCAGACGGCCTACAACACCCATCATATCAGGAGTTGCAACAACAACGTCGAAATCCAGCCATCCTTCGTTCTGGATTCTCGGGATCAATTCCTCTGCTCCAACGAATTCAGCACCTGCTGCCTTTGCTTCTTCAGCTTTTGCGTCTCTTGCGAATACTAAAACGCGAACGCTCTTACCGGTTCCATGAGGCAGTACAACTGCACCACGGATCTGCTGGTCTGCATGACGTCCATCGCAGCCTGTACGGATATGAACTTCGATGGTCTCATCAAATTTAGCAACTGCAGTCTTTTTTACTAAGCTGATTGCTTCTGCGGTATCATATAATGTTGCGCGGTCTACTGCTTTTGCAGCTTCCACGTATTTCTTTCCTCGTTTCATTTCTATAACCTCCTGTGGTATTGGCGGGGATTTCCCTCCCACTTCCTATTTGTATTAGTCTACTACTTCGATTCCCATGCTTCTTGCAGTACCTGCGATCATGCTTGTAGCTGCTTCGATAGATGCTGCATTCAGGTCTTTCATCTTCAGTTCTGCGATTTCCTGAACCTGAGCTCTGGTCACTTTTGCAACCTTTGTTTTGTTCGGAACGCCGGAACCGGATTTGATGTTAGCGGCTTTCTTCAGAAGAACGGCTGCTGGCGGAGTCTTGGTTATGAAGCTGAAACTTCTGTCTGCATAAACAGTGATAACAACCGGAATGATCATACCATCCTGATCTGCTGTTCTTGCATTGAACTCTTTGGTAAACTGAACAATGTTTACACCATGCTGTCCAAGAGCCGGACCAACTGGCGGTGCTGGAGTTGCTTTACCAGCCGGAATCTGTAATTTGATATATCCTGTTACTTTCTTTGCCATTTTCGGCACCTCCTATGTGGTATTGGCGGGGGTATTTCCCTCCCACTATAATGATTACCTGTTATAATTTCTTAACTTCTGCGAAACTTATTTCAACCGGCGTCTCGCGGCCGAAAAGCTCAACATTAATGGTAACAACCTGTTTCTGCATGTTGATTGCTGTAATAACGCCTGCGGTATCCTTCCAGACTCCGCCGGTTACGACTACCTGGTCGCCCTCTGCGAAATCTACGGCAACCGGCTCGTCCTTGATGCCCAGCGGAAGCATTTCTTCCTCCGTCAGCGGCACCGGCTTGGATCCCGGTCCTACAAATCCTGTAACACCTCTGGTATTACGGACCACATACCATGTATCGTCATTCATAATCATGTTGAGCAGCACATATCCCGGAAACAATTTCTTCTGAACCTGCTTGGCCGTTCCGTTCTTCATTTCTACAACGTCCTGAAGAGGAACACGGACTTCCAGGATCTGATCTTCCAGGTGTCGGTTTTCGATTGTCTTTTCAATGTTGGCTTTCACCTTGTTCTCATACCCGGAATAGGTATGGACAACGTACCATTTTGCTTCTGACATACAATCACCTTTATCCTTATTTCATTAAAAGATTAATGACTTCCAGAATACCCGCGTCCATAACGCTGATGATAACACCCAGAATCACAGTAATCACAACTACTGCTACTGTCTGTTTCGCCAGTGTCTCACGGTCTGTCCATACAATCTTTCTGAATTCTGATTGAAGTCCCTGAAACCAACTCTTCTTCTGGCCTTTGCCAGCAGATTTTTCCTTTTCTTGCATAGCGTGACCTCACAATTCTTGTGAGTAACTATCCGATCATAGTTACCTTGTGATTATTTTGTTTCCTTGTGCATTGTGTGTCTGTGACAGAACTTACAATATTTCTTGGTTTCCAATCTCTCAGGATGGTTTTTCTTTTCCTTAGTCATATTGTAGTTACGCTGCTTGCACTCGGTGCATGCTAATGTAATTTTAACGCGCACAACTTCCACCTCCAGTGTTTTCATTTGCATGGTCTTCTCATCTGCTGAAAATGTATCCGTCTCATTTTCGGGCATAAAAAAAAGACCTAACTTCCATGTCGCTTGTTCATTCTACCATAGGAACTATAGATAAGTCAAGCACTTTCCTTGAAAATCCGCTGTTTCCTGCATATTTTCCTGAATATTTTTTCAGCACAATGATCTGCACCTTCTATGCTTTGTGATAATTCTTCGAAATTGGAGTTTTGTCTTCTTTACAAATGCAATCGGCTTCTGTTATCTGTCCGTTTCAGAAGCCGAGTTTCAAAATCAGCCGCCTCCCATTAAGGGAAGCGGCTGCCTTAGTATTATGTGTGATTCAGTTTTTGATTACTTATTGTTTCTGCGGCGTCTTCTGTAGCCAACGGTACCGATCAATGCACAAGATACTGCAAGAAGTGCAAGATAAAGTCCTATCGGTGTATCATCACCGGTCTTTACGCCTGTCTTCGTCGTAGTTCCTCCGCTTGGGGTCACTGTCGGGCCTGGGGTCACTGTGGGGCCTGGGGTAGTTGTAGGTGCAGGCGTTACTGTTGTGGTCGTTTCAGTGTTGATGATCTCTACGCTTGCGTAGGTATTTTCTCTGTTGATCGCCACTTCTGTCTTATCCTGACTTACGGTATACATAAAGCCTTCTGCGCCTTTTACAGGAACACCGTTCTCATCGACCTCTGTTACATAGAGGACTGTGTCTCCTCCTACTTCCGGAATCGCTACGGTTGTGCTTGCTGTAACGGAAGATCCGCCGCCCATTTCCAGAGCAAGGATATTCTCTCCTACATTTACGGATGGAACTGTGTATGCTGCATCATCAAAGATACCTGCATAGAATGTTTCATCACTGTTTACATCTTTTCCGTCTACTCCAATAACACGTTTTGTAACATCCAGCTTACCGCCGATGTAGAATCCATCCGGTATGGTCATGAACTCGTTCTCAAAGTAGATTGTTACGGAACCGTCTTCTTCTTCAATAACGGCTTCATTTCCTTCTGCAAAGTTTGCAATGAAAGTATCTCCGCTTTCTACTTCTCCGACTTCGATCACATTGCCGTCTGCATCACATTCTCCTACATAGTAGGTTCTGCCAACCTCCAGATTACTGAAGACTGCGGAAGAAGCAGATGCATTTTTGAATACGATCGGCTGGATATCTCCTGCCGGAATCGTGCACTCCTCATCCAGGTACAAACCAACATAGAATGTCTGGTCTACTGCACTCATCGGATCGCCGTTTACGGTCAGTGTCTTAGTGACTGTGACAGATGCACTTTCGGAAACAGGAGTGTTCGTAATGGTTGTTCCTTCAATCGCAGTTTCATAGCCTTCCACTTCGTCTTCAGCTATAGTATAAACGATCTTCTCGGTTCCCTTGTACT
>JAUNGM010000026.1:50144-50232 GCA_030524545.1 Eubacteriales bacterium
GTTTTCCATCCTGGTTCTTATTATCATTCCAGGTCTTGCTTCCGCTGATCTCTGTCTTCTCGCTGTACGTATTTGTGAAGTTCAGACC
>JAUNGM010000026.1:50332-58833 GCA_030524545.1 Eubacteriales bacterium
GGTACAGTTCTATCGTTACCTTTGGTTTTTCGGTTCCGTCCGGTACTCCTACCCACTTCTTGCTTCCGCTGATCTCTGTCTTCTCGCTGTACGTATTTGTGAAGTTCAGACCTTCCTGGGTTCCTGTGAACTTATCTGCATTTGCTCCGCTCATTACCTCTTTTACTGTATATGTATACGCGTTTCCTTCCGCATCATATTTTTCAAGTTCAGTAAATGAGTATGCATCTTCTTTAAGTTCCTGACTGCCTAACAGCTCATCATTCCGGTACAGTTCTATCGTTACCTTTGGTTTTTCGGTTCCGTCCGGTACTCCTACCCAGGTCTTGCTTCCGCTTACTTCTGTCGTTTCTGGTTTTGGTGTATTACCAATCTCAAGCTTCTCTCCTGCATATATGTACTCATCGTACCCCGTTACTGTAATCGTAGTATAACCATCATCAATTACAAAACTGAGCACCTCATCAGAAAGCTGATATCCATCTGGAGCCTGCAGTTCCTTCAAATAATAGATTGTATTGGCATAAAATTTGCTTCCGCCAATCTCCACTATACCATCTAAACCAGTTGTATACTCGTCAACCAGATCAGTACAATCTGCATTCTTATATACACCGAATTTTGCTCCTGCTAAAAACTCACTAATATCATCTGTGTTATGCTTAACTAAAGTAAATCTGATTCTACTACCTGTTGCTCCTCCGCTATGATTTTGTTCTTTTGTCACCTTGTCGACTACAGCATCAGATTTCCTGAACTCTGCAACTTCTACCGTTGCAGTATTATTATAATCAATCTCCTCATTCAACGGCCCGATTACTGCAGCATTATATGTAATTACATAATGCTTTCCATCACCATTAGGAATCGTGATTTTTAATACATTGGTCTCTCCCAACTGTTCATAGCTGATCTGAGCCTTATCTATTACAACATCATTTGATTTAATCTGAATCGAACTGAGATCAACCTTTAGGGATTTGGACGATACATCCGTAATAATAACCTCTGCATTCTCGTCTGTACCCATGGTCAGTCCACCTGGATTATAATCAATTGTAAAAGAAGCCTTATAGTTGTTATCCTTAGAAGGTTTAACCGACAGTTTTTTATCAAATACTGAATAGTTAGATAATTCAGCCTGATTTGTTGCCTCTCCATGAACCGTACCATTATAGGCTAATTGTGCAGTGTTTTTAAATATCCACTTATCCAGACTCTCGTCTTTTCCGTTTAATATGTCAGGATTAATTTTAGTGGCATATTCAATACAAAGTCCAGGTGCATACGAATTTCCTTCAACAGCACCATTAGGCCTTCCTTTACCATTCAATCCACTTAAATTATTGAATGTCACAGAGAATCCAAGGCCATTATCATTTTTAGAAACTGTATATCCATACTCATCCGGAGACAGCACAGTATAATCATTATCTTTATAACTGGGGAACCAGAAAACTTTTATGGTTCCTTCATCTTCAAAAGAATGATATCCGTCTTCTGGTAAAATATCGGTAATCGTAAGAGAACCATCAGGGAATTTTCCTCTAAGGACATTTCCCCATCTGTTTGCATTTACAAAAACCTTCCAGCTAATTGTTCCTTTTTCCAGGTTTAGCGATCCATCCGCTTTATCAATTGTCAGGTCAGGCAATTCCGTCAGGTTATATATACCATCATCCCATGCACGTGCCTGTTCTACCCATACGTCCATAGTATTTTTCAGTTCAACAGCATCCTGATTCCTGATACTCTTGATTCTTGAGTAATACACAATTTCTATTGACGCAATATCACCCGAAATTTTGGATCCGGCCTTATTATCTGCACCAAAAAACAGATGAAACTCCCTGCCGGTATCTGTTCTGACAACATGTACATCATTAGGATAAGTCACATTGCCATTTCTATCCGTCATTTTTACGGTAATATTCCCAAAGCCCTTAGAAGAATCATTTACTCCTAAATCCGCTTCAAAGACATGTTCTACATTATTAACCTCATGAAGCCAGTCCTTAATTTCAAACTTCTCATATCCGCTTTCCGGAATAGTAATGGTAGATACCCATTTCAGATAATTACGTTCTTCTCCATTAACTTCCGCCTTTTCCAATTCCGCATCATTTTTCACAATAGGCTGACCTATGCCGACACCCGAAATGCCTACATAGCCCTCAGCACTATAACCGTTACCACCTACATACGTTACAGTACCTTTGTTATACAGATTGATATTTGAAACACCATCGTACGAATCAATAGTTGTCCAATATACAATCTCCCATTTGGAATGACCGGCATTCTCAGGTAATTTGTATGTAAATGTTTCATAGTCACCGCCTTCACCTTTTTTATCACCAAATGTAATATCCGTATCGCTTACATTAACTGGCTCACCATCTTTTTTTACAACAATCCAGCCTGGTTCCTCTTTATCAAAGTGAAGCAGTGCGCTTCTCAATGCATCCGTTACCGTATAATTGGAAAGATCCATGTTTTTATCTTCATTAATGGTTATAGTCCATTTAGCTTTATGGGTCTTTTCGTTATACTCTCCGTTAGACTTTGCTATAGGCTTGATATCATAATGACATTTTACATTTGCAGAATCCTTGTCTTCATCGTTAACTTTAACTGTAGCTGTATTATCCAGGTTCCGATAGGTTTTACTATTACTATCCTTCAAAAATTCCTTAATACTATCATTATCAAAATCAACATCGGCTGTATAAGTAATCTTGATTTCTTCACCAGCCTCCATTGTTCCAATATTGAATGTACGGGATTTTCCATCGGTCGATGATTCATAGTCTATGGTTTCGTTTCGATTTTTATTTGATGTAATAGTAACATCTCCGGTGTACTTGAGCTCATCCACCAATTTATCCACTACTTTAACGTTATCTGCACCTTTATTGCTTTTTACTATAACAGTATAACGATATCCAGGTATTGTCGGATCATACGTATCTGAAGCTACTGCTTTTGTAATCTCAATGTCCTTATCCTGTCTGAATGTTACTTCTTTTATCAAATTGTCTGAAAATACAATCTCAACTTTATCCTGATTTGCATTTTCATCTATAGAAAACTTTGCATTAAATTCGAAGTTCGTTACGATATTGTTGTATTCCTGAACGATCTCCGGAACCAGGCTGAAAGTTACCAAACCGTCTTCTGAAATAGTATATGTACCAAAATGAATACTATCGTTGTTGTTAAGAGTTATGGTCAGCTCTCCACTACCGCTTCCCACCGAAAGTACATTAGGGAGCTGATATTTCATCACTCCATCTTCCGGGAACTGGCCCTCTTCTCCGCTTTCTGCGAAAGTGATACGAACCTTATATTCCCCATTCCGGTCAACATTGTTCAGATCCAGCGGAGTGTTATTTTCATACATCTCTACACTGGTTATATAATCTTCTACATTATCTCCCTTGCTGGATTCACGCGGGGCACGCATCAAGGTCTGTTCTTTTTTCGTTTTTACAATCGCAAACGGAGAAAATCCGCTTTCAGTCCGAATCAATACGGAGCTAATGGAGCCGTCTCCATTCGTTCCAATTGACTGGTCAACTCTTTGAACGCTTCCATTTTTTACATGGTAAGCTTCTACATTGCCTTCACCTACAAGCTGTGGCGCATTATAGCTGATAGTCACGGTCGCACCGAAATTTACCGGATATTCTTTTCCATCCAATTCAAAATGCATGTCATATACAATTCCATCGACTACGCTATTCCCTGATCCTGAATGCACATAGCCCGCAACCGTATTCATAATGCTGTTATAATAAGAGGAATCTCCACTTTTATCACTGACCACAAATACAGCCTTTTCCGGAATCTGGGTATCCAGTGTTACCTGTCCGCTAAAAGCCCCATTAGACTGAATAGCAAATGTATTTGCCGTAGGTTCCGGAGTAGGTGTAGCTATTTCTTCCGGAGTGGGTGTTACCTCCTCGACCGGTGCTGCAGCTTCCTCAGTTGGTATCGGCTCCGCTTCCGGTTCTGCTGTCGGCTCCGCTGTTGGCTCCACTTCCGGTTCTGCCATCGGTTCCGTTGTTGGATCCTCTTCCGGTTCTGCCATCGCTTCCTCTGTCGGCACTGCGGCTTCCTGCTGTGTAATCTCCTCAACCGGAGGCTCACTTGTTTCCGATAACCCTCCGTCGCCCATTCCAGAAGTCTCTTGTGTCTGTGGCTCTCCTAAAACCATTTGCGGTTCTGCCGCAGGTGTTTCTGTCGGAATATTATCAGAAACAGTTTTCTCTTCTCCTGCATATGTAATGACGTTCATCTGCTGAAAGACCATCATTACCGTAAGGAGCAAGGCTAATAGTCGCTTCACTTTTTCTCTCTTCCTCATATTTTCCTCCTTATAAAATATATAGGTTTCTGTTCCAAAGCTAAAATATAGATGGACATAATATTGGGGATTGTTGTTACACCAGACCGCCAGCATCAAGCCTGAAGCATATACATTCCCATCATCCATCAATCGGTACAATTATAAAAAATTCATCGCATAGACGGATCTTGGCATATCCTGCTCTATATTTTCTATAAACGTAGCACGAAACCTTATTGCTTACAATGTTTTTTTCTGCGCAATAGTTTCTTTTATTGCTCTAAAGTCTGCGATTTTCTGCATATATTCCGATAATTTTTTATACACATCTATATTCTTCTTTTATCTTCTTCTATGTTTCACTTTTTATTTATTTGGTTTGTGATAACCCCGGCAGCACAAATACTAAACATTCAATAAGTCTTTAACACAAACCAGCCGCCTCCCATTACGGGAAGCGGCTGGTTTTGTATTGTGCGTAATTCGATTTTCGACTGCTTACTTATTGTTTCTGCGGCGTCTTCTATAGCCAGTGGTGCCAAGCATTATACAGGATGCTGCAAGAAGTGCCAGGTATAAACCGATTGGAGTATCATCTCCTGTCTTTACGCCTGTCCTTGTTGTGCTTCCGCCTGGTGTAACAGTAGGAGACGGTATGGAAGTCGGGGTTACTGTCGGGGTTACTTTCGGGGTAATCTCTTCTTCAGTAATCTCGCTATTGATGATTACGACATTTGCATAAGTGTTTTCCTGATTCATCGTTACTTCTGTCACATCCTGACTTACTGTATACATGAACCCTTCTGCTCCTTCTACAGGAACACCGTTTTCATCAACCTCCGTCACGTAAAGAGTAACATCCGCGCCTGTTTCCGGAAGTGCTACTGACGTGCTGGCGGTAACAGATGATCCGCCGCCCATTTCCAGCGTAAGGATGTTCTCACCTACATTTACTGACGGAATCGTGTAATCCGCATCATCAAAGATTCCTGCATAGAAAGTTTCGTCACTCTCCATCTCTTCTCCGTCCACATTCACAACATACTTCGTAACATCCAGTTTTCCGCCGATGAAGAATCCATCAGGTATCGTAAGGAATTCATTTTCGAAGAATATAGTCACAGAACCGTCTTCTTCCTCGATAACTGCTTCATTTCCTTCTGTAAAGTTTGCAAAGAAAGTATCTCCGCTTTCTACTGTACCAATTTCCATTACAACACCGTTTTCATCACATTCGCCTATATAATAGGTTCTTCCGATATCCAGACCCGTAAATACTGCGGAGGAGGAAGATGCGTTTTTGAATACGATCGGCTTGATTTCTCCTGCTAACTGTGTACATTCCGCATCCAGATACAGGCCCACATAGAAGGTCTGGTCTATTGCGCTGAGCGGATCTCCATCCATAGTCAGGTTCTTTGTTACGGTAATGGAAGCCTTCTCAGATTTGATCCTTGCATCTTTCATGATGATTGGGTCTACTTCTCCTGCTTCACTTACCGTAAAGGTGATAGGCTCGGCAACCTGATAGTTTTCCGGAGCTTCTGTTTCTGTCAAAGTATAAGTTTCACCAAGACCAAGTTTTGCCGTAATCAGGTGGCTGCCTTCTCCGTCTGTTACCCATTCCTCTACAACATTGCCTTCTTTATCGGTGATTCTCAGGGTGGCGCCTTCCAGATCTTCTCCGGTCAACGCATCCACCTTGCTGATTTCCGCCTCAACAGGTGCATCCTCCACCAGATAAACGGTATTGCCGCTTTCATCTACTGTGGTCTTTGCTTCCGTAGTGATGCTTCCGTCTTCACCAACGGTAAATTCAATGTCTGTGGTGTACTGGTAACCAAACGGTGCCATTGTTTCCTCCAGAATATAGGATCTGCCCGGCTTCAGGGAAGGCCCGAAATCGTATGTTTCGCCTTTTTTGGAGATCCAGTAATCTACCTCTTCACCGGTCTCTTTATCATAAACAGTAAGAACTGCATCTTCCACTTCTTTCTCGTTATTGTTCAGTTCTACTTTGTTTACGTTAAAGGTGATTGCCTTGTTTTTGATGATAAAGGTATCTTCGCTGTATGTAGTTACATAGCCGTCCGGCTGGCTGATTTCCTGAACGGAATAGGTAATTTCCTCTCCTTCGCTCATAGCCGGAAGTTTTTCCCATGTATAGGTCCATTCATTTTCAGCATTCAATGTAACTGCATCACCGTACGCTTCGCCGTCTGCAAGAAGCTGGACAGTGATTTCGTCAGGTCTTGCACCTGCCCGGTTGTCAGAATCTTCCCAAACCTTTGTTACTGTTTTGCTTGTCTCACCAGGTGTATAGGTATTCTTGATGATGATTGCTGTATCAGTCTCGTCATCGTTTGCCGGATAGGTTGTGGAATAATCTGCTACGGATGCCTCTTTTACCGTATAAGTAATGAGCTGACCGTCAGCATACTTCGCAAGGTTTTCAAAGCGGAATGTCCATGCACCGTTTTCGTCTGCTTTTACAACCTGAGTGTCTGCCAGATCTTTGCCTGCATACAGATTTACAGTAATGGATTCCGGCCGCTTGCCGTCCCGGTTGTCTGCATCATCCCAAACCTTTTCTCCGGCAACTTCCGTGGTTTCCGGAATGTGGGTGTTGGTAATGGTCGTTCCATCGATCGCAGTTTCGTAGTCCTTCACTGCATCTTCGGTTATGGTGTAAACAATCTTCTCTGTTCCGTTGTACTCTTCCAGGTCTTCAAATACAAAGGTCCAGTTTCCGTCTTCGTCCACTTCGTCGCCTTTGACAACTGCGGAGTCAACTTCTTTGCCGTCTGCAAGAAGATGTACGGTAATGCTTCCCGGACGTTTGCCGTCCTGGTTATCCCCGTCATTCCAGATTTTGGTTCCGCTGATGGAAATCAAAGTCTTGGAATCTTCCACGAGAAGGATATCATCTTCGGTTACTGTCGTGGTTCCGCCTAAAATGTTTCCGTACTCATCCAGTACAAAGGTAGTGTCCGTAGTAATGTCATAGCCGGTTGGTGCTACGGTTTCCCGCAGAGTGTAGGTTTCTCCAACCTTCAGGCCTTTTACTTCATGCGGTTCCTTAGCAGATACCCATTCCTCTACTACTTTACCATCTTTGTCGAGAATCTGGATGGTTGCACCCTCCAGTTCTGCTCCGTCGGCAATGTCTACTTTGCTGATCTTGACAGAGGTGATTGCGTCCTCTACCAGCAGTACGCCTTCCTCGCTTACTGTTGTCGTGGTCTTGGTCTTATCGATCTCTCCCTTTTCGTCAAGAACAAAGGTGGTGTCTGTTGTGATTTCATAGCCGTCCGGCGCTACTGTTTCTCTTAAGGTATAGGTCTCTCCTGTCTTCAGGCCGGTTACTTCATGCGGTTCCTTACCGGATGTCCACTCTTCTACAATGTTTCCGTCCTTGTCAAGGATCTGGATCTCCGCTCCTTCAAGCTCTTCTCCGTCTGCAACGTCTACCTTGCTGATCTTCACGCTGGTCTTGTCGTCCTCTACCAGCAGTACGCCTTCCTCGCTTACTGTTGTCGTGGTCTTGGTCTTATCGATCTCTCCCTTTTCGTCAAGAACAAAGGTGGTGTCTGTTGTGATTTCATAGCCGTCCGGCGCTACTGTTTCTCTTAAGGTATAGGTCTCTCCTGTCTTCAGGCCGGTTACTTCATGCGGTTCCTTACCGGATGTCCACTCTTCTACAATGTTTCCGTCCTTGTCAAGGATCTGGATCTCCGCTCCTTCAAGCTCTTCTCCGTCCGCAACGTCTACCTTGCTGATCTTCACGCTGGTCTTGTCGTCCTCTACCAGAAGGACTCCGTCCTCACGTACCGTTGTCGTTGTGCCGTTTTCGTCAATTTCACCATTTTCATCAAAACGGAATATGGTGTCTGTGGTAACCGTATATCCGTCAGGAGCTACTGTTTCACTGAGGATATAAGTTTCGCCCGGTTTCAGACCGGTTACTTCGTGAGGAACATTCGTAGAAATCCACTCTTCTACTACATTTCCGTCTTTGTCAATGATCTGGATTGTTGCACCTGGAAGTTCAGCCCCATCAGCTATATCTACTTTGCTGATTTTTACGCTAATTTCAATTTCCGGTGTTGGGGTCGGCACTGGTGTTTCTGTTGGGGTCGGTACTGGCGTT
>JAUNGM010000027.1:0-13739 GCA_030524545.1 Eubacteriales bacterium
GGTGACAGGATTCGAACCTGCGGCCTCCTGGTCCCAAACCAGGCGCTCTAGCCAAACTGAGCCACACCCCGCTGTTACTATGCAATTTTTCTTCTGACGCTTGACGCAAGACATATTATATTATAGCGTTTCCGAAATGTCAACACCTTTTTTCAAAAATTTTCCGCAATATTTGCGCCCGTATTTGCGCCTGGAATTATATTTGCATCTACCGCTCCAAATAGTGGATCTCCGCCTGCATACTTCCTTCTTCATCAACAAACAGGACTGCATAACTCGGCTTACGGCCCTGCTGCCTTGGATAAGCAAGGCTTCCGGGATTAATTGCCAGCACGCCATCCTTTTCCATAACTACAGGTTTGTGTGTATGGCCGAAAAATACGGCTCTGCAGTCTCTGGACCGGGCCTCTTCCACAACGCCCCTCAGATCCATGGATACCCCATAGTAATGGCCATGCGTAACCAATACCTTATTCCCTGCCAGATTGATTTCTTCTTCTCTTGGAAGGTCGGAGAAGAAATCATTGTTCCCCGACACGATACAGCACGGGCCGTCTGCAAGAGCCTGAATAAAAAATTCTCGGCCCTCTACGTCTCCGCAGTGAATCATCAGATCAAACGGCGCCTCCATGCTGACAGTCTTCTCAAGATTTGTATCTCTCCCATGTGTATCACTTACGATCAGTACCTTCATCTC
Source organism: Eubacteriales bacterium (assembly GCA_030524545.1). GTDB lineage: Bacteria > Bacillota > Clostridia > Lachnospirales > Lachnospiraceae > Blautia_A. Next base: position 698 of record JAUNGM010000027.1, read on the forward strand.
AGTTCATCCTTTATGGCTCGAAGGGCTTTCCCTCTGTGGCTGATCTTATTCTTCTCTTCCATGGACAGTTCTGCGGAAGTACATCCATACTCCGGCAGATAAAAAATAGGATCATAGCCGAATCCGTTCCCGCCTTTTTCCTCGTAGCCAATTCTTCCTTCCATGGCCGCACGTACGGTTTTTATTCTTCCATCCGGAAAAGCTGCAGCAATAGCACAGACAAATCTGGCTGTACGCTGTTCATCCGGAACACCCTCCAGACGCCCGATCAGATTTGCATTCTTGATCCTGTAGGAGGTATCTTCACCCATGTAACGGGCAGAATACACGCCCGGCTCTTTATTTAAATAATCAATCTCCAGTCCGGAATCATCTGCCAGAACAATTTCTCCTGTCATTTCACAGATAGCCCTGGCCTTGATCTGTGCATTCTCCTCAAACGTCCTGCCGTCTTCTACAATATCGGCTTTGATGCCCGCATCCTTCAGGGACAGAACCTCAGCATCCAGATCTGCGAGGATTTCCCGGATTTCTTTCATTTTATCCTGATTTCCAGTAGCAAAGATTATTTTTCTCATGTAAAAGGTCTCTCTTTCTATTCCAGTCATTCCTATTATATATAGAACCTTTGGACTGCACAATAGTCAATTTTACAAAAATCCGCTTTTACTGCTGCTTTTTCCTGGGCGGCCGCGGTCCCAGAAACTGATAGTAATATGTTTTCAGCATTCCATTATAAATCTTACGGTTCTTGTCCGCTTTTCTTCCTATATCATTCTCCGCTTTATCATAAGAAGTGATCAGATACATCGACCACTTATCAAGACGCGCAAAGCTCTCTCCGATTTCCCTGTAAAGTCCCGGAAGGGCAGCCTTCTCCTCCAGACGTTCTCCATAAGGCGGGTTGGTAATGATAAAACCATAGGGTTTCGGATGGTGCAGTTCTTTCACAGGCCGCTTCTGAAAATGAATCAGCTTCTCCACTCCAGCCATCTTTGCGTTGGAACGTGCTGCACGCAAAGCCTCTTCGTCAATATCGTATCCCTGGATGTCCGTATCAATATTCAGGTTCAGGCGGTCATGGGCTTCCTCATTGGCATCATACCAGCACTTCCGCGGAACCAGATGTTTCCAGTCCTCTGCAAGAAAAGAACGGTTCATTCCGGGAGCCATATCTGCCGCCATCATGGCTGCTTCAATCGGAAACGTACCGCTTCCGCAGAAAGGATCCACCAGGATCCGGTCTTTATTCCACGGTGTCAGCATGATCAGCGCGGAAGCCAGTGTCTCTGTGATCGGTGCTTTCACCGTCATCTGGCGGTATCCCCTCTTATGCAAAGAAACCCCCGACGTATCGATACCGATGGTTGCCACATCCTTCATGAAAGCTACACGAATCGGAAAACTGGCGCCGTCCTCCTGAAACCAGGAGATACCGTACACGCCCTTTAAACGCTCCACAATAGCTTTTTTCATGATGGACTGAATATCTGACGGGCTGAACAGCTTACTCTTCACAGAATTGGCTTTTGCCACCCAGAATCTTCCGTCCTTCGGAATAAACTTCTCCCAGGGAAGGGCCTTTGTTTTTTCGAAAAGCTCTTCAAAAGTCTCTGCTTTGACATCTGCTACTTTCAGCAGGATTCTTTCGGTCGTTCTAAGAAATACATTGGCATATGCGATTCCCTGTGCATCTGCCAGGAAGGTCACCTTGCCGTCCTCTACTTTGGTAATTTCGTAGCCAAGATCCGTAATCTCACGTTTCAGCACCGCTTCCAGACCAAAATGGCAGGGTGCGATCAATTCCCATTTTTCCATGGTATCCTCACTTTACACATTTATTTCATATATAATTCTATTTCATATATAATTGTATTTCTTTCACAACATTTCCGTCAAAGTCCTTAATCCGGAAAAGACCTTCTTCCAGAACCGCATAAGTTGGCGGATTTCCTTCTTTTGGGATAGAAACAGAGCCTGGATTCAGAAGGATGTATCCTTCCATCTTCTCTGCCTTCAGAACATGGGTATGTCCATGTATCAGGATGTCCCCTTCCTGAAGCGGCGGAAGGTTATTCTGGTTATACACATGTCCATGAGTCGCATAAAATGTTCTTCCGTCAATCGAAAGAATACAGTAATCCGCAAGCACCGGAAACTCCAGTACCATCTGGTCAACCTCGGCCTCACAGTTGCCCCTTACCGCATAAATCTCCCTCTTTTTCTCATTCAGCATAGGAATGACTTCCTTGGGTGCATACTCTCTGGGAAGGTCGTTGCGTGGTCCATGGTAAAGCAGATCGCCCAGCAGTACCAGACGCTCTGCTTTTTCCTCCTGATATGCTTCCAGCATTTTCCGGCAATAATATGCAGAACCGTGAATATCAGACGCAAACATGTATCTCATGACTTTTCTCCTCTTCAGCAGGCCGTCTTCCGCCGGCCCGCAGCAATTTTATTTTTATATATGAAAAATTTCGTTTTTCAGCGTTTCCTTCTCTACCTTATCACGGTTCCCGGGAAATTACAAGATTTCTTCCGCGGTAAGCTTCAAAACCGCCAATCACGGATCTGGTCCTGTATCCCATCCTGGCAAGCTGTCTTGCAGCCGCCATACTGGCCCCGCCGCGGTCACAGTAAAATATGAGGGTTTTTGCTTTTGGAAAATCCATTTTCTCCTCAAGCTCCGCATAAGGCACATTGACCGCAGTTCGTACATGGCCGGATTCATAAGCCTCCCTGTCCCTTAAATCTATGATCAAAGCATCCGACCGCCCGACATAATAGTCCAGCATCTTCGCTGAAATGGTTTCCAATTGGAACATACTATACTCCTTTTTTATTTATCATATGAAACAAAACGCTCCGGTGCGAAAAAGGCCCCGGGATACCATTTTGGTATTCCGGAGCCTTTTTTATATTATAGAAGAAGGGAGAAGCAATGCATTTGTGTGTGTCTGCAGCTTAATATCTGCTGGAATAGTCGTTCTGTTCGGAATCGTACGCACTTGTGGTTTTGTTTTTGGAGCTGTTCTTGGAACTGTATCTGCCGCAGTCCTGTGCGTTTCTGGAGTTTGACTCGTTTCTGGAATTCATCTCATTCTGAGAATTCATTTCATTTTTGTTGGAAGCCCTGTTGGATGTTTTACTGGTGTTATTGTTTGCTGCTTTGTTTTCGTTTTCATAATTTTTTGCCATTTGAAAGTTCCTCCTAATGCAGTTATTTGGCAGCAAAACCATATGTTCTGCCGCTTTTCTTCATTACACAGTCTATTATCCCAAAATCTTGGAGGATTATTCACGAAATTATATTGCTTTTTTTTCCAATTTATATTATAATCTGTTGTGTAAAAAGAATTTACCCTTCAAAAATTCTTTTTTACATAACCCCTTATTTAATTATTTATACTCCCCTCGAAACACCCGGTAGCTCCCCTACCGGGTGTTTCACTGTGATTCCATCAATCACCGAAAGCTTTTACCAGCATTCTTTCACAATTTTCAAACATCCATTATTTCTCAACCGTAATTCCCTTTTTACCACGATAATCCTGCACATCACTGACAATCGCTGCTCTCCTTTTTCTTTTCAGGCGCGCCAGTCATTGCTTCTCATATCAAAAAGCATCAAAAAGGACACCTTTTCATGTACGATTATATCGAATAAACATCCCATGAAAAAGTGCCTTTTTAAAATTTTTATTTCAATTCATCAAGCAAGGAGGTTCCCAGCGTTCCCTCCGGCATTTCCACGCCGAAATTTTCGGCTGCCGTAGCACCGATCACTGCAAAAGTTTCCGCCTCCGGGAGCTGTCCGCCCTGTTTCATGGACGGGGAGTAAGCGAGGAACGGAACTTTTTCCCTCGTGTGGTCTGTTCCCGTATAAGTGGGATCATTTCCGTGGTCTGCTGTGATGATGAGAAGATCATCCTCTTTAAGAATATCCAGCAATACGCCAAGGTTCACATCAAATTTCTCAATTTCCTGCGCATAGCCCTCCGGATTTCTCCTGTGGCCCCACAGGGCATCAAAATCCACCAGGTTCACAAAACACAATCCATGGAAATCCTGTCCGGCAATGGCAATGGTCTGCTCCATGCCGTGGACGGAGCTTTTGGACTTATGGGCTTCGGTAATTCCTTCCCCGTCAAAAATATCCTTGATCTTTCCGACGGAAATCACATCCAGCCCGGCAGCCTTGAGAGCATCCAGAGCAGTCTTTCCAAAAGGCTTCAGCGCATAGTCGTGGCGGTTGCTGGTACGTCTGAATTCGCCTCTCTTTTTGCCCACATAAGGACGGGCAATGACACGGCCGACCATCCATTCTTCTTTCATGGTAATCTCCCGGGCAATCTCGCAGCAACGGTACAGTTCATCCAGGCCGAAGGTTTCCTCATTTCCGCAGATCTGCAGTACGGAATCTGCAGAGGTGTACACGATCATATGGCCTGTGGCAATTTCTTCTTCTGCCAGCTCCTCCAGGATTTCCGTTCCGCTGGCACTTTTGTTTCCAATGACCTTTTTGCCTGTCCTCTCTTCCAGCTCCTGAATCAGTTCCGGTGGAAAACCCGTTTCCGTAAAGGTTTTAAACGGTTTCGTAACTTCCAGGCCCATCATCTCCCAATGACCGGTCATGGTATCCTTTCCTTTGCTTTTCTCCTTCAGTTTACCGTAGTAGCCATGCCTCATTTCCACAGGTTCTGCCTGCTTCAGCGGTGTGATATTGGCAAGGCCAAGCTTCTGCAGATTTGGTATATGAAGCTTATCTACAGACTCCGAAATATGTCCCAGGGTATTGACCCCAACATCCCCAAAGTCTGCGGAGTCCTCCATTGCCCCTACTCCAAGAGAATCCATAACTATAACAAATATTCGTTTATACTTTTCCATAAGCAAACTACCTCATTCTAATTCCATTTATACCCGTTTCTATTTCTTCTGTCATATCTCCCAAAACGGAGAAAGAAGCTCCCTCAGTGCCCGTTCCGGATCCACTTCCAGGGCGAAGCTTACATCTCCTCCGGGAATGGGATGCTCCCGCAGATCGGTCACAACCATCCCTCTGCAGTAACTGCCGCCGCATTCCACCCTCGCTCTTCTGGTTTCCGTCCGCATCAGGCTCGGCGTTCCTGCATACATCACTGCCAGAGGATCATGTACCGGGCAGTCACCGATACAATAGTTTTGTACCTGGTTTCCGTACCAGTAGTGTTTCAGGGCTTCATTCAAAAATTCCACCGCTCTTCCCGCTCTTGGGCTGCAGCACCGTGCCAGCCATTCCATATGCGCCTCTTTCAGCCGCACCTTCATGGTGACATCCAGCCCCACCGCAGTAATATCCATCCCGGAAAGAAATACGGCATCACATGCTTCCGGATCGCAGACAATATTGGCTTCCCCTACAGGCGATACATTGCCCCGGGAATAAATGGTTCCTCCCATCATGACCATCTTCTTCACTTTTTTGGAAAAGGACGGGTACTTTTCGAGGGTCCGCGCCACGTTGGTAAGCGGCCCCAGGGTAATAAGAACCAGTTCGCCCTCATACAGCTCTGCCAGTCTCATATGAAAATCCGCCGTATCTTCTTCATGAAGCCTTCGTTTACTTTTGAGAAGCTCTATATTGCCAAGGCCGTTGTCCCCATGGATGGTGCTTACCCGGCCCTCCCAGCGGCCTTTTAAGGGAGCAGATGCCCCCTGTACCACAGGGATATCCGGAGCATCTGCCAGATCCAGGATTTTCAGTGTGTTTTCTGCTGCAAGCCATGATTCCACATTGCCGCAAACCGTCGAAATTCCCACGATCTCATACTGAGGTTTAAAAATTGCATAGAGAAGGGCAAAAGCGTCGTCCACCCCTGTATCCACATCAAAAAGAACCTTCATATTCCCTCCTGTCGCAATGCATGGCCCTTCACCCTGCGGCTCAGCGGCACACATCTGCTTTTTCTTAACGATTAAGCCACTGCCAGTTCCAACGCACAGCGGATCATCATATCCAGGCTCTGTTCCCGCTGCTCATTTGTGAGCGCTGCGCTGCTGTGGATGCTGCTGCCCGCAGTCAGCATACTAAGGGCATGTTTTCCTGCTCTTGCAGCCGTGCAGTATAAGGATAATGTTTCCATTTCCTGAACCAGAACCCCCATTTTGGCCCAGACTCCCTTTTCACCGCTCAGATCTTCATAGAAGACATCTGAACTGTATACATTCCCTACATGAAAGCGTGCATTGTCTTTCCGCGCCTGTCCTACTGCTCCTTCCAGCAGCTTAAAATCTGCAATTGGTGCAAAGGTGCCGGGCAGGTGATACTGTCCCGGAAAGTTGGAATTGGTGCAGCATCCCATGGCAAAAATCAGATCGCCCACTTCTACGTCCTTATGAATGGCTCCTGCTGTGCCGATACGGATGATATTGTCCACATCATAGTTGTTAAAAAGCTCATATGCATAGATTCCCATAGACGGAATCCCCATGCCGCTTCCCTGCACGGACACGCGCTGTCCTTTATAGTATCCGGTATACCCGTTCATGCCTCTTACACGGTTGTAGCAGAATACCTCATCCAGGTAATTTTCTGCAATATATTTTGCACGAAGAGGATCTCCCGGCATCAAAACTGTTTTTCCAATCTGTCCTAATTCCGCTTCATTGTGAAATGTCTTCATATTTCATTTACTCCAATTCTGATCAATTTATCATCTATTATTTTTCCTCCTCAGACTTAATTCATAGAGATCGGCTCCCATATACAGTTTCTGGGATAATACCGGAGTATCATATTCCGTATAAAGCTCCTCTTCCAGGATCAGAATGCCTTCTTCTTCCGGAATCTGCAGGATATTGGCAAGGCGCTCTCTCGCTTTTCTCATACGGAGCTTCGTATTGCTGTACAGCCCGCCTGATGCCAGAAGCTTCATATAAAATTCATATACACTGTCCGTATTCTCCAGATCCACATTGCCTTTATCCAGGATTTCATGGGGCATGTACACCATGGCAAATCCTACAGGCTGATCCTGACTGTAATAGGTGATATCTATCACAGCAACAATGCTGGATGGTCTGAGTTTTAGTACCTGCTGGTGTTTCCGGGTAGCGGGCTGAAAGCCAATCGTTGTCACTACCCGGTCTATGGGCTGGAGGCAGAAATCAACGATGGGATTTCCGACCTTCTCCAGTCCGTTTGCTGTGATGTCCTGATTGGAAAGGACGATATTGCCCTTGCCCTGGTGGTTGCTGATCAGTCCATCTTCCTGAAGGAGCAGCATAGCCTGCCGTAAAGTACCTCTGCTGACCTGAAACTGTTCTGCCAGGATATTCTCTCCGGGCAGCTTGTCTCCGGGCTTATATTTGCCCTCTTTCAGCCATTGGGTGATTGTTTCATACACGGTTACATATAATGGTATTTTTACGTTTTTCTCTCTAATAATGCTGTCCATTGCAGGTTATACGCTCCTTCTCTTATACTGATTTTAAATCATTTTTAATCTACTAATCAGTATAATTCTAATCCACCAATTTGCCAAGTGCTTCCGGTCCCTTTACTCGTTTTCCGACAAATAAAAGGATCAGCAGCGTGATGACATACGGCAGCATCTGCACGATCTGAGAAGGAATTTCTAAATCCGTGAGATAGAATCTGGCTGCCTGGGCAACGGCAAATACCATACCTGCCCCAAGGGAACCGATGGGCTGCCACCCGCCGAAGATGTTGGCTGCAAGACCCATGAAACCGCGGCCTGCTACCATATCTGTTACAAACAGATTGTTCTGTGATAAAGACAGGTACGAACCTGCGATTCCTGCAATGGCACCTGCCGCCATCATGGCAATATAGCGGTAGCGGTTTACGGGTACACCGGCTGTCTGCACTGCGTGTGGCTGGTCGCCGATAGCACGGTAGCGTAAGCCGTATTTTGTCTTGTAAAACAGGATCCATACTCCGGCTACGATCAGGAACATCGCATACAGATACGGAGACTGGTTTTTAAACAGCGCTCCCACAATGGGGATATCGGAAAGTACCGGAACCGTCAGGCTTCCAATGGCAGCTACAGGATCAGACATACCTTCCGTATGCCAGATGGCTTTCAGCAATACTGCCGTAATTCCGCTGGCAAAAAGATTCACACCGACACCGACAACAGACTGATGAGCTTTCCATTTCAGGCAGAACAGCGCGTAGATCCAGCCGACCAGAGCACCTGCTATAATGGACAGCAGCACACCTGCAAAGGCTGATCCGGTGAAGAAAGAGCCTGCAACTCCTGCGAATGCTCCCAGGAGCATCATGCCTTCCACACCAAGGAGGATGATTCCGCCGCGCTCCGCAATGGTTCCGCACAGAGCTCCCAGGATAATAGGAACGGATAATTGAAGCATCAGTGCCAAAAAGTTATTTATACCTGCCATAAGATTATCCTCTCTTTCTGTTTTTATTCCATTTGATCAGTTCAGGAGCTGCCACCAGAAGGATGACTAAACTCTGGACTACCGTTACCATATTGGTGGATACGTTTGTTACACGGGCCATACGAAGGGAACCCATATCCATAATACCGAACAGCAGCGCCGTAAGCAGAACGCCTGCCGGATGGTTTCTTCCCAGAATGGCTACGGCGATTCCGGTGAATCCAAAGGAAGGAGAAAATCCTTCAATAAATCTGTGGTACTTTCCAAACACCTCTGTAACGCCTGCCAGGGCAGCCAGTCCGCCGCTTAATACCATGGACATGATTAAAAATGTATTGACTTTGATTCCGGCCGTACCTGCTGCAGAGGCATTTGCACCAACAGCACGGAGCTGGTAGCCTAGAGAGGTCTTCCACAGGAAAACGTACATGGCTGCGGCAACGATCAGAAGCAGGAATACTGCGCTGGTAAGCTGCGTCTGTGGAATCAGCCTGCCAAACCAGACGCTTTCCGGCACTACGTGGGTCTGTGCTGCGGAGCCCTGTGCCTTTACCGGCCCGTTGACCAGCCAGGAGGTAAACAGGGTGCAGATATAGTTCAGCATGATGGCTACGATAACCTCACTGGTATTCAGTTTAGCCTTAAAGATACCAGGGATACTGCCTACCGCCATGCCTGCAAGGATGCCGGCCAGGATACTTACGATCATCAGGATCGGGCCCGGAAGGAAGGAAAGGCCAAGGGAAGTCAATACTGCAGCCATAGCGCCTGCATGGAGCTGTCCCTCTGCTCCGATATTCAGCATGCCGCAGCGGGAACCAAGTGCCACTGCCAGGCCTGTGAATGCCAGGGGAATACTTTTGCTGATGGTGTTTGCGATGGACTTCGGGCTTCCAAGTGCACCTTTTAACAGAGCGCCGTATGCTTCCATCGGGGACTCTCCTGACAGGAGAACAAAAAATGCACCTATCACAAGGGCAATCCCGATAGCTGCCAGGGATTTGCCTAATTCACTCATACTTTTTAATTTTTTCATGCGTTTTTACCTCCTGCTCTTTTTCCTGTCATGAACAGTCCGATTTCTTCTTTTGTATATTCGCCGTTTTGGAACTGGGCGCTGACTTCGCCTTCGTACAGTACTGCGATACGGTCACTGAGGTTCATAACCTCTGATAATTCAGCGGAGATCAGAAGGATGGCTTTGCCCTGCTCCTTCAGCTCCAGCAGTGTTTTATGTACTTTTTCAATGGCTCCGATATCCAGTCCGCGGACAGGCTGTGCTACCAGCATAAATCCCGGGTTATGGCTGGTCTCCCTTCCGAAAATGACCTTCTGCTGGTTACCGCCGGAAAGCTGGCCGATCTGCTGGTCCAGGCCCGCAAGCTTTGTTTCAAAAAGCTCTACCTGCTTCCGGGCATCTTTTTTCAGGTTGTCAAACTGGATAAAGCCGTTCTTGCAGTATTCCGGATTTTCCTGATAACCAAGGAGGAAGTTTTCTGCAATGGAAAATCCCGGAATCATAGCGTTGCGGTGGCGGTCTGAGGGGATGTAGCCCAGTCCCAGCTTCTTACGTTCTTTTACGGACATATGTTCCACCGGAGTACCGTTAATGAGAATGGAGCCTTCTTTTACTTTTTGGTTGCCTACGATCATAGCTTCCAGCTCCTGCTGGCCGTTGCCGTCTACTCCGGCAATGCCCAGGATCTCACCTGCATGGACGGTCAGGCTTACGGTGTCTTCCGCCTTCTCCTGAAGTCTTACGTTTTTCAGTTCCAGGACGGTTTTGCCGATCTTTGTGCCTTTTTTGGCTACTACGGTTTCTACGGAGCGGCCTACCATCTGCGTTGCCAGTTCTTTTTCGTTCGTGTCTGCGGTATTGCATTCAAATACAACCTTGCCCTTGCGGATAACAGTGATGCGGTCTGAGAGGGCCATGGTTTCATTCAGCTTGTGGGTGATAAATACGATGGTCTTGCCCTCTTTTTTTAACTGGCGGAGGATTTTAAACAATTCATCTACCTCCTGGGGTGTAAGCACAGCGGTAGGCTCGTCCAGGATAATGATGTCTGCACCTCTGTACAGGGTTTTCAGGATTTCCACTCTCTGACGCATACCTACGGAGAGATTGACTACCTTCTCATGAAGATCAATTTTAAAACCAAAGCGTTCTACCAGTTCTGCTACCTTTTCTTCGCTCTTCTTTCTGTCCAGGAACAGTCCCCCCTGTTCCTTTCCGATAATGATGTTTTCCAATACGGTAAGCTGGTTTACAAGCATAAAGTGCTGGTGTACCATACCGATTCCCAATGCATACGCATCATTGGGATTTGCAATGGCCGCCTTTTTTTCATGAATATAAATTTCGCCTTCGTCCGGATGGTATAATCCGAAAAGAATATTCATCAGCGTACTTTTTCCTGTTCCGTTTTCCCCCAGTAAGCAATGGATTTCCTGCTGTTTTACGGTGAAATCTATCCCGTCATTCGCCCGCACAGGTCCGAAACATTTTACAATCCCCTTCATTTTAATCGCGTCCATACCTGTCTCCTTTCTTTTGCATGTTCTGCATGATTTATGAGAGTTCGCTCGGAACTTCAATCTCACCACTGACAACGCCTTCTCTGATTTCGTCCAGTCTTTCCAGAATGCTGTCAGGAACCTTGATGTTGCTTCCTTCTACTGTGAAATCCACACCGCCGTCCCCAAGGCCCAGAAGCTGGTTTTCTCCTGTGTAGGTGTCCTCCACAATGCTGGTGATGGCGTGGTATGCGCAGGTATCCAGCTTCTTCAGCATACTTGCCATGATGTAGTCAGGTGCGATGCTGTTCTGGTTCAGGTTTACTCCGATACTTACAAACCCCTTCTCTTCCGCTGCCTGGAACAGACCCATACCGGAAGCTCCGGAAGCGTGGAAGATCACATCTGCACCCTTTTCGTTAAAGGTGTTGGCGATGGTTCTTGCAGTAGTGGGGTCATTAAAACCGCCTACATAGTCCGTAAGTACGGTAATCTCCGGATTTACGTACTCCGCACCTGCCTTATAGCCTGCGGCAAACTGGTTGATCAGGGGATTGTTGACTCCTCCGATAAATCCGATGGTATCGCCGTCGGATACCTTGCTGTCGATCTGCTCCTCTTTGGCCAGGGCTGCCAGTGCGCCTACCATGAAGCTTCCTTCCTGCGCCTTACAGGAATAAGAGGCTACGTTCGCCAGATCCGAGGTGGCATCCAGAAGAGCAAAACGCTGGTCTGTGTAAACCGATGCTACGTTCTTCAATGCATCGATCTGTTCCTCGCCCACGCAGATGATCAGGTCGTATTCCTCGGAGGATGCCATCTCATCCTGGATGATCTCTTCATCTGCTACTGATTTCGGCTCTACCTGATCGAAAGTAATGCCGTAATCTTCCGCCGCGCGCTTGACCCCCTCAAGCGCCAGGTCATTGAAGGAATTTCCGCCCAGGCCGGCCTGTGTAAAGATAATGCCGATGTGTGGGGCATTCCCGTTAGCTGAGGCTTCTTCCGCATCAGATGAACCGCATCCTGCCAGCGCAGCAGTCATCCCAACTGCCATAAAAAGTGCCGTCAACTGTTTCCTTCGTTGCTTCATACTCTTTTCCTCCTTTTTGTGGTTGCACATTTTCTTTAACTTGTTTAACAAGTATATATTATATATAGCACAAGTTACAAAATTTGTAAACCACCAAAAAGATTTTTGCGCAGGTTTGTGAAATGTATCCAGATTTGACGGATTTGTTTTGTGCAAAAGAGATAGGAAATTAGATGAATTGCATCTAATTTTGTTTATTCTGAAAAATGTGGGAAATCTCACGGTCAAAAATCGCTCTTTCTGTTAAAAGTAAAATTCCTTTTCCGGTTCCCAAAAGTAATGAATGAAAAAGCCATGTCAATATGATAAGATAAACACAGTAGAAAAATAAAAGGAAAGCCAGGGGATTCTAACTATGAATAAAAAGATATGGGATTTATATGCACCAATTTATGAAAGGGCCATGCGTTCTGATCGTAAAGTTTATCATTTTATGTATCAGCGTATCCCAAAGGTGATCGAGGGAAAAGACGTGTTAGAGATTGCCACCGGTCCCGGACTGCTGGCCAAGCATATTTCACATGCAGCAAACAGAATGACAGCCACAGACTATTCGGATGGGATGATCGCAGAAGCCAAAAAGGGGACATACCCTGACAATCTGACATTTGAGGTTGCAGATGCAGTCAATCTGCCCTATGAAGATAATTCCTTTGATGTGGTTCTGATCGCCAACGCACTTCATGTTATGCCGGATCCGGAAAAGGCCCTTGAAGAGATAGACAGAGTGTTAAAGAAAAAAGGCATCTTGATCGCCCCTAATTTTGTAAATCATAAGAGAGGCTTGATAAGCAGTCTATGGTCCGGAATCCTGAAAATCGCAGGAATAACGTTTGAACATCAGTGGAGCACAGAAGAATACAGGGAATTTCTTGAGAAAAACGGATGGAAAGTCAAAAATTGCAAGGAAATGCAGGCGCGGATTTCCATAGCCTATGTTGAATGCGTAAGGAACCGATAAAACTCGTTTTGCCGAATCAATAACAGCCGAATCAATAACGGGTTGTGAAAATATTCGGC
>JAUNGM010000027.1:13749-56041 GCA_030524545.1 Eubacteriales bacterium
ACAGTAGTTATACTTTTTGTACAGTAGTTATACTTTTGGTGCAGCAATTATGTTTTGCTTTTGTCATCATTTATATTTTTCTCAAATATCAGAACAAGAAGGGATGCGGCTCCATGGCAAAAACGGTTGCAATCGGAAAGCAGGACTTTGAAAAAATTATTTCCGGAAATTATTTTTATATAGATAAAACACATTTTATTCGTGAATGGTGGGATAGTGGAGATGATGTCAAATGAGTGGTCCGGACGGGAAATCTATACACTCTCCCTGACGAATAAAGAAGTGCGAATTATGTTTACAAATATGGTACGAACCTGGTTTGCCGGAAGTGACACGGTTTATAATCAATTTGTAAAGGCTCTGCTTCTCGGCGATCTTGATGCCATGAACCAGTACATGAATAAGGTTTCCCTGGAAACCTTCAGTTCCTTTGATGTGGGAAAAAGGGCCTCCGATCACTCTGAACCTGAACGGTTCTATCACGGATTTGTCCTTGGACTGATGTCAGAACTGCTTGGAAAATATCATATTCTCTCTAACAGAGAAAGCGGCTTCGGAAGATATGATGTTATGCTGGAGCCATTGCAGCAGGGGCTGGATGGAATCATCCTGGAATTTAAAGTTTTTGAACCTCAAAAAGAAAAAAGCCTTATAGACACAGTAACACGAGCTTTGGAACAGATCCATTTCAAAAATTACGCTGCCGCCCTGACTGCCAAAGGAATACCTGAAGAAAAAATCCGTAAATACGGCTTCGCCTTTGAAGGAAAAAAAGTTTTAATTGGAGAAGCCGCAAAGGGCTGCTGCTCAGATATATCTGAAAGCTGAATCAATCCCCCGACGGGAATTCTGTGAAACCTGCCGGGGGATTGACTCTTCGATCGTCTTTGCCATGAAGCCAATCTCATCCATATGGGCATTTAAATATAATACATATCCTGCTCATAACCGCTGCGGGTCAGATAATCTTCCTTCAGATCTTTCAGTGTAAGATTCTGCATGATGTCATCCAACTGCTGATTAATCCGGTCGATCAGAAGGGTCTGGATCGCGTCGGAGATGTTCTTTTCTTTTCCGTCGTCTGTTTCCAACTGGTAGCTTCCTTCCAGAGCAAGCAGAATCTCGGAAACGGTGATAGATTCCGGAGGTTCCTTCAGCAGATATCCGCCCTGAGGGCCTTTGACACTCTTTACGATCCCGGCTCTTCTAAGACTTGCAAATACCTGCTCCAGGTACTGCGGAGAAATCTCATTTCTCTCCGCAATGCTGTTCAAAGAAACGTGACCGTTCGCCGAATAAACTGCCAGATCTATCAATGCTCTCAGACCATACCTGCTTTTTTTCGAAAACTTCATATATCCTCCGTTTACTCTGCAAATAACGGAGTGGAGTAATACCTGTCTCCGGTATCCGGGAGAAGCGCTACAATTGTTTTTCCTTTATTTTCCGGACGTTTTGCAAGCGCAATGGCTCCATGAAGGGCTGCACCGGAGGAGATTCCCACAAGAACGCCTTCCTTCTTAGCCAGTAACTTACCTGCTGCAAAAGCATCGTCATTCTCAATCTTAATGATCTCATCATAGATCCTGGTATTCAGTACATCCGGCACAAAGCCTGCGCCGATACCCTGGATCTTATGAGGGCCGCCTTTTCCTTCGGAAAGTACCGGAGAGCCGGCAGGCTCGATTGCGACTACCTTCACATCCGGATTCTGGGATTTCAAATACTCGCCTGTACCTGTCAGAGTTCCGCCTGTACCAACACCTGCAACAAAAATATCAACCTTACCGTCCGTATCATTCCAGATCTCCGGTCCTGTGGTTGCTCTGTGGATAGCCGGATTTGCCGGATTTACAAACTGTCCCGGGATAAAGCTGTCAGGGATTTCTGCTGCCAGCTCTTCTGCCTTGGCAATGGCACCCTTCATTCCCTTGGAGCCTTCTGTCAGAACAAGTTCCGCACCATATGCTTTCAGAATGTTTCTTCTTTCCACGCTCATGGTTTCCGGCATGGTCAGGATAATACGGTAACCCTTGGATGCTGCAATCGATGCAAGGCCGATTCCCGTATTTCCGGAAGTAGGCTCAATGATTACGGAACCTTCTTTCAGAATGCCTTTCTCCTCTGCATCCTCGATCATCGCTTTGGCGATTCTGTCCTTGACACTTCCTGCGGGATTAAAGTACTCTAATTTCACAAGGATGGTAGCTTCCAGTCCAAGATCCTTCTCTACATTTGTCACCTCTACAAGCGGTGTGTTTCCAATCAGTCCTAATGTTCCTTTATAAATTCTGCTCATGATAAATCCTCCCTTTTTCGATTTTTCTAACCCTATATTTCATACGTGATTAATATGTTTTATTAATTGTATTATATTCCACATTTTCCTATTTGGCAAGTAGGTTTTTTATTTTTTTATAAACACATTTTTAATCCTCCGATGCCCTGATTGCTGCAATGAAATCCTCTTCTAAATCCGCCCCATTCTCAATCCCGACACTGACGCGGATGGAGTCGTCATACACACCGGCTGCTGCCTGCTGTGCCGGGGTACTGTGAATATAAATGGTCGAAGCCGGATGGATTACCAGTGTGCGGACATCTCCGATATTCGTAGCTTTACAGGCATATTTCAGTCCGTTGATGATCTTATACGCCCGTTCCCTGCTTCCGGCCCGGATGGTCAGGATTCCGCCCCCAAGCCCTCTGCACTGCCTCTCTGTCAGCTCTCTGTACGGATTGTGGGGAAGAAGCGGATAATTCACCGAGATGCCCGCCAGGGAATCAAGCGCCAAAGCCAGCCTTTTTGCATTTTCGCAGATCCGCTCCATGCGAAGCCCCATCGTTTCCATGCCGATAATATTCAGAAAACCGTTCATCGGCGCAAGGCAGCCGCCCATATTTCTCCAGATGCCGTTGCGCAGCTTGGCAAGATAAGCAAATTTCCCGAATTTCTTATATTTTTCAAAGCCCTGATACCGTTCCGGATTCCACCGAAATCTGCCGCTGTCGATGATCAGACCGCTGATGGAGTTTCCGCCGCCGTTGATGTATTTGGATGCGGAATGGATGACAATATCCGCCCCCAGATCCAGAGGTCTTACCAAATACGGGGTAGCCGTCGTGTTATCTGCAATAAACGGGACTCCTCTTTCATGGAGAAAATCCGCAACCCTTTGAATATCCACCACATCCAGTCCCGGATTCCCGATGACCTCCCCGAATACGGCTTTTGTCCTGTCCGTAATCAGAGGTTCAATTTCCTCTACGGTAATATGCCCGGCAAATCTGGTCGTGATGCCGAACTTCTCCAGATCGCCAAAAAGATCGATCGTTCCGCCGAACAATCCGCTTCCGGCAATCACCTCATCTCCGGCTCCCAGAATATTCAAAAGTGCCAGTGTGATGGCAGACATGCCGGAGGAACAGGCCACTGCACCGATCCCGTTTTCCAACTCGCAGACTCTTCGTTCAAAATCGTCCACCACCGGATTGGAGATCCTGCTGTAGGAAAAACCCGGCGCCCTGTTTTGAAATACTTTTTCCAGTTCTTCTGCAGTTTCATAGGTGAACGCGCTCACCTGGCTGATTGGCGGCACAGTTGCTCCATAGGGATATTTTCTGACTTCTTTTCCATGTAATAATTTTGTATTAAATTCCATTCTACACCGCCTTTTCCTATTTCATTTTATTCAATCTCTGTGTAAACAATCGCCTCTTTGAAAACCTGATTGCCTTCAATGATAAAAGCGTTTAATACCGGGTTCCCGGGTTCCATGAGAGATAGGATCAGATACCGGATATTTTTATCATAAGCCAGACGTTTATCTTCCTCTGAAGGACGCGACGGTGATTCCGGATGCGAATGAAAATTCCCGATAAGCTTCCATCCGTTTTTTCTTATATCCTTCACTGCAGCAAGCTGTTCTTTGGGATCCATGGAAAAATGCTCCCTGCTCTGATCCAGATTCTGCAGGTAATACACTTTTTCCACATGTTTTTCTTCCCCTTCGATCGTACCGCCTAAAAGCCCGCATACCTCATTCGGCAGACCTCTTTTGGCATAATCCACGATTTCGTCAAAATCTTTTTTTCTAATATAGATCATATCCCTATCCTCTGCTTTCGGAAATATTTCACATCATTACGCTTTTCTGCCGGTCTGTGGAAACACTTTAAATTCCCTCACATACGGTCTGCTCATAGTCGATCAGCTCCGTGATCGTCGGATGCTCTCCGCATACCGGGCAGGAGGACGTCTTTTTCGGAAGGGTAATGGTATGGAATTCCATTTTCAGCGCATCATAGGTCAGCAGCTTTCCTACCAGAAGGTTCCCGATCCCCAGAAGGTATTTCAGTGCCTCCATGGCCTGAAGGCTTCCGATCACACCGCCCATGGCCCCGATCACACCTGCCTGTTTGCAGGTAGGCACCGCATCCTTTGGCGGCGGAGACTTAAATACACAGCGGTAACACGGTCCCTGCCCCGGGACATACGTCATAAGCTGTCCCTTAAACCGGATGATTCCCGCATGGGAAAACGGCTTTTTCTCCATCACACAGGCATCGTTGATCAGAAACTTGGCCGGAAAGTTATCGGTTCCGTCAATGACAAAATCATAGTCCCGGATCAACTCCCGGATATTATCTGCCTGCACAAATTTCCGGTAGGTATGTACCACTACATCCGGATTCATCGCTTCCATGGTTTCCTTTGCAGACTTTACCTTGGCCTTTCCCACATCCTCCGTGCTGTGGATGATCTGTCTCTGAAGATTTGAAAGATCTACTTCATCCGCATCTGCGATCCCAATGGTGCCGACGCCTGCCGCTGCCAGATACATGGCTGCCGGCGCTCCAAGCCCTCCTGCACCGATAATCAGGACCTTACTGTTCAGAAGCTTTTTCTGTCCCTTCACTCCTACTTCTTTCAGGATGATATGTCTGGAATAACGTTCCAGTTGTTCATTGGTAAAAGCCATTAGCATGCACCTCCGCCCATGAAATAAATAAATTCAACGGAATCTCCTTCTTTCAATTTCGTATCCGCAAATTCATCTCTGTCCACAAAATCATCATTCAGGGACACCGTCACATATTCCGGTGTCTCTACCTTTTCCAGTTCAATTAATTTCTCAATATTGATTCCATCCTGAAACTCTTTCTTTTCTCCTGCTACTGTCAAAAACATGGCTTTTCTCCTATTCCGCCCTTCCGGCATATTTTTCGATTACTTTTTCCAGCTTATCCCGGGGTACGATTCCCTTCAGCCGTTCATCTTCTTTTCCATTCCGGAAAAACAGGACCGTCGGATAGACCTCTACCCCGTATTCATCTTTCAGCTCTTCAGAAAAAGCCGCATTGACCTTGACAATCTTTATTCTGGATTCATATGCATCTTCCATTTCCCCAAGCACCGGGGAAAACTGCTTGCATCCGAGGCAGCCGTCCGAATAAAATTCTACCAGCACCGGTTCTTCTGCCTCCAGCACCTCTTTTGTGAAACTCTGTTTATTGACTCTCTTTGCCATGATTTCTCCTTCTCTGCATAGCTACGGGCCGCACATCAAAACCGGCCGTCTCTTTTACTTCCTGCTTTCCTGTGTTTCTGCGCCTCCCTGTACTTCTGCTCCCTCATAAGCTGCCGTGATCACCTTTTTAAACTGATCCCAGCCGACTCTGTCCAGAGTAAATTTAAAGCGTTCTCCCGGCTTTGCATGGTCATCAAAAAATTGTATTGCAGCATCTGTCACACGATAAAGCTGCTCCTCCGTTTTGATCAAAGGAAGAAGCGTATCTCCCTGATAGATCGTATTTCCAAACAGGCCGCCGAAGGATACCAGATATGCGCTTTCTCCTTCCCATGCATCAAACGGGCAGGACTTTACGCAGCGTCCGCAGTAATTACATTTGGAAAAATCTGCTTCCAGCTTTCCGTCCTTGATTTCAATCGCCTGTGAGCGGCACGCCTTTTCACAGACGCCGCAGAGCGTACATTTTTCCTCATTCCAATGCACATACAGTGCTCCTTTAACACCAAGATCGTTCTCCTCTGCTTTCAGGCAGTTGTTCTGGCATCCTGTCACGCCGAACTTAAATTTGTGCGGCAGCTCTCTGGCATAATACCGTTTATCAAGCTCCTTTGCGATCCGGTATGTATCAATATTCCCGCTTGGACAGACACCGTTTCCCTGACAGGCCGTCACCGTCCGCACTCTCGGTCCGCACACGCCCGGCTTGCAGCCGCCCTTTGCCAGTTCTTCCTTCACGGTTTCAATATCCTCATATTTTACGAAGGGGATCTCTACTCCCTGCCTGGAAGTCAGATGGACATATCCCTGTCCGAATCTGTCCGCTACTTCCTGAATAATCCGCAGGTTTTCTGCGGTAAGAGTCCCTCCTACCACCTGAAGCCGAAGGGAGAAATATCCCTTCTGCTTCTGCCGCATAAAGCCGCCTTTCTTTAAACCAGAATAATCAATTGCCATCGTATTTCTTCTCCTTCCTCATTACACAATGTTAAAATGGATATATGTCCATTTATATATAATCTCCCTCCAGAGAAATATAACTGCTGAAAGATGATATCTTTTTAATAAACTCTACGATTCCGTCTACGGAATCTCCTGCCTCCTCCTGCCAGTCATAATAATAGAAATCCTCTTTTCGAAGAAGCGTCTTCTGTGCTTTCTCGTCCTTCAGAAGCAGCAGCACGAGGATTCCCGCATTGTTGAGATGCCGCACTGTTTTTTCGTAATCCTCTCCATCCTCCGGTTCATAAAGGTAGGTATGGCGTCCGAGCGTCCCCAACTGCTTTTCTGCTTTTTGTACAAGCTCTTTTGTAAGGCCGTCCTTTTCTGCGATAAATTCAACCGTCACAGGGGTCTGCCCTTTCAGGGCCGCACGCAGTTCCCTGACAGTAGTTCCCTGACTCTGTTCTTTTGTAAGTTCCCTCACTTCTTCAATGACGCCGCATGCGGATGTCATGTTTGTCACACGGTCAATCAGAAGCAGCTCTCCCAGGGTCTTATGATGACGAAACTCGTCTGCAATGATCCTGTCGGAAAATTTCAGCCTGCACACCGCGATCTCATTCTTTGTCAACGTCTGTGCAGCTTTCTTTTCTCCGCTGTTTACATCAATGGAATACAGGATTTCCGTCATTTCACCGGGGATCATTCTGGTTCCTACTTTGACAAAGAAATCCTTCCCCTTTTCCAGAGGAATATCATCCATCCAGAGAATCGATGCAGTCACATCCTCCGTGATCTTCGCACCGGACTCTTTCGACAACACACATCCTCTGGAAACATCTACTTCCCTGTCAAGCTGAATGGTCACAGGCTGGCCCATAAACGCTTCTTCCGCCTGTCTGTCACCCACATAAATACTCTTTACGTGTGCCTGCTCTTTGCTTGGAAGGGCGGTGAGCAGATCTCCCACCTGCACGGAACCCGCCTCGATCTGTCCCTGGAATCCGCGGAACTCGTGATTCGGACGGCAGACTCTCTGTACCGGCAGATAGAAACCTTCTTCCTGTTCCGTATCCGTAACCTTCACCTGCTCCAGATACGGCAGAAGCACCTCTCCCTGATACCACGGCATATGGCCGGATCTTTTTGTTACATTATCCCCTTCCGTAGCCGATACCGGAATGGTAGTGACATCCGCAAGAGCCAATTCCTCCGAAAGCTCCCGGATCTGTTCCGAAATTTCCCGGAATCTTGCTTCGCTGTAATCCACCAGATCCATTTTATTTACCGCAAATACAAAGTGGCGGATTCCCATCAATGCGCAGATCCTTGCATGGCGCCTGGTCTGGATAAGCACGCCCTGCTTCGCATCGATCAGGATCACTGCAAGATCCGCAAAGGAAGCACCTACAGCCATGTTTCTGGTATACTCCTCATGCCCCGGCGTATCAGCCACAATAAAGCTTCTGTGATCTGTGGTAAAATAGCGGTATGCCACATCAATGGTAATTCCCTGCTCCCGCTCTGCCATCAATCCGTCCAGAAGAAGGGAATAATCAATTTTTCCTTCTCTGCTTCCTACACGGGAGTCCAGCTCCAGAGCCTTTTCCTGGTCTGCATAAAGCAGCTTGGCGTCATACAGAATATGTCCGATCAGGGTGGACTTACCGTCATCCACGCTGCCGCATGTAATAAATTTCAATAATCCTTCCATCTTAGAAATAGCCCTCCCTTTTTCTTCTTTCCATGCTGCCTGCCGCTTCATGGTCAATCACACGGCTGGTACGCTCCGAGGATACGGCGCTTAACGTCTCTTCTATGATTGCATCCAATGTATCTGCCCCGGACTCCACGCCTCCGGTGAGAGGATAACAGCCAAGCGTGCGGAATCTGACTTTCTTATACTCTACCTTTTCGCCCTCTTTTAATTTCAGCCTGTCGTCGTCCACCATGATAATGTTGCCGTCCCGGAAGATTACCGGCCGTTCCTTTGCAAAATAAAGGGGTACGATATCAATGTTTTCTCTGCGGATATACTGCCAGATATCCTTTTCCGTCCAGTTCGAGATTGGAAATACGCGGATGCTTTCCCCTTTCTGAATCTTTGTATTATAGAGCTTCCACATCTCCGGCCTCTGGTTCTTCGGATCCCATGCCTGGGCTGCGTTTCTGAAAGAAAAAATCCTCTCTTTTGCCCTGGATTTTTCCTCGTCTCTCCGTCCTCCGCCGAAGGCCGCCGTAAACTGGTATTTGCTCAAAGCCTGCTTCAAAGCCTGGGTCTTCATAATATCCGTGTAGGCGGAGCCATGGTCAAAGGGATTGATCCCTGCTTTGACTCCTTCCTCATTGGTATAGGAAAGCATTCTAATTCCATATTTTTCTGCAGTTTTATCACGGAACTCAATCATTTCATGAAATTTCCAGGTGGTGTCGATATGCAGAAACGGAAACGGCGGTTTTTCCGGATAAAATGCCTTCAGAGCCAGATGCAGCATCACGGAACTGTCTTTCCCTATGGAATAAAGCATTACCGGGTTTTCACATTCCGCAGCAACCTCACGGATGATATAAATCGCTTCCGCTTCCAGTGCATCAAGGTGCGTCGTATTATCAGGTATACCTCTATCGGCGCAGCCAGTGCGCCCGGAATTATGTAATAAATCTCCCATTTCAAATCCTCCCTGTTTTCCTGTCTTCTTTCCAATTGCTGTATTGTCACAGCCAAATCTCCTCAAACGGCTTTCTGCCGCTTCCATATAGAGATGCTTCAGTATTTATTTGAATCTTTTTTATTAATTCGGATCGTTTCCACATTTCCGAATGCATCTTCCACTCTCCAGGTGCTGATATCACCTTTTTCGGAAACCGTAAGCACGCTTCCTCTGCCCCCGATATCCGCTCCCAGATAAAACAAAATGGCGTTTACCGGACATTCCTTCACACAGGAGGTGCAGCCCCAGCAGTCCCGGATATGACGGATCTCTGCCTTTCCGTCCACTCCCTTTTTGATCAGGTTTCCCGGACAGGCTTCCGTGCATTGTCCGCACCCGATACATTTATCCTTCTGAATCCGTATGCTCATGACAAATCCCTCCGTTCTTAAGATTCCGGTAAATGATCTGAATCTCTCCGTCAACCATTCTCGAATTTACAAATTTCCGCCACTTTTCGGATTTTTCGGGATAATCCGTATTCTCGCCGAAGCTGTGCCATCTCGTTTCCTTTCTGGCTGCCAGATGAGCAATGACTGCCTGGCAGACGATCAGGCGCTCCCGCACCTCATAGATCCGAAGGAGGTCATCCATATCCCCGGCATGAAGCTTATAAAGAAGCGGCATAAGCTCCCGGATCTTCTTTGCGGCAATAGCCAGACGTTCTTCATTGTACCTGTAGTCCGTATGGATGCCGCCTGCATATTCGTCCATAATCTTCTGCATGGCTTCCTCAAGCTGTTCTGCCGAAAAGCCGCTTTCTTCCCCGGCCAGGAATGCTTCATATTCTGCCTTTTTCTCCTGTGCATCGTTTGGAATCCCGGGTTCTGTCCCGTCTGCTGACGGTCCCCGGTCTTTGTATTCCCTGTCGTTCTGTTCCTTTTCTCGCTGCTCCCGGCCGTTTTGTTCCCGGTCTTCGCTCTCTGCATCCTCCTGCGCGAGGTATCGCAGCACCGCTTCCGCAGCGATCTCCCCTTCCGCCAGGGCGCCTGTCACATATTTCTGCGGACATCCGCCCGCCACATCACCTGCTGCAAAAAGTCCCGGAACCGTCGTACTTCTGTCCGCATTTACCCAATAGCCGCTGGCCGTATGGCCGCCCACAATGTACGGCTCCGTTCCCTCAATCTCCACATTTTCTTCCACCGGTCCCTTTCCGCATTCCAGCCACCGAAGGGTCTGGCTCGGCGCCATATTCAGATATGCTTTGTACAAATCCTGTTCCTGTTCTTTGGATATCCCCGTTGTCCGGAGATAACAGGGGCCTCTCCCCGCACGATTCTCCATGACTGTCCCGTACACTCTCCCGGAAGTTGTCAGCCCGTATTTTGTTTCGTAAATCTCTCCCCGGGCATTTACCTGTTTCGCACCGACGCCCTGTGCGATCGTTCCCGTAGGTGCGATTGTATCCTTACACCGCAGTGCAATGAAACGCATCTCAAATGTAGTCATTTCTGCTCCGGCAAGAATTCCCATGGCATATCCTGCTCCCGTATTAAAAGGAGGATACCACATCTTATGCCTGGAAAAGCCGGGATTATTTGGACGGTAAAGTCCCGCTGCTCCTCCGGCAGCACAAATCACCGCTTTTGCATGAATTTCATAAAAAACAGGCTTATTTACGTCAAAACCATATGCTCCTCTTACTACCGTCCGGCCATGCTCCTCCACCAGCCTGTAATCCGTAATATTTACATGATTCAGCACTGTTACATTGTCCTGGCGTGCGGTTTCCTCCGCAAGCAAAGGCTTCATATTCTCCCCGTTGATCTTGATATTCCGGTTTCCTCTTGCAACATACCGGCCCTTCTCATCTTTCAGAATGACCAGTCCAAACTCCTCCATCTTCTTTGTCACATGATTCAGCCTCCGGGACATAGTGAGAAGAAGATCCTCTCTCACGATTCCCGCCGCATCCTTTTTGGCGTACTCCACATAGTCCTCGGGTTTCCTGCCTTCCGTTATGTAAGCATTGAGTGCATTTACCCCTGCTGCCAGACAGCCGCTTCTTTTGATATTTGCCTTCTCTGCGACCACAATGCGCTTATCCTTTGCAGCGCCTAACGTAATCGCGGCAAAACAGCCTGCCGTACCGCCGCCGATGATCAGTACATCCGTTTCTATTTGCCTTGTCTCCATACGGCTTCCCCCTTTCTCCGTAAATCGTTCATGGTGACCCTGTCTATGACTCCTCTTTTTTAAATTACAAGAGAATCTTCCTTTAAGGAGTTATTCTCCACCAGATATGCCTGATCGCCCCGTGTCAGAAGCATTCTGTAAAGGAATACGTCCACGGTCTCTCCGGCCTGTACGGGTCTTTCATCCAGCCCCCTCTTAGCAGTAAGGACTGCTTCTCCTACACGGACACGAAGCTCAATGGCATCACCGCGGAAAGCCACCCGTTCCACTACTCCCTGCGAAGCGGAGCTTTTATACTTCTGCACCTCATCCAGTTTTGTGATTTTTATAAATTCCGGACGGATAATTGCCTTTTCCCCTTTCAGCGGTTCCTCAAAGCTTCTGAATATCCGGTAATTTTCCACAACCGACGGCTGCCCGAAAAAGGCTGCGGTAAAAGCGGTTTCCGGACTTTGGTAGATTTCCAGAGGCGTTCCCTTCTGCTCGATTTTTCCCTGATTGGTAATGATGATCTCATCCGCCACTTCAATGGCCTCTTCCTGGTCATGAGTTACAAAGATACTGGTAATCCCCAGCTTCTCGATCATCTCCTTCAGCCAGCTCCTCAACTCCTTGCGGACCTTGGCATCAATCGCCGCAAACGGTTCATCCAGAAGCAGAAGCTGCGGATTAGGTGCCAGCGCCCTGGCAAATGCCACCCTCTGCCGCTGTCCTCCGGACAACTGGCTGGGATACCGTTTTTCCAGGCCGGTAAGCCCAATCAGATCAACCAGCTCTGTCACTCTTTTTTTGATCCTGCTCTTCTCTTCCTTTTGTACTTCCAGGCCAAAAGCAATATTTTCATAAACGGTCATATACCGGAACAATGCATAGTTCTGGAACACAAAACCGATTCCCCGCTTACTTGCAGGAATGTCATTGACCACCTTCCCGTCAATCACGATCTCGCCGCTGTCCGGCGTTTCCAGTCCTGCGATCATTCGAAGAATCGTTGTCTTTCCGCTTCCGCTCGGCCCGAGAAGACCGATCAGTTTTCCCTTTTCAATACCGAAGCTCACATGATCCGAAGCTTTATAGCTTCCAAATGTCTTATTAATATCTTTCAATTCTACGTACATGTCTTCCTCCATTCCGTCTTTGCCCTGACTTTTCTGTTTTTCCTGCTCCTGCATCCGTAAACTGCAGCTCTAAATTTCTTTTTTCCCGAGATACTCCACAATACTTCGCAGAATCAGAATGATCACTGCCATGAGGACCAGAATGGACGATACCGCAAAGGCAGGCACATACTGAAATTCATTAAACAGGATTTCAATATGCAGAGGCAGGGTATTCGTCTTTCCTCTCAAATGGCCGGACAATACGGAAACCGCTCCGAACTCTCCCATTGCTCTTGCCGTACAAAGTACCACGCCGTATAAAAATGCCCACTTAATATGAGGAAAAGTTACTTTCCGGAAAATCGTCAGCCCGTTTGCTCCCATCAATGCCGCCGCTTCCTCCTCATCCGTCCCCTGTGCCTCCAGAACAGGAATCAATTCCCTGGAAACAAACGGAAATGTCACAAAGATCGTAGCCAGAACAATTCCGGGAACTGCAAAAACGATCTTGATATCCCATGCTTTCAGCAGCGGATACAGCGGGCTCTGTTTTCCAAATGTCAGTATGTAGATCAAGCCGGCAATGATCGGGGAAACCGTAACCGGAATATCAATCAGTGTCGTCAGCACCTTTTTTCCTTTAAAGTGATATCTGGTCAGTGCCCATGCGGCAAACAGCCCGAAAACACTGTTGCAGAGCAGCGCCAGAACCGTCGCCTCCACAGTGAGCCAAAAAGCTTTGACCGTATATTCATCCAAAATAGCCTCTTTATAAAATTCCCATCCCTTACGCAGCGCCTCCGTGATCACCGTGATCAGCGGAACAACCAGCATAATGACCAGAAAAAGGACGCTGATGCCGATCAGAAGCCACTTAAAAGGGCCTGAATCTTCTCTTCTTTTTTCCATTATGCATTGCCTCCTTTCAGCAAACGGTTGTTTCTTGCCTGCACAAAATTGATCAAAAACAGGATTAAAAAGGATGCCGCCAACATCACAAGCGCGATGGCAGAAGCGCTGGCATAATCATATTCCTGAAGCTCGGACATAATCATCAACGGTGCGATTTCCGTATAATACGGTTTATTACCTGCGATAAACACGACGCTTCCGTATTCTCCGATACATCTCCCGAACGCCAGCCCCGTACCTGTCAGCAAAGCAGGAAACAGTTCCGGAAAGATGACTCTCCGAAAAATCGTTGCCGGAGATGCCCCAAGTACCATAGCCGCCTCTTCATAAGCACCGTCCAGTTTTTCCAATACCGGCTGCACTGCACGGACCACAAAGGGTATTCCAATAAAAACCAGGGCAACTGTGATACCGATCCTGGTATAAGCGATCTTTATTCCGAATCTTGCAAAAAAAGCGCCGATAAATCCGCTGTCCGCAGTCAGGGAGGTGAGCGCAATGCCGGCAACGGCCGTAGGCAGTGCGAACGGAAGCTCGATCATGCCGTCCATGATTCTCTTACCCGGAAATTCATACCGTACAAGCACCCATGCCAGGATAAGTCCCATCACCGCATTGATTGCCGAAGCAACCAATGCAGTGATAAAGCTCACATAAAAGCTGGAAAGCACTCTCGCCCTTGTAACCGTCTCAATAAAATCCTTCCAGCCAAGCTCCGCCGTAAAGACAGCCAGCGAAGCCAATGGGATCAACACTACAACACTCAGTATGGCAACCGTTACTCCCATGGAAATACCAAAACCGGGAATCACTCTCTTTTTTGCCTTTTTCATACAACTACCTGCTTTCTATTTCTCGTAGATCTGATCAAAAACGCCTCCGTCAGCAAAATGGACTTCCTGCGCTTCATCCCATCCGCCGAAATCATCAATCGTTACAAGCTCCAGCTCAAGGTCAAAAACATCTGCATATTCCTTCAGAATCTCCTCATTGGACGGACGGTAGAAATTGTCCCCCTCAATTCTCTGTGCTTCATCAGAATACAGATAGTTCAGATATTCTGTCGCTACCTCTCTGGTGCCCCTGTCATCCACTACTTCATCTACCACTGCAACAGAAGGCTGTGCCAGGATACTGATGCTTGGAGTTATAATTTCATAATCATCCGGATAATCCCTGATGGAAAGGAACGCTTCATTTTCCCATGCAAGAAGCACATCCCCCTGTCCGTTCTCTACAAAGGAAGTGGTGGCTCCTCTTGCGCCGGAATCCAGCACCAGCACATTTTCATACAGCTTTTGAATGTAGTCCTTTATTTTCTCCTCGTCTCCGTCAAATTCTTTGTCCGCGTATGCCCATGCAGCCAGATAGTTCCATCTTGCACCGCCGGAAGTTTTGGGATTCGGGGTAATAATCCCCACATCCTCTTTTACCAGATCCCCCCAGTCCTGAATATTCTTCGGATTGCCCTTTCTTACAAGGAAAACGATCGTGGATGTATAGGGAGAGCTGTCCAGAGGGAATTCATCAACCCATCCGTCCTCAATAAGCCCCGCGTCCTGCACCGCTTTCACGTCATATTCCAGTGCAAGCGTTACAACGTCTGCTTCCAGGCCGTTGGCAACCTCCAGTGCCTGTTTTCCGGAACCGCCGTGAGACTGTGTGATCTCCACATCCTGGCCGGTTTCTTCCTTCCAATGCTCCTGAAAGATCTTATTGTACTGCTCATACAGCTCCCTTGTAGGATCATAAGAAACATTTGTGATTTCCACCGTATCATCCGCCAGAACGGTTGCCGCTCCATTTACGGTTCCCAATGCAAGAACTGCTGCCAATCCCAAAGTAACTACTCTATTTTTTTTCATAATACATTTCCTCCTAACTGCGCGTGTTCTCCGCGCATCCTGATATGCCCGAAGGCCCTTTTTTCGCTGTCTCAACAATCGAAGTTAATGTTTCCGTCTTTCAGTCACCTGTTTTTCTCACAAGCAATTGATAGGTGCCGTCATCATTCTTCAGCAGCTTCAGCACCTGATGGCCTTCTTCCTTAATGCTTCTCGGCACATTCTGTACCGGTTCCCCATCATTCAGTCTGATGGAAAGCACCTGCCCGTCATCCAGCTCCTCCAAAGCCACCTTTGCCTTTACAAAAGTAATCGGACACACAACATCCGTAATGTCCACCACACCATCAACGTAAATTTCTGCCATCTTTCTTCCTTCCCTTCTCTTTCTCCTGTCCGGATACTTCTTTTTCTGTTTTTGTTCTCCGGCCAATAAAAAAGACGGAAGATATTTCTGTTCCCCCGTCTCAAAAGCCGCAAAAAATCGTGCTTCCTGTGCAGACCGCATTATATTCCGCACCTATCAGAAGAGAGACGACAAGAAACCTGAATATTCATAAAGCAACACATACACATGGACATATCCTTACACATCTTTTGCTCCATAAAATAACTTCTGTTTCTCATACTTCCCTCTCCTCTCATTGTTTTATCATTCTTTTTTCCTATTAACCTATCTGTTTAATATGTTTATTTGATGATGCTATTATATGCCGACTATTCCTATTTGTCAACTAGATTTTATATTTCTTTTCATTTTTTTGGTAATATAAATTGCCGAAGTAAACGCCTACCCATAACGCGAAATCTGTGATAGAATAAGAAAGGCAAGCTTTTACAAGAAGAAAGGCAGGTTCAGACCGATGAAAATATATAACCAGAAATTTGTAACCGAATATCCCATGGAAGTCTCACCCATGGCAGAAATCTCAGGGTATCCTGTCCGTCCCGGAATGTTTGAAGTGAATGGAGCAACACCGCTGCAGAGCGGAGTGAATTTTACGATCCATACCCATAGCGGTACCTCCTGCGAACTGCTGCTCTTTCACAGAGGACAGGAAGAACCGTTTGCAATCCTTCCCTTCCCCGAGGCTTATAAGATCGGAGATGTATACTCCATGATCGTATTTGGCCTGAATATTGAAGATTTTGAGTATGCTTACCGCATCGACGGGCCATACTGTCCGGATAAGGGGCTTCTTTTTGACAAAAAAAATATCCTGCTGGATCCTTATGCAAAGGCGGTCGCCGGCCAGCGCATCTGGGGCTATAAACAGGAAAATGCCTATCATGCCCGTGTCGTAAAAGACATGTTTGACTGGGGTGATGCGCCGCAATCCAACCGGGAAATGAGCGATCTTGTCATTTATGAGCTTCATGTAAGAGGCTTTACCCAGCACCTCTCCTCCGGTGTACAGCACAGAGGAACCTTTGCAGGACTCATGGAAAAAATTCCCTATCTGAAGGAGCTGGGCATTAACGCCGTGGAACTGATGCCGATCTTTGAGTTTGACGAGACTGTAAATACCAGGGAAGTCAACGGGCAGAAGCTGCTGGAATACTGGGGCTATAATACCGTAAGTTTTTTTGCCCCCAATACCAGCTATACGGCTGCCCAGGAATACAATCAGGAAGGAACTGAACTGAAAACTTTGATCAAGGCGCTTCACGATAACGGCATTGAAGTCATTCTTGACGTTGTGTTTAACCACACAGCGGAAGGCAATGAAAAAGGCCCTTCCTTCTGTTTTAAGGGCCTTGACAATAATGTTTATTACATGCTGACACCAGACGGCAACTACTACAATTTCAGCGGCTGCGGAAATACGCTCAACTGCAACCATCCCATTGTCCAGCAGCTGATTCTGGAATGTCTCCGCTACTGGACTGTCAGCTACCGGGTGGACGGATTCCGCTTTGACCTTGCCAGCATTCTCGGAAGAAATGTAGACGGTTCCCCCATGAACAACCCGCCCCTCCTTAAGAGCTTGGCCTATGATCCGGTTCTCAGCAATGTGAAGCTGATCGCAGAGGCCTGGGATGCCGGCGGCATGTACCAGGTAGGAAGCTTTCCTGCCAGCAGACGCTGGGCAGAATGGAACGGCAGATACCGGGATTCCCTTCGCGGCTTTCTGAAAGGAGACTGCTGGCAGTCCTGGAATGCCGCATGGAGCATTTCCGGCTCCGGAGACCTTTACGGCGGATTTTATGAAGACCAGAACAACAATTATGCAGGCTATAACTCCTGTGTCAATTTCCTTACCTGCCATGACGGCTTTACGCTATATGACCTTTACGCCTACAACGATAAGCACAACGAAAGCAACGGATGGAACAACACGGACGGCTCTAACAACAACTTAAGCTGGAACTGCGGCACAGAGGGTGAAACCAATAACCAGGAAACTCTCCGTCTCCGTTACCGCATGATCCGCAACGCATGTGCGATCCTTATGTGCAGCCGCGGAACGCCGATGTTCCTGGCAGGCGACGAATTCGGGAATACACAGTTCGGCAATAATAACAGCTACTGTCAGGACAATGAGATTTCCTGGCTGGACTGGAATCTGCTGAACAGAAACCGGGACTTATTTGAATTTTTCAAATTCATGATCCACTATCGCTTCAAACATCCTGTGATCCGCAAAAAGCTCCCGGATGCCGTCTGCGGAATGGATCCGATCCATACCCACAACCTGAACGCAGAGGATGTCACGATCCCGCAGGACGCCAGAACCTTCTCCGTAAGCTTTGCAGGCTATAACCGGGAAAGAGGACGGGACGATCTGGTCTATATCTCCGTGAACTCCTACTGGGAAGATGTCACCATCACCCTTCCCAACCTGCATCAGCGCGGCTCATGGTACTTAAGCGTCAATACGTATGGCGACGGCCAGGGCCGCTACTGCTACCCGGAAGGCCAGGAAACCCGCATTGACAGCACCTTTGTTCTCCGTGCAAGATCCGTAGCGGTCTTCACCGGAAGAACGTTTTAGTCCAAATGCAAAGAACACGCCGGTCTGAACAAATGCTCTTCAAACCGGCGTGTTATTACTCTTTTCTCTGCTGAACTCTCTGCGGATCATTCCCCAAGCAACACATTTCTCAGCTTTCTTGTCAGGGGAATAGTTCCTGCGTCTTTTTTCTGCTGCATCATAAGGATTGTCATATTCTCCTTTGGAAAATTTGCAAAATAACAGCCAAGCCAGCCGTCCCAGCCATACTCTCCCTCCAGTGACAGTCCGCTTGTCCGTCCCGTATCTTTCACTCTTCGCATCAGGTGGGAATATGTGTAACCTTCCAATCCAAGCCACTGTTCCATGGCATCCTGCTGATTCCGTGACAATTCCCCGGAAGTCAGGAACCGCACCGTCTTCAGAGACATCACCCGGATTCCGTTCAGGCTTCCTCCATTTAACAGCATCTGCGCAAATTTTGCATAATCATCAATGGTGGAAACGAGTCCCGCACCTCCTGATTCAAAAGCCGGTGCGCTCTTCATATCGTATGAGATCACCAGATTATTCCCCGTGTATGGGACCATACTTCCATCGCCGGCTGTTTCATACGCATCCGCTAACCTGTGCTGCTTTTCCTCAGGCACCCAAAAACCCGTGTCTTTCATTCCAAGAGGTGCAAAAAGATACTTCTCAAGAAACTCCCCGAACCGCATCCCGGACACCTTCTCTATCACAGCGCCGAGAATATCCGCTGAAAGCCCGTAGCACCAGGAGCTGTCCGGGTCGAAAGCCAGCGGGATCGAACCAATATGGTTCGCAAACTCCTCTGTGGTCACTGCCTGCTCCGTGTCCATCTTCGTCTCACACTCCTGAAGATATTCCAGAATCATTTTACCTGCCTGCGTATCTTCTCCTCCGTATGTTAATCCCGATGTCATATTCAGAAGATGAAGGCTTGTAATTGGTTTCTTTGCCGTGCGGAACGTTCCGTTCTCCTCTATCTGAAGTCCCCGGAAACCCGGAAGAATCTCCTCCACCGGCTGTGCCAGATCCAGCTTCCCCTGCTCCATAAGAATCATGGCTCCCGCTGCCGTAATGGGTTTTGACATGGAATAAAGACGAAAAATCGTGTCCCTGCGGATTTCACACTTCTCTTCCCGTTTTTTGTAGCCGCGGTTTGTATAAAAAACTTCCTCATTCTCTTTCCGGACCAGCATGCTCATCCCTGCTGTAATCCCGTCCGCAATGGCCTCATCGATCAGCCCGCAAAGCCTTGCTTTTGTCGTCTCTTTCATTCTAAAATGCTCCCTTTTAAAAATTATCGTTCAAAAAGAAGTTCCACCGGAGCATTTCCGGTCAGTTCCCGGCTGCGGGCATCCGGCTGGGAACACCCTACATAAAACGTAAAGCGGTGTCCCTCTTCTCTTCTTTCTCCTGTATCATCCACGATTGTAAATACTTCATCCGAAACCGGTATCTGCACTTCTTTCTTTTCTCCCGCACCAAGATGGATTCTGGCAAATCCGCAGAGTACCGGATTTCCGGGAGCATGGGAAGATTCCATATTTTTCACATAAACCTGAACCACATCATCCGTTTCCATAGTGCCGCTGTTTTCCGCCTCTGCCCGGATCATCAGTCCGTTCTCTCCGGTAACCGCTTCTGCGGAAACGACCTGTACATTTCCATAGGTCAGGCCATATCCAAAGGGATACTGCGCCGTTTTCTCCATATAACGGTAGGTTCTGCCTTTCATGGAATAATCGGTAAATTCCGGCAGTTCCTCCAGAGAATTATAAAAGGTCACCGGAAGCTTTCCGGACGGAGAAACCTCCCCGAACAGGATCCTTGCAGCAGCACTGCCGCCCCGGGCGCCCGGATACCACATATCGATCACAGCGTCAAAATGTTCTGCAGCATAGCTCAGATCAATATCGCTTCCCGCCATCAGGCAAAGCACCACAGGTTTGCCCGTCTCCGCAACGGCTTCCATCAGCTCCCTCTGCACCTTCGGAAGCTGAAGATCAACTTTGTCGCCGGATGCATAGCTGTTTCCGGTATCTCCTTCTTCTCCCTCCAGAGTCTCATCCAGGCCCACGCACAAGATCACCACATCACTCTGATCCGCCACGATCTTCGCTTCGGACAGACGGTCCTGCTCATAAGCCAGTGCTTCCGTCCTGTCCTTAAAAAGCTCACACCCCACAGAAGTATAGACACGGACATCCTCTCCCAGATAATCCTGAATTCCTTCCTGGATAGTCACATACCTGGATGCGGTACCATGATAATTTCCGATCAGCGCCCTGCGGCTGTCCGCATTAGGACCGATAATTCCAATAGACTTCAGATTTTCTTTTTTCAGAGGCAGAATTCCATTATTTTTCAGAAGCACCATACTCTTTTCCGCAGCCTTCTGCGCAATCTGCAGATGCTCCGCTGACTCCACTTCCGAATATGGGATACTGTCAAATTCGCTTCCGTCAAACATTCCAAGAAGATAACGTGTGGTAAAGAGCCGTACAACCGCTTCCGTAATCGTCTCTTCTTTGATCAGTCCGGCTTCATACGCTTTCAAAACATGTAAATAAGTATTGCCGCAGTTCAGGTCACATCCTGTATTGACAGCCAGAGCCGCCGATTCCTTCGGCGTTGCAGTAATCATATGGTTTTCATGAAAATCACGGATTGCCCAGCAGTCCGAAACAAAATGTCCCTCAAATTTCCATTCTTCTTTTAAAATTTTCTGCAATGCCGGGCTTGCACAGCTTGCTTCCCCATTGACCCGGTTATAGGCCCCCATGACTGCTTCCACCCCGGCCTCCTCTACCAAAGCCTGAAAAGCCGGAAGATACGTTTCATACAGATCTTTCGCACTTACCTGTGCATCAAATTCATGGCGCAGCTCCTCCGGCCCGGAATGGACTGCAAAATGCTTGGCACAGGCAGCAGTCTTCATCGTTTCGCCGTCTCCCTGAAGGGCTTTTACATAAGCAACTCCAAGACGGCTGGTCAGATACGGATCCTCGCCATAAGTCTCATGTCCTCTCCCCCAGCGCGGATCCCGGAAAATATTGACGTTCGGCCCCCAAAAGGTCAGCCCCTTGTAAATATCCCTGTCCTCTTTGCCGGAATAGGCATTATATTTGGCACGTCCCTCTGTTGCTACCACATCTGCGATTTCTTCCATCAGTTCCGTATCAAAGGCAGCCCCGAGAGCGATCGCCTGCGGAAATACCGTAGCCTGTCCGGCCCGCGCAACTCCGTGAAGATTTTCATTCCACCAGTTATACGCCGGTATTCCCAATCGTTTAATTGCAGGGGCATTATATCTCATTTGGCTTGCTTTCTCCTCCACAGTCATCTGTGCAACAAGCGCCTGTGCTTTTTTTCTTGCCTCTTCTCTCTTCATATCTGTCTCCTTTAGTGACGATTGCCGGAAGATCCCGGCACTGCTCCGTCTGTATTTATCCTTTTACCGCACCGGTAGTCAGACCTTCCACAATCTGGTTGCTAAACATACAATATACAATAACCGTCGGTGCAATTGCAATAATAATCGCTGCAAACATCTGCACATAGTTGGTAGCATACGGTCCGACGAAATACGTCAGAGTTACCGGAAGCGTCTTCTTCTCCGGATCCGAAATAAAAACCATTGCCAGAAGAAGCTCGTTCCAGTTATTGACAAAGGTCATAAGCCCGGATACAAAGAATCCTGTTCTGCAAAGCGGCAGCGCAATTTTAAAGAAACATCTGTAAATCCCGCATCCGTCAATGGCCGCTGCCTCAAACAGCTCTCCCGGCATAGATCTGAAGAACCCTGTCAGCAGGAAGATCGTCATAGGCAGGGAAAATGTAATATACGGAAGCATCAGGCCGAATCTGGAATTGGTCAGCCCCAGTTTTGCAAAGCGCACAAACAGCGGAATCAGAATACAGTGTACAGGCACCATCATTCCGATCAGGAAGAATGTATGCATTCCCTCGGAAAGTTTCCATCTCATCCTTCCAATGGCAAAAGCCGCCATTGCGCCGAAGAACATACTAACGATCAGTGTCACACCGCAGACCAGAACGGAGTTCACAAGTGCCTTGCCCAGTTTTCCCAGCGTCCACGCCTCGGCATAATTGGCAAACTGCATCGCCTTCGGCAGGGAAAACGGTGCGGACATGACCTCCGCATTATCTTTCAGGGAAACCGACAACATCCACAGAAGCGGTGCGATATAAATAACAGCCAGAACGACCAGCAGCACATAAATGGCTATGATGACCGGGCTTAATTTTTTTCTTTGTGTTTTTGTTACTCCTTTATCACCCATGCTTATCCCCCTTTCTCCTATGATTCATATGTTTCTACCTTGATCACTTTCTTAACAAGCAAAGTGACGATCAGGCACAAGATCAGCAAAACTACGGAAATCGCACTGGCATAGCCATATTTGAAGTAATTAAAGCCTTCTGCGTACAGCTCCGTGGCCAGCACCTCTGTCCTGTGATTCGGTCCGCCCTGGGTCATGTTGTAGACCAGGTCAAAGAATTTCAGGGAACCGATACAGTTCAGGGAAAGGGAAGTCACGATCATCGGTTTGACCAATGGCATGGTAATGTAGCGGAAAGCTTTCGGCTTGGATGCGCCGTCTATATAAGCGGCTTCGTAAATATCCCGGGAAATACCGGTAATCTGTGCCATATAAAGCATCATATTCTGTCCTACATACTGCCACAGCGCCACAAATGCGATCACCCACATCGGAAGTACAATGAAGCCTTTGGATTCCATCAGCCACATAGGTCCTTTGATTCCGATCTTAGCCAGAAGCTGGTTAATACCGATCTTCGGATTGAACATAAATGCCCACAGCAGACCAAGAGCTGCAGAAGACAATACACAGGGAAGGTAATAAATATTCTTAAATACATTTCTTCCCTTTGGAATATTAGTCAAAAGCACTGCCAGGACCAGACCGATGATCTGCTGGCTGACAGCCGAAAATATCATAAAGAAAATAGAGTTTTTCAGGGCAATCCTGAAGGTTGCATCTTTAAACAGCAATTTCTTATAATTCGCCAGCCCGATAAATTCCGGCGGCGTCAGTGCCGCATAGTCACAAAAAGAATAATACACCATCTGAAAGATCGGGATTACCAGAATGACTACGAACATAAGAAACGCAGGGGCTGTAAATACAAAAATAGCCTTTTTATCTCTTAAAATCTTATCCATAGCTGCTCCTTTCTTACCGCGCAGGTCTGTTTTATGCAGAAAGCGCGCCTATGGAGCCGTTTCCTGCATATCTGTCATAAATGGGAAAGGCCGCTGGCAAACACGACTTACCTCCGTTCTGCAGCGGCCTTTCTTCATTTATCCTTTATGGATTTCATTTACCATAGTCTGTCATGGAGTTGCTTATTCCCAAACATTCTCCTCATAGAATGTCTGTACGGTCTGGAATGCTTCTTCCGGAGTCTGGTTGCCAAGGAAGATATCAACCATTGCGTTGTCGAAGCAATCGCCTGCTTCTACAGATGCCAGAGACTCGTTATAGAATCCGAAGGTACCTGTTGCATTTGCCATAATGTCCTGAACATATTTAAGCTGTGCCGGAGCTGCATCATAATCGATTTCGATATTTTTGATGATCGGGAATTTGCCGCCTACTTCTGCTGTGTATTTCTGAGCAGTTTCATCTGTAAACGTCTTCATCAGGGCGATAACTGCATCCTGATGCTCGGTTGTGGAGCTCATCATCAGGTTGTCTGTTTTTACGATCATACGGTTCGGGTCATTTGCTCCGTCGATTCCAGGGAACTGGAATACGCCGCATTTGCCTTCGAAATCCGGGTTATTTCCATTGATCTGAGCAATTGCCCAGGAGCCCTGAACCAGCATAGCTGCTTCGCCGTTATAGAAGTTTGCCGTAGCCTGGTCGTTGGAATCACCTGCTGCTGTTTCCTGGAAATACTGGGATAATTCTTTCAGTTTTTCGCCTGCAGCGATGCAGTTTTCGTCTGTCCAGTTTGCCTCGTGGGAAGCAATCGCACCCAGATCCACACCCTGACGGTCACAGAGATAACCTGCTACCATGGAGAGACACCATGCAGTACCTGCGGAACAGGAGATCGGAGCATAGCCTGCTTCCTGAATCTTCTTGCACACTTCCAGCAGTTCGTCATAGGTTGCCGGAACTTCTACGCCTACCTCTTCAAAAATCTCGGTATTGTAATATACACATGCTGCGGCAAAGTTGGTCGGAACTGCCATGATCTTGCCGTCATAGGTCATTCTCTCAAAAATACCGTCTGTAAAGGTTCCATACCAGTCAGCTTCCTGATTGGTCAGAATGTCTGTCAGATCTGCTGCTGATCCCGCATTTACATACACATCCATGTTCGGTCCCGGGTTGCAGATAAAGCAGTCCGGGGTCTGTCCTGCAGCAATGAGGGCATTTAATTTGCCGTCATATTCTTCCAGGTTTGTGGTGATCGGGGTTACATGATATTTGCCTTCATATTCCGTATTGTAGCGGTCAATAACCTCTTTATAGCCTTTTGTGATCAGGTCCTCGGTTGCTTCCAGATCATCCCAGAACATCCAGGTGATCTCTTCTGCCTCATCTGCACGAACGGTGACTGCCGCACCGGAAAGCATTCCTGTTACCATTGCCATAGACAACGCTGCTGATATCCATTTTTTCTTACTCATAAATATCCTCCTTTACCTCTTTCTGTTTTTGTTTTTTTGTTTTGTTATTTCCGTTTCTGTGTTTCGATGAATAAATGATACCAAATAAAATTGTATTTATCTTTATAATTATTGTTCTTTAGCTACGAATTATTGCTTTATTTTTAAACGCATTGTCAAATTTAAACAAGTTTTATCCTATTTTTTTGTTAATTATAGCGCATTAAAAACTTCTTTCGTTTTTCTATTTTCCCATTTTTCACAAATTAGGTGGACTATTTTTCTTTTTTTATGATAATATAAATTTATAACTTTCGCAATTTTTCACATTAATAAATATTTTCTTTTTGACAAGGGTGATAAAAATGATTGAAAATCTCAATGGCATTCATGAAACAGTAAACTACAGAAATGATATGGAAATCTGTCTGTACAACAATGATGAAGCAGAAGATTATCCGCCTCACTGGCACATTCCTTTTGAACTGATCATGCCGACAGAAAACAGCTACCGTGCCAAATGCGGCAATAATGAATATTTTATCCGGGAAGCAGATATTCTCATTATCTGCCCGGGCGTTATCCACGAACTTTTTGCACCGGATCATGGGGAACGGATGATTTTCCAGTCCACCCTTTCTTCTATTGCCTCTAATGAATTGGATGTGCTCTCCTCCATCATCAGCCCGGCTATACTGATTACCCCGGAGAAATATCCCCAGATTCACGGAGAGATCCATCAGCTTATGCTGAAGATCAAAAAAGAGTTTGCCGATGGCCTTCCTTACAGCGGAACAGTGGTGTACTCGCTTTTTCTCCTGATCCTGGCGGAAGTGGGAAGAAATCATGCGGAGATCATCCAGCAGAATTTTGATGCCAAAAACAGCAAGCAAAAAGAATATATGGAAAAGTTTCTTTTTGTCACCAATTATATCAGCGATCATTTTACAGAGGATCTTACCCTTGAGCAGGTGGCCTCTCTGGCAGGCTTCAGCAAATACCACTTTACACGCCTTTTCCGGCAGTATGCAGGCACTTCTTTCTATAAATACCTGAACCAGAAACGCATTGCCCATGCCAAAAACCTGCTCCTGGATCCCGACCTTTCTGTTACCGAAGTAGCGCTCCAGTCGGGCTTTACCAGCATCTCTGCGTTTCTCCGCATGTTTCGCCTTGCAAATAACTGCACACCAACGGAATTCCGCAAGATGTATGACTGACCAGGATTCCAATTACGCATATATACCAAGAAGCTGCCGCACAATTACCACAGGTAATGTACTGACAGCTTCTGAAAATGTCACTGTTATTCTGTTATTCACAGCCTGCCGTCTGCAGCCGGCATCAAAACCGTTCTTCAGGATCTTCGGCGGATCCAGGAAATAAGGGTAAGAATCAGCCCTGCAATGATAATAACAGGCAACACCGTTCCAATAAGAATAATCAGCCCTATGATCACAGCGGCGGCAATGGCAATTACAATCGCTTTTCCATACCAGGTTGTCAGATCCAGCCTGTAACTATGATGTTTCACATGCCCCTGCCGGTTCCCGCTATCCTCCTGACTGCCGTAACCGGCGTCCTCATAGACCCGGCTGTCATATCCCTGACTCCCATATCCGGATCCGCTGCTCTCATAAATGCCTTGACCGGACTCCGGGTCGGTATCCAGAAGAGTCTTGGCAATCAAACGAGGATCGCCCAGTTCCGCAAGAACTTCTTCCTCGCTGCGCCCCCGTCCTGTCTGTTCCTCTATATAATCACGGTAATACCGCACATGGGCTTCTGCCTTACCTGCCTGTATCTGGCCGGATAACTGTATTCTCAGCGTCTCCAGGAATTCAGTCTTAGTCATACAATTCTCTCCATTTTCACATATATTGTGTTTCGATGTTATGGTATATTCTAACATACTCCCGACAGATAGCAATGGTTCAAATTATAAAATTTTCATGAAATAATTGCCGAAAAATCAAGAAAATCATTGACAGCTTTTGGATAAAGTGCTAGAATTCAAAATAACAATTAAGAAATCGCTGATGACTGGCGGAGCAGTGGAGTTTACCACAAGGGAATCAGCGGTTTGTTACAGCCGACCGTCTGGGCAGTATTTGATTTTATCAAATACTGCCCTTTTTTTACCCTTAGTCAGGGCCCGGCTGTCTTGTTGTGTATAAAAGAAGGCCTTTAACAATGAAAGGAGAAGAACTCATGGGATTCAAAAGTGACATCGAAATCGCACAGGAATGCGAAATGCTTCCAATCACTGACATTGCAGCAAAAGCAGGTATTGACGACAAATATCTGGAGCAGTACGGCAAGTACAAAGCAAAAATCGACTACAATCTGTTAAAAGATTCCGACAAAGAAAACGGCAAACTGATCCTGGTTACCGCGATCAACCCGACACCGGCAGGTGAAGGTAAGACCACCACAACCGTAGGCCTTGCAGACGGTATGCAGAAACTTGGCAAAAACGTTATGGTAGCTCTGCGTGAGCCATCCCTCGGACCGGTATTCGGCGTTAAGGGCGGTGCTGCAGGCGGCGGATACGCACAGGTAGTTCCGATGGAAGACATCAACCTGCACTTCACAGGTGACTTCCATGCCATCGGCGCAGCCAACAACCTTCTGGCAGCAATGATCGACAACCATATCTTCCAGGGCAACGCATTAAACATCGACCCGAGAAAGATCACCTGGAGAAGATGCGTGGACATGAATGACCGTCAGCTCCGTAACGTAGTAGACGGCCTTGGCGGTAAGACCAACGGCATGCCTCGTGAAGACGGCTATGACATCACCGTTGCTTCCGAGATCATGGCAGTTCTCTGTCTTGCAAGCGACATCAAAGACCTGAAAGCAAGACTTTCCAGGATCATCATCGGATATACCTACGGCAAAGTTTCCGAGCAGAAACCGGTTACCGCAGGTGACCTTCATGCAGAAGGCGCTATGACCGCACTTCTGAAAGATGCCCTGAAACCAAACCTGGTTCAGACCCTGGAGCACGTTCCTGCAATCGTTCACGGCGGACCATTCGCAAACATCGCTCACGGATGTAACTCCGTAACCGCAACCAAGATGGCTCTGAAATTAGCTGATTACGCTATTACAGAGGCAGGCTTCGGCGCTGACCTCGGTGCAGAGAAATTCCTGGATATCAAGTGCCGTATGGCAGGCCTGAAACCGAACGCAGTTGTAATCGTAGCTACCGTACGTGCCCTGAAATACAACGGCGGCGTAGCTAAGGCTGACCTGAACACCGAAAACCTGGAAGCTCTGGAAAAAGGTCTTCCGAACCTTCTGAAACACGTAAACAACATTAAGAACGTATACAAACTTCCATGTGTGGTTGCCATCAATGCATTCCCGACCGATACCAAGGCAGAGCTTGACCTGGTAGAAGCAAAATGTAAAGAACTTGGCGTAAACGTAGCTCTTTCCGAAGTATGGGCAAAAGGCGGCGAAGGCGGCGTGAAGCTTGCTGAAGAAGTGATCCGTCTTGTTGAAGA
This sequence comes from Eubacteriales bacterium, assembly GCA_030524545.1. Lineage (GTDB taxonomy): Bacteria > Bacillota > Clostridia > Lachnospirales > Lachnospiraceae > Blautia_A. Next base: position 42,092 of record JAUNGM010000027.1, read on the forward strand.
GCCGAACGACTTTACATACTCCTACGAACTGGAAGGCAGCATCGAAGACAAACTGAACGCTATCGTTCAGAAGATCTACGGCGGCAAGAAGGTTGTCCTGACTGCAAATGCTCAGAAACAGGCAAAAGAACTGGAAGCTCTCGGCTTCGGCAACTGCCCGATCTGTGTAGCTAAGACTCAGTACAGCTTAACGGACGACCAGACCAAGCTCGGCGCTCCGACCGATTTCGAAGTAACGGTACGTAACCTGAAGATCTCCGCAGGCGCAGGCTTCATCGTAGCCCTGACAGGTGAGATCATGACCATGCCGGGTCTGCCGAAGGTTCCGGCTGCAGAAAGAATCGACGTAGACGAAACCGGAAAGATCACAGGACTGTTTTAATTCTTTAGAAAAGAAGTAATTTAAGAACTAAAGGAAACCTTGAGGGGGCCCATCTCAAAGTTGCGAAGCCCGAAGGGCCCCCTCAAACTCCCCCATCTTGGGCACGCCGGCTGCGCGATAGGATATTCCAAATGGCATATAGCCAATGCTAGTGCCATGCGCACCTGCCTGCGCAGCAGGATATCTAAATGGCATATAGCCAATGCTAGTGCCATGCGCACCTGCCTGCGCGGCAGGATATCTAAATGGCATTTTATTGGAAAAAGTATCCGGCTGCGGGCGTGGCCAACAGGGGAGCGCGAGGGGAGTGCGGCCTTCGCAACTGTGAGCTCTCCCCTCGCACCACTTTATAGATACTCCATATTTATAACCCGAAAATACCCCGAAGGAACCATCCCTTCGGGGTATTTTCTATAAAATAATAAAAAAATCAGAATAATTCTTTCATTGTCGGATACAGTTTTCTGAACTGCTGGTATTTCTCTTCATATTTGGCTACCAGCTCCGGTTCCGGTTCTACGGTGTCTACCACTTTGGCCAGCTTTTTGCCGATGGTCTCTACGTCCGGGTATGCGCCGCAGCCTACGGCTGCAAGCATTGCACCTCCCATGGAAGGTCCTTCCTCATTTTCCAGAACATCTACCTTTAAGTTCATGATGTTCGCGATCATCTTTTTCCAGAGCGGACTCTTGGCACCGCCGCCGCAGATCTTGGTGCGTTCGATTTTGATTCCAAGGCTTCTTGCTACCTCAAGAGAATCGCGAAGGCCGAACGCAACGCCCTCCAGAACAGCCTGTGTCATGTCTGCTCTTGTGGTGTCCATGGACATACCAAAGAATACGCCTCTTGCATCCGGGTTGTTGTGCGGGGAACGCTCTCCCATCAGGTACGGAAGGAAGAATACGTGGTTTTCGCCAAGTTTGGTAATTGGTGCCTGCTCTGCCGCAAAGTCCTTTGTCTGAAGGATTTCCTCTGCCCACCATTTGTTGCAGGAAGCTGCGCTCAGCATACAGCCCATCAGATGATAGCTGCCGTCCGCATGGTCAAAGGAATGGAGGGCATTGTTTTCATCAACGCCGAATTCTTTGCTGGAAATAAAGATCGTTCCGGAGGTTCCAAGGGAAATGTTGCACTGTCCGTCTCCAACCGTTCCGGTTCCTACGGCTGCAGCCGCATTATCACCTGCGCCTGCTACTACCTTAACATCCGCAGACATGCCAAGTTCTTCTGCCACTTCCGGTTTCAGGGTTCCTACGACTTCCCAGCTCTCATACAGCTTCGGAAGCTGTGCCTCCGTAATGCCGCAGATTTCCAGCATTTCTTTGGACCAGCAGCGGTTCTTGACATCCAGAAGAAGCATACCGGAAGCATCGGATACGTCTGTACAGAAAGAACCTGTCAGGCAGTATGCCAGATAATCCTTCGGAAGCATGATCTTTTCTACTTTTTCGAATTTCTCCGGCTCGTTTTTCTGCATCCAGAGAATCTTCGGTGCGGTAAAGCCTGCAAATGCAATATTTGCCGTATACTGGGAAAGCTTGTCCTTGCCGATGACATTGTTCAGATAATCGGTCTCCGCTCCGGTACGTCCGTCGTTCCAGAGGATTGCAGGACGGATGACTTTATCATCTTTATCGAGAGTTACCAGGCCGTGCATCTGGCCGCCAAAGCCGATTCCTGCTACCTGTGACTTGTCAATGTCTTTGGTCAGTTCCTTGATTCCCTCCAGACTCTGGGTGAACCAGTCCTCCGGGTTCTGCTCGGACCAGCCCGGATGCGGGAAGAACAAAGGATATTCTTTGGATACGATGTTGCAGATCTTACCGGATTCTTCCATGAGAAGCAGTTTTACAGCGGAAGTTCCAAGGTCAACGCCTATATAATACATTTCATTTTCCTCCTGATACATTCATAAAACAGTTCCTGTCGTACGGGTCATTACCGTAGATTATACCATTACTGCAACATCCCAAGAGAATTCTCCTGGGATGCTGCAAAAAAAGTCATATATGATATTCAAACAGTTCTATTATCCCCACGGATTCTCTGTCGGATATCTTACGCCTGCCGGCTGGTTGTAGCCGATTTCTTCTACCGGAACACCGATGTATTTGAATACCTCGAACAGAGCTTTGCCGTGATGTCCGAATGCAACAGCGCCGTGATGCGGATATCCTCCTTCGATCAGTACGTGACGGTAGAAACGTCCCATTTCCGGAATTGCAAATACACCGATGGAACCAAAGGAACGGGTTGCTACAGGAAGAACTTCGCCGTGTGCGATGTATGCGCGCAGTTTGTTATCGGAAGTGCTCTGCAGACGATAGAAGGTAATATCGCCAGGTTTGATATCGCCTTCCAGAGTTCCCTGAGTAACTTCAACCGGAAGAGATCTTGCCATAATCATCTGGTACTTCATCTCGCAGAAGGACAGCTTGCTGGAAGCAGTATTTCCGCAGTGGAAGCCCATGAAGGTATCTTTGTGTGTATAGTTGAATTTGCCCTCGATGGACTCTGCATACATATCCTTCGGTACGGAGTTGTTGATGTCCAGAAGGGTAACAATGTCATCGCTGACAACGGTTCCGATGAATTCGCTTAAGCATCCGTAGATATCTACTTCACAGGATACCGGAATGCCCTTTGCAGTCAGACGGCTGTTTACATAGCAAGGTACAAATCCAAACTGGGTCTGGAATGCCGGCCAGCATTTGCCTGCGATTGCAACATATTTGCGGTATCCTCTGTGTGCCTCGATCCAGTCAAGGAGAGTCAGCTCATACTGAGCAAGCTTTGCAAGGATTTCCGGTTTCTTGTTGCCTGCGCCAAGCTCTTCTTCCATTTCTTTTACAACTGCAGGGATCCTTTCGTCTCCTGCATGTTTGTTGAATGCTTCAAACAGGTCAAGCTCGGAGTTCTCTTCGATCTCAACGCCGATGTTGTAAAGCTGTTTGATCGGTGCATTACATGCAAGGAAATTTAACGGACGCGGTCCGAAGCTGATGATCTTCAGGTTGTTCAGTCCTTCGATTGCTTTTGCGATCGGAAGGAATTCATGAATCATATCTGCGCAGTCTTCTGCGTCGCCAACCGGATATTCCGGAATGTATGCTTTTATATTACGAAGCTGCAGGTTGTAGCTTGCATTCAGCATACCGCAGTACGCATCGCCGCGGCCCTGAACCAGGTCGTTCTGGGTTTCTTCTGCTGCTGCGATGAACATCTTCGGTCCTTCAAAATGTTTTGCAAGAAGAGTTTCGGAGATTTCCGGTCCGAAGTTTCCAAGGTATACGCAAAGAGCGTTGCAGCCTGCTTTTTTGATATCTTCCAGAGCCTGAACCATATGGATCTCGCTCTCTACGATACAGATCGGACATTCATAAATGTCTGCTGCATCATATTTCTTTGTATATGCGTCTACTAAAGCTTTGCGTCTGTTTACGGACAGGCTCTCCGGGAAGCAGTCACGGCTTACAGCTACGATTCCGATTTTTACCTTTGGCATGTTGTCAATCATGATAATTATCTCCTTTTCATTTTGTTTTGTTGAGTTTTCGTTTGATTTATGTTCGATTTATAATGTTCGTGATCAGTCAATACTGATGTTTTCGCCCTTCAGGCCGTTAAATGCGCCTTCGATGCCGGCTTCTTCGTGTGCAATGAGCCATTTGTTCTTCGCTGTCATCAGGCTGTCCTCGCCGGTTTTGGCCGTTTCAAAGGTCAGGTCTGTGTTGGTTCCTGCCGGAAGTACGACTACACACTGGAAACCGCCGTCGTTTACGTGGCATGGTGCATAGTGAAGGGTCGTTGCGTAAACTTCAATTCCTGTTCCTGCAGGTACAAGGAATGCTTCAATCTTCGATGTATCGTATGTAAAATCATCCTCAATATCCTGCTGGCATCCGATCAGCAGTACCAGGTCGGTCACTGCTACATTGATCTCGGAATTGCGGTGGTACTCTACTGCGTTCAGTTTTTTATTGTGGCCGTTGCAGTAGCCGATCTGAATAGGAAGTCCCCCGTATCCCTTATTCTTAAGATCCTTTGCCACATCCAGCGCTTCCAGTTCTTCTACGGAAGGAACATAGATCACATCCTCCGGAACCGGTGTGTGCTTCATTTCTTTCAAAAGTGCGCTGAAATCATAACCCTCTAATACCTTTCCGTATTTGCGGAAAGAAGCATCTGCTACATTTTGAATCTTCACCTTTTCCTCCTTACTGCGCATGTTTCTGCGCATCATGGTATGCCCGCAGGGTATTTCCTCCTTACTGCGCGTGTTTTTTGCGCATCATGGTATGCCCATAGGCCTTTCTGTTGTCCGGCGGCACGTTTTCCATGTATCCCTTCGTACCGCTTCTCTCTTGCTGGTGATATCAGGATACCATAGAAACAAATTTCCTGCGCCGGTTTTCTTGTCTAATCTATAGCACTTTTTTGACATTTTTATTTTCTGAAGGCACTTTTTCACGGCTTTTTGCTGCACTTGGAAGGATACCGTATCTTTTTCGGAATTCCTTGGAAAAAGCCCGGCTTGTGCAAAATCCATTGTCCATGGCAATCTGGCCGATGGTCTTATCCGTATTCATCAGCTCCCGGTGGGCATAAGTCATGCGGATATCCTGCAAATATGCTTTAAAATTGACCTTTGCATATTTTTTGAACATCCTGGACAGATATTCTGCGGAATAGCCGAAGGTGGCTGCCACATCCGAGAGCTTTAAATCCTCCGTATAGTGTTCCCGCATATATCCCGTTATCTTTGACAGGGCATCCAGCCTGCGGCTGTAACGCAGTTCCTGTTCTTCCACCTCCGTCACACGATAATAGCCTACCATACGGTACAGAATTTCGTAGTACAGAGATCGGGTACGAAGCTCATATCCCAGCTGCTGCTGTGCATATACCTGATAAAGCTTCTGAATCAGCCCTGCCAAATGGGCATCCTGCCTGGGATCTCCCGAAGTGCTGGAGAAGCGAATATATCTCTGTGCAGTAAAATAATCCCCGAATTGCTTCAAAGGAATCTGCAGCACCACTGTCTCATTCTCCTTCTGTGCATAGATCGAGTGAATTTCGTTGGAATTAATAATCAGAAATTCCCCCGCATGAAGGGGATGCTCCACTTCATTGAGATAAAAGGACAGGGAGCCTTCCAGAACCGCAAAAATTTCGATAGATGTATGCCAGTGCTTCTCCCTGATATAATTTCCGCTGCCTCCCTCAAACAGAAAAAGCTTAAAAGGCAGGTCTTCGTTTGGAATAATCAATTCATGCTGAAACTCCATAATCCCTCCTGATTGTCTGTCAGATTTTTTACGCCATTTACTAAGCCTTTTTGCTGCCGCCAAAGCCCTGCTTACTTCAGGCAGGTTTCCAGCATATCTCCTGCAATACACATTCCCGGTTTCAGGCTGTCGATCGAAATCCACTCTTCTCTGGTATGTGCGCCTTTTCCCTGAATCAGGCCGATGGTGGCTGCAGGAATTCCCATGGAAAGAGGAATATTGCAGTCTGTAGAACCGGATCTTAATTCCGCAGGTTTTCCGGTCCATTTCTCCAGTGCCTCTTTACAGGTTTTCTCTACGCGTTTCTGCCCCTCACTCTTCTCTCCCGTCTTTCCGCAGGGACGCTCTCCAAGCAAAGTCACCCGGATCTCCAGGCCCTTCTCCCGGAACTCTTCCAGCACATTCTCAAAGTTCTGCTTCACAACCAGCATGCTTTCCCTGTTATCCGAACGGAATTCAAAAAGCATTTCCGCCTGCTGCGCTATAGTATTGACAGAGGTTCCTCCCTGGATCATACCTACATTATAGGTGGTTTTACTGCCGTCCTGCGGTACCTGGTACTGATACAATTTCTCAATCATTTTTGACAGATACGCAATGGCATTCCGGTTTCCGAAATCAGAATAGGAATGGCCTCCTTCTGTCAGGACTTCCACGCGATACCTTTCTGAGCCAACGGCCCTGGTACAGATATCATCCGCATTGCCGTCAAAGGAAATCACCTGCTGCAGGCGGTCTTCATACCTTGCCACCAGTGCCCTGGCACCTTTGAGATTTCCAAGCCCTTCCTCACAGGCATTCGGGGAAATGACAATTCCGCAGACGGTCTCCGGCTTTTCCATGGCAAGATAGCGGGCCATCATCAGAAGAATGGCCAGATTTGCCGTATCATCGCCTACGCCCGGGGAAAAGAGCTTTCCGTCTCTCTCTTCCACTCCCATAGGTTCCATATCCGGAAATACCGTATCCATATGGGCCATAAAAATCGCTACCGGCCTGCCTTCCTCACAGGCATAGGGATAAATCACGTTCAGCGCCTCATCAATAAAAACGCCCTCTGCTCCCTGAGCCTCCAACCATTTTTTACAAAACTCTGCCCGCCGTTCCTCATGATGGCTTGGAGCCGGAATACTGCATAATTCTTTTAACAGTTCAAACACCATTTTCTCATTCTCTTTCACATATTTTTCCAGACTTTCTCTCATTTTCTGTTCCTCCTGGATTTCTTCATACATAGAATCGGAAGCTTCATGCTGCATTTTCCCTAATGGGATAAGCCCCTGTTTTTCTCTGTATTATACACGCATCATACGGAGAAATCCATGGACTTCTTTCAAAAAAAGACAGAACTATGACCAGGAAGCCCTGCTGCGGGCAAAAAAATAAAGCATCCCGGAATATCTCTTCCAAAGACACTTTATTTTCTGCTGCTTACAGAATGCCTCTTACCCCATCCTTCATGGATTTCACATATTCTTTAATGTAAGGTACACATTCCTTCCCATAGGTTTCACAAAGCTTCACAATGGCAGAACCCACGATTACCCCATCTGCCTGCGCTGCCATTTTGGCAGCCTGTTCCGGAATGGAGATTCCAAAGCCGACTGCACAGGGAATATCTTTCTCTTTCTTTACAAGCTGAACCATCGCCCCGATATCTGTGGTGATCTGTGAGCGCATTCCGGTTACACCAAGAGATGAAACGCAGTAGACAAAGCCCTCCGCTTCCTTTGCAATCTGTGCAATCCTCTCGTGGGAGGTCGGAGCGATCAGAGAAATCAAATCCAGGCCGTATTTTTTGCAGACCGTATCAAATTCCGCCTTTTCTTCAAAAGGAACATCCGGCAGGATCAGGCCATCCATCCCAATCTCCGCCGCAGTCCTTACAAACCGCTCTGTTCCGTAGGAAAATACTACATTGGCATAGGTCATAAAGACCATGGGGATTTTGGAATTCCTGCGGATTTTTACCACCATGTCAAAAATCTTATCGGTAGTCACCCCTCCGGATAAGGCCCGCACATTGGCACCCTGGATTACCGGCCCCTCTGCGGTAGGGTCGGAAAAGGGAATGCCAAGCTCGATCAGGTCTGCTCCGGCTTCTTCCATGGCATAAACGATCTGCTCCGTTACTTCCAGAGAAGGGTCTCCGCAGGTAATAAACGGGATAAATGCCTTTCCCTCTGCAAATGCTTCTGTAATTCTCTTATTCATGGATATCCTCCCCTCTGTAACGTGCAATGGCTGCACAATCCTTGTCTCCCCGTCCGGAAATAGTGATGACCACACTCTGGTCTTTCCTCATTTCCGGTACGATCTTGCGGGCGTATGCCACGGCATGGGCGCTCTCGATCGCCGGAATGATTCCTTCTGTTCTGGATAAGTATTCAAATGCTTCCACGGCCTCCTCGTCTGTTACAGGCACATATTCCGCCCTTCCGATATCGTAGAGGTGTGCATGCTCCGGTCCGATGCCCGGATAGTCCAGACCTGCGGAAATGGAATACACCGGGGCGATCTGACCATACTCGTCCTGGCAGAAGTAAGACTTCATTCCATGGAAAATGCCAAGCCGGCCTGTTGCAATGGTTGCTGCCGTTTCTGCTGTATTTACTCCTCTTCCGGCTGCCTCACAGCCGATCAGACGAACTTCTTTATCTTCGATAAAATGATAGAAGGTACCGATGGCATTGGAGCCGCCGCCTACACAGGCCAGAACCGCATCCGGCAGCTTTCCTTCTTTTGCCAGCATCTGCTCTTTGATCTCTTTGGAGATCACCGCCTGGAAATCCCGGACGATCGTGGGAAACGGATGAGGTCCCATCACAGAGCCAAGAACATAATGGGTATCTGCAATCCGGTTTGTCCATTCACGCATGGTTTCGGATACGGCATCCTTCAGGGTTGCTGTTCCGGAGGTAACAGGATGAACCGTTGCCCCAAGGAGACGCATGCGGTATACATTCAGTGCCTGGCGCTCCGTATCCTCCTTCCCCATAAAAACCTCGCACTCCATCCCCATCAGGGCTGCTGCCGTTGCCGTTGCTACGCCGTGCTGGCCTGCACCTGTTTCTGCAATCACACGGGTTTTTCCCATTTTCTTTGCCAAAAGCACCTGCCCCAGGACATTATTGATCTTGTGGGCACCTGTATGGTTCAGATCTTCTCTTTTTAAATATACTTTTGCACCGCCCAGGTCTTCTGTCATGTGGGCTGCATAATACAGACGTGACGGACGTCCTGCATATTCGTTTAACAGTTCTGTCAGCTCCCGGTTAAATTCCGGGTCATCTTTATAATGAAGGTATGCCTCTTCCAGCTCCAGTACCGCATTCATCAGGGTTTCCGGAATATACTGGCCTCCATGGATACCAAATCTTCCATTGGACATAATTCTTTCTCCTCTCGTTTCTCATATTAATCTATTTCTTCACAATTCAGTTGTCTTATTGTCCGGACAGCTTCCATAATTTTGGCCGGGTCTTTTTGCCGCTTGGTTTCCAGGCTGCTGCTGAGATCTACTGCCCAGGGATGAAGCATTTCAACAGCTTTTCCCAGGTTTTCCGTACCAAGACCTCCTGCAAGGAAATACGGCCGGGAAAGTGTGGGAACCAGGGACCAATCAAAGGTTTTTCCCGTTCCTCCGCCCCCCTGGTCCAGAAGGATATAGTCAGCCGTACTGCTAAGCGCCTCCCGGATATCCTCCTTGGTCTTTATGGAAAAGGCTTTGATCAATGGCTTATCCGTATAATTGCGGAGCGACCGGATATACGCCTCGTCCTCCTGCCCATGAAGCTGGGCAAGGGCAATACACCCTTCCTCCAGAAGCCTGGCAGGCAATTCCACCGGAGCATTCACAAACACTCCCACCGGAAGAATTCCCTTCCCAAGCCCTGCGGATAATCGTTTTACTTCTTCCCCGGAAATACTCCGGAAGCTTTTGGGAAATTCCACAATAAATCCGGCAAAATCCGGCCCGGCAGCATTTACAGCACTTATATCCGCCGTACTCCGAAGCCCGCAGACTTTTATCTTTGTCATCTCAAATTCCTTCTAAACTTTCTTATTCCTTTTCTGCTGCTTTATGAGATTCTTCTGTAAGCGGCCCTCCGTTCAGCATCTCCAAAGCCGCCCTTTTATCCGTACTGCGCATCAGCGTTTCTCCAATCAGCACAGCATCTACCTGCTTCTCATAAAGCTTTTGGATATCCCCGCCTGTGCGGATACCGCTTTCAGAAACAAAAACCACGTCTCTCGGTGCAAGCTCCCGAAGCCGGATACTGTTGCTCACATCTACCTGAAAGGTGCGCAGGTCGCGGTTATTCACTCCGATGATCTTCGCCCCGGCAGCCAGTGCCCTCTGCACTTCCTCTTCATCATGTGCCTCCACCAGGGCATCCATGCCGAGTGTTTCTGCCAAAGTGCGGTATTCCAAAAGCTGCCCGTCATCCAAAATGGCACAGATCAGCAAAACAGCAGAAGCTCCCAGGGCCTTTGCCTGATAGATCATATACTCATCCACCGTAAAATCCTTCCGCAAGACCGGAATCCTCACAGAAGCCGCAATCTCTTCCAGATAGCGGTCATCTCCTAAAAAATAAAACGGCTCTGTCAGGCAGGAAATAGCCGCAGCCCCTGCTGCCTCATATTCCCGCGCAATTTCCAGATAAGGAAAATCCGGTGCGATCATCCCTTTCGAAGGTGATGCTTTTTTTACTTCACAAATGTAGGACATTCCGGATTTCTTCAAGGCCTGGTAAAAGGAAGGCCTGGATACAGCCCTGCCCGCTGCCTCCTGCGCCCTGATTTTCTGTTTTAAGGCTTCCAGGGGCATACTGCGTTTTTCCGCTTCGATCCGCTCTCTTGTTTTTGCTGCGATTTCTTCCAGTATATTTCTGCTCATTTGTTGGATTCCTCAATAAACTCTTCCAGTTTCTTTAAAGCAGCTCCGCTGTCAATGAGATTTTCTGCCATACGAACACCTGATTCTATAGTGGCAGCCTTTCCGGTAATATACAGAGAAGCACCGGCATTTAAGCAGACTGCCTGACGCTTCGGTCCTTTTTCCTCGCCGGATAAGATTGCTTTTGTGATGGCTGCATTTTCCTCGGGAGTTCCTCCAACCAAATCTTCCTTGGAGCATCTGGAATAGCCGAACTGCTCCGGCGTGATTTCATAAGACTGGAACCACCCGTCACGGATTTCGCAGACAGAAGTCGGGGCGCTCATGGAAATCTCATCCAGTTTATCCTGCCCGTAGACCACCATGCCGCGGACTACCCCCAGCTTTGCCATAACCTGCGCCAGCGGTTCTACCAAACTCTCATCAAATACTCCCATCAGCTCCATATTAGCACCTGCCGGGTTGCTGAGAGGCCCAAGGATATTGAAGACCGTACGGATTCCCAGCTCTTTGCGGATTGGTGCCACGTATTTCATGGCAATGTGATAGTTCTGGGCAAACAAGAAACAAATGTTGATTTTTTTCAGGATCTCCGCACTTCGTTCCGGAGAAAGGGTAATCTTCACACCAAGGGCTTCCAGCACATCTGCCGCGCCGGATTTGGAGGAGGCTGCTCGGTTGCCGTGTTTTGCCACCGGAACACCGCCTGCCGCAATGACAATGGATGATGTGGTGGAAATGTTAAAGGAATTTGCACCGTCTCCTCCGGTTCCTACGATTTCCAGGACATCCATATCGTGAAGGAGCTTGATGCAGTGTGCTCTCATTCCGGCTGCGGATGCGGTAATCTCGTCAATCGTTTCCCCCTTCAGGGAAAGAGCTGTCAGATAAGCGGACATCTGAACAGGAGTCGCCTCTCCGCCCATAATCTCATTCATAACCGCTTCTGCTTCTGTATAAGTCAGGTCTTCTTTCCTGGAAAGCTTAATAATGGCTTCTTTGATCATTTTCTTCTCCTCCATCTCTCTTTTCCTTTCGCTTTTTAGCGCTTTTTATGTTTCTTTTTATATTTCTTTTCATTTCTCTGTCTATTTCATGGTATCTTGCACTTCATCCTGCCGTTCAGCTCATAACATTGATTCATTACGGTTCGGCTGCCGCACTGCTTTCATAAAATTCTCAATCATCGTTTTTCCGTCCGGCGTCATGACAGATTCCGGATGGAACTGTACTCCAAAAACAGGATATTCCCTATGTTCTACAGCCATGACTTCACCGTCCCCGGACTCAGCGGTAATCTTCAATACTTCCGGCAGGCTTTCCCGGACTGCCGCAAGAGAATGATATCTTGCGGCCGGAAATTCGTCCTGCATTTCCTGAAAAAGAACGCTCTCCCCGATTTTATGTATCGTCTTCTGCTTGCCGTGCATCAGTTCTTTTGCATAAGATACCGTACCGCCAAAGGCTTCACAGATGGACTGGTGCCCCAGGCAGACCCCCAGAACAGGAAGCTTTCCGGCAAAATAACGGATGGCCTCTATACAGATTCCCGCATCAGCCGGTTTCCCCGGACCGGGTGATAAGATAAGGGCTTCCGGGTGCATTGCTTCAATCTCTTCTACTGTATAGTCATCATTCCGGATAACTTTGATATCCGGTTCTACCGAACCGATCAACTGATAAAGATTATAGGAAAAACTGTCGTAATTATCGATCAATATTATCATTCCAATCCCTCCTGTGCCTGTGTGATGGCATTTACCACTGCCCTGGCTTTGTTGCAGCATTCCTCAAATTCCTTTTCCGGTACGCTGTCCGCCACGATTCCCGCACCGGAGCGGATGCAGATGGCTCCGTTCTTTTTATAAACAAGCCTGATGGCAATGCAGGTATCCAGATTTCCTGCAAAATCCAGATAGCCGATGGCTCCCCCGTAAATTCCCCGTTTGCTCTGCTCCAACTCTTCAATGATCTGGCAGGCCCGGAATTTCGGTGCCCCGGAAAGGGTTCCTGCAGGAAGGATAGCATCTACGGCATCCACAGCATCCTTCCCGTCTTTTATCGTTCCGGTCACTGTACTGCCCAGATGCATCACATGGGAGAAACGTTCCACACAGAGATATTTTTCTACCTCTACACTGCCGATGCTGCTGATCTTGCCGATGTCATTTCTTCCCAGGTCTACCAGCATATTGTGTTCCGCCAGTTCCTTTTCGTCTTTCAAAAGACCGGCTTCCAGTTCCAGATCTTCCTGACGTGTCTTTCCTCTTGGTCTTGTTCCTGCAAGAGGGAAGGTGCTCAGCTTTCCGTTTTCCAGCTTTACCAGAGTTTCCGGCGAAGCGCCTGCTATTTCAATATCATCACTGGTAAAATAAAACATATACGGAGACGGGTTCGTTGCCCGAAGGACACGGTAAGTATCAAAAAGGCTGCCCTCTGCTTTGGCTCTCATGGGATTGGAAAGTACCACCTGGAAAATGTCTCCCTCCCGGATATAATGTCTGGCCGTTTCTACCATCTGACAGTATTTTTCTTTCGGGAACTGGGGCTGAATCTCAGATTGCAGCTTTAACTGTCTGAATTCTTTTTTCGGCCCGTATTTGATCAGTTCCGCCATATCCGCAAGGGTCTGCTCTGCTTTTTTATAGGAGCTTTCCGGATCATCTGTCATAACGCCTGTGATCAGAAGGATTTTCTGACGGTAATGGTCAAAGGCGATCACCTGGTCGAAGAGCATCAGATCCATATCACGGAAGTCAGGTTCCTCATGATCTTCCAGCTTCAGTTTCGGCTCGCTGTATTTGATGTAATCATAGGAAAAATAGCCTACCAGGCCTCCGGTAAATGGCGGCATTCCCTCAATTACAGGACTTTTATAGCGGCTCAGGATCTCACGAAGGGTATTGCCGGGGTGGGCGACCTGTCTGGTTGTCTCTTCTTTTTGCCCGTCTGCTGAGGTCTGCCGGATTCGCATCAGACCGTCTGTGCAGGTGATTTCCATGGTTGGCTGATAGCCAAGGAAAGAATATCTTCCCCAGACCTCCGTCTGGCTGGCACTTTCCAGAAGATAGCAGTGCTTGCTTGCCTTTCGGAGTGTACGCATGACTTCTACGGGAGTGTAGCGGTCTGCATAAAGTTCCCGGCATACAGGAATGCGGCGATATTGGCCCAGGGATGCCAGTTGTTGAATTGTAGATAGATTTGGATACATGTTTAGTGCCTCCTGTATTTGTTTATAATGTAATTTATGATAAAGGGAAGGTTCAAAATCATCGTCCGACAGTAGTACGCCGTGCACTTCTTACGTGCGAGCACACTCTCTCACTACTGCGCCGTGCACTTCACGAAGCTTAACGCTTCGTTCAGTCGCGGGCTTC